>JBAXCZ010000023.1:0-34518 GCA_037141195.1 Clostridia bacterium
TGATGCAGCTATTGAATTAAGTAAAAGAGCTGGCACAGGAAAATATAGAAAATAGGAAAGCTATATCAAGAAAAAAATTAGTTTTAAATTATATTTCATCATGAATGTTGGAGCCTAAATAGTAGGACAATGAAACAGATAAACATTTTTTTACTATCAAATCTTTTAAGATTTTAGATAGAATGAAAAGGGCTATTACAAACCCGACGTAATAGCCCTTTTTGTATTTTATTAAGGTATCATAAAATTGAAAGGTGGAGCAAAATGGTTAGGGATATGACGAAGGGTAATATTTTTCAAAACATTTTCTTTTTTGCACTGCCCATATTATTTGGCAATATTTTTCAACAGCTATATAGCATTGTGGATACGATTATAGTAGGCAAATATATTGGAGAAGATGCTTTAGCAGCAGTAGGAAGCACCTTTCCAATTATTTATATGCTGGTATCAATTATTATTGGCTTTACTATGGGTAGTTCCGTAGTAATTTCACAGTACTATGGCGCAGGGAAGTTAAAGGAAACCAAACAAGTAATTTTTACTTCCATGGTATTTTTGTCAGCTTTTTCTGTGTTGATGAGTGTCGGAGGTTATTTTTTGACGGATTTCCTTTTGCGAGTTGTAAATACTCCAGCCAATATTGCAGCACTAGCAGGGGTATACTTACGAATATATTTTTTTGGACTGATTTTTATTTTTATATATAATATCTTGGCTTCAATTTTTCAGGCACTTGGTGATTCCCGTACTCCGCTATATTTTTTGATTATTGCTTCATTGATAAACATCTTGCTAGTCTATATTTTTGTAGTGTACTTAGATATGGGAGTAGCAGGTGCTGGTTGGGCAACAGTTATTGCTCAAGCAATTGCTGCTTTACTCTGCTTTATTTATAGCTGGAAAAAGGTGCCAATAATGCACTTTAACATAGGAGAAATGATTTTTTCTTGGAATCTATTGCGCCAAATAATCCGCTATGGTGTTCCGTCAAGCATTCAACAAATGATTTTTTCCTTGGAAGCAGTTTTTGCACAACGCTTTGTTAATTATTATGGAAGCATAGTAACTGCTGGTTACACTGCGGCAAATAAAATTACTAGTTTGGGATTTTTGCCACTTTTTGCTTTTAGCAATGCTGTTGCTATTTTCACGGGACAAAATATTGGAGCAAATAATGTTAAAAGAGCAAAGCAAGGTCTCTTTGCGGGAGCTGTGATGGGAGTAGTAACGGCAATATTAGTAATGCTAGTTATTTACACCAAGGGAACAGAATTCATGAGCATTTTTTTAGATCCAAGTAAAAGTACAGAAGCAATTATGGTTGGGGTAGAGTATGCCTATATCATTGGCGTATTCTTTATTATCATTAGTTTTGAACTAATCTTACAAGGCTTTTTGCGTGGTGCAGGGGATGTAAAGATAGTAACAATGGTAGCAATTACTGCTATGATTGCACATATTGGGCTTGCTTATCTGTTAATGCCGAAGATCGGTCGCACGGGCGTTTGGTGGTCAGAAGGTCTAAGCTGGATTGTTGGAATAGTTATTATCATATATAATTACAAAAGAGGTAACTGGAAAAATAAAGGTGTAATTGGTAGCAAGAATTTTGGTGAAAGCTAGAATTATTGCTTTTGAGCATTATCCATAAGTACGCTACAACTGTAGTGTGCTTTTTGTTATGTTTACCTCGTAGTGCAAATCTTTGGTTGAATAATCTGCTGGCTTTGCATATAATGAGATGGACTAAGATGCTAGCTCACAACTGGGGGTGGAAAATTATCGAAATTACCAGAGAAATAGTTTTGGCATTTGGAATTATTGCCTTACTGTGGCTATGCTTAAAATCAGTAAAACTAGTAAAAAAACAACAAGCAATTGTGCTGGAGAGATTTGGGACATTGCGGCGGGTTTTAATGCCAGGAATTAGATTTATCTGGCCTTTTTTGGAATATCCAGCTTTTTCCATAAGCTTGGCAGAACGCAAATATATTTTAGCAGAGCAGGAATTTTTTTTAGTTGATGAGAGTACTTTTAAGGTAAAAATGGAACTAACATATTTAATAGAAAATGTAGATGCCTATTTAAGTAGTAAATGTATGCCAGAACCGCAATTGGAAAAGCATTTACTAGCTATTTGTAATGAATACTTGAGCCATTGCAATCAAATGATAGTTCAAACGGAAATCAATGTGCTTGTTGCTAGGATTTTGCCAAAGCTGCAGGATAATGTACTTATACTAGGGTTAAGAATTAGAAGATTGCAAATTTTTCCTTCACAACTAATAGCTTCTGCAATTAGTAGCAAGCATACAGAAGTAAATAGCGGTGTTGAAACGATAAATGAGCTAGAAAGTTGGAGTAGTGCATGGCTTTTAGCAAAGATTAAAGATGAGCGAAAAGAACTGTTGCGTATAGCAAGAGAGAGGACAAAACAAGCATGCAGGTAACTAGTGTCAAAGAGTTTTTAAGCAATAAAAAAATTATTTTTTTTCTTTTAGGTACATTTTTTTTAATTAGCAATATGGCTACAAGTTTTACAGTGGTACCAATTTATTTGATGTCTAAAGGTGCAACGGTAGCTCAGGTTGGAATTTCCACAGCATTTTATAGTATTGTTGCCATTATCTTACGGGTATTTTTAGGTCCTATAGCAGATAGAAAAGGTCGCAAACCATCAATGTTAGCAAGTGCTGTAGCGTTTGCCTTAGCTTCATTACTCATTTGGTGGGCACCAAGCTTCTATTTACATTTAGCAGCTCGCTGTGTGCAAGCAATTGGCTTAGCATTTTTTATGTCCACGGGCAGTTCGGTGGTAAGCGATGTCGCAACAAATGCAGTACAAGGAAGTTGCATGGGTATTTATCGTGGTTTCTTAAATCTCGGATTTATGCTTGGACCGGTTATTTCGATTGGTATTAGTAAAATAGGTTACGGAGAAATGTTTATAGCTAATATTTTAATGGCAGGAATTGCAGGTATACTTTTCAGTCTTGTCCCAGAAACTGGTAAAAATACAGAAAAGACTAAACACGAGTCTTTGCTGAAAAACTATCAAGAACTGCTAAAAAATAAAAAGCTAATACTTTTTTATCTGTTAATTGTTTCTTTTTCGATGGGATATGGAGCGATTATGAGTAATGCAGGTATCTATCTACAGACAATTCCTAATATTTGGTCTTCGGCCTTGTTTCTCTTTCTCATTTCAGGTACTGGTTTTCTAGCTTGCCTGATTGCAGGGCGCTTGGTGGATTTATTTGGAATAAAAAGAGTCTTATTGCCTGCTATTTGTTTTGCAGTTGCGGGCTTAGTAGCAATGTTTACGGTACAATATTTTGGTAATATAGCATATATTCTAGCAGCTATTTGTTTTGGTATAGGAAATAATGGTGCGGTTACTTGTGTGGTAACAGGAATTGGAGGTGCGACTAGGGGAGAATTAAAGGCGACTTCCTTTTCGGTGCAGGAGAGTTCCATTGATGGAGGTAATGCTATTGGGAGTATTGTGTTTGGTTTAGTAGCAACATATATTGGGTTAGGCAAAGGATTTTTAGCGATTGCCATGCTCATAGCATTAAGCAGTGGGATTTTAGTCGTTTTGGCTTTCAATAAAAAAAAGGTAGGGAAAATGGATGATCAAAATTAATATTATTTTTCACAGTGTTTATGGACATATTTATGAAATGGCTAAAGCTATAGCTGCAGGTGCTGCTAGTGTACCAAATGTTGAGGTGACTATTAAGCAGGTAGAAGAAACTTTGCCAAAAAGCATCCTCAAAGAAATGAATGGCTATGAAAGCAAGCAATTGTTGCAGCATATTCCTGTAGCAGCGGTAGAGGATTTAGTGGAAGCGGATGCTGTGATTTTAGGTGCGCCAACCTATTTTGGTCAAATGAGTGCACAAATGCTCAGCTTTCTTAATGCAGCAGGTGAATTTTGGGCTAATGGTGCAACAATAGATAAAATTGGCAGTGCTTTTTCCGCTGCAGCAGATCAAAACGGTGGGGCAGATGATGTGCTGCGCGGATTACATACGGTTATGTTGCACTTTGGTTATATTATTGTTGGTTGTCCTACCTCATTAGCTATTACAGAAGCACATCTAGAAGATGAAATCACAGGTGGAAGCTGCTACGGCGCTTATAGCACTTGTGGTGAGGGAACTAGCAGGGGTATTTCTGAGAATGAGCGAAAATTGGCTTTTCAACAAGGCAAGCATGTTGCAGAAATTACGAAAAAATTACATGGTAATAATTAATGGGCGAACATTTTTTTGCCTATATGGCTCGTATGAAATACATCCAGCGTTGGGGTTTGATGCGCAACACTCATCAGGAAGATATTGCTGAACATAGCTTACAGGTTGCCATGCTTGCTCACGCTTTAGCGGTGATTAAGAATAAGTTTTATAATGGTAATTTACAGGTAGAAAGGGTTTTGATTTTAGCCCTTTATCATGAAGCTAGCGAGGTTATTACAGGAGATTTACCTACACCAATTAAATATTTTAATCCTGAAATAAAGCAGGCCTATAAAAGAATAGAGCAGGTAGCTAGTGAAAAACTTTTAGAGCTTTTACCTGAAGAACTTAAACCTGATTATACAAGCTTTTTAATACCAATCCAAGCTGATCAAGAAGCTTACCGTATTGTAAAGCTAGCTGATAAGCTAGCAGCTTACTTAAAATGCCTAGAAGAACGCAGAGCAGGAAATCATGAATTCGAGATGGCAGAGCACACTTTATGGGAGGCTTTGCAAGCAGAAGAGGCAGCAGAGCTGAAATATTTTCTAGCTCATTTCATCGAGAGCTTTAGCTTGACAATTGATGAATTGAATTGAGTGAAAAACCAGTTGGCTGGTTGGCTAGTTGGTTAGTTGGCTAGGAGTTCAAAATAAAACCAGTTGGAAAGTTGGAAAGTTGGCTAGTTGGATAGGAGTTCAAAATATAACCAGTTGGAAAGTTGGATAGGAGTTCAAAATAAAACCAGTTGGAAAGTTGGCTAGTTGGTTAGTTGGATAGGTGTTAAAAACCAATTGCAAATTGCGAATTTTCTTTAAGCTAGGTAGTTTTTAATTATTGCTAGTTCTAACCAACAAACCAACTATTAGACAAAGGAGTAAAAGTGCTAAAATCCATAAAAATAGATTATGAAGCTTTAGAAGCTATGTTAGTATTTTGGCAGATGAGCAGAGAAAATGCTAAGGTAAGTGAGATTTATATCGCCCAAGTAAATCAAATGCCGGCTTTTTTAGGTATTTATGATGAAGACTTTAGCTTTAATTCGGTCCGTAGAGTACTTTCTGGGATCTCATATAGAGAAATATTCCATGGTCGTAATCTTGCTGAAGGGGGATTTTGGACAAATAATCTCTGGGCTATGGAGTATAAGGAAGAAACCCTAGCTATGGCGCAGCAGATTAAACTCTTAAATCTTGATCATTTTATCGGTATGGAATGTGCTTTTGAGCGGGTAATTATACACTTTGTTCCCTATCATCAGGGTGATTATCAGGTACGGGAAAATAAGCTGTACTTGAATTTTTTTGCCATAACTCCAAAAGGTAAAGTTGATGAAAAATCCTTTGCTAAAAAATTAACAAATCGTGAGCTGGCAACACTAGACGAAGATGCAGGTATTCCATTAAGAGAATTCTTGCGAGCAAAGCTACTAACATTAGGAAATGAGGTAAAATAATGCAACAAAAAACACGAAAATTAGTTTTAGCTGGTATTTTTATCGCACTAGGGCTGGTATTACCAATAGCATTTCACGGGGTAGGCATGGCTGGTAATATTTTTTTACCTATGCATATTCCTGTGCTTTTATGTGGAATTTTATGTGGCTATCAGTTAGGTGGGATAGTAGGGTTATTAATCCCACTTCTTAGTAGTCTCTTTTTTGGTATGCCACCAATGTATCCTATAGCAATTTATATGGCGTGCGAATTGATTGCTTATGGCGTAGTAGCTGGATTATTAGTGAAAAAGACTAAGATTATCATAGCTCTCTTGGGCGCAATGCTAGCTGGTAGAGTAGCACTAGGCCTTGCTCAAATGCTGCTCTTAGGCTTTGGTTCTGAGGGATTTAGCTGGCAGATATTCCTCACAGGTGCTTTTGTGACAGCTTTACCTGGGATTATTTTACAACTGGTCTTAATTCCTCTCTTACTGACGGGCTTAAAAAGAGCAAATTTGAGGATTAGTTAATGAAACTTGAGGATTTTGCACTGTTGCAGACAAGCATCGAGCAAGCTTTGCAACAGAAAACTCCCATCATAATTGCCATTGAAGGTAGAAGTGGTAGCGGTAAAAGTAGCTTAGCAGAGAAGCTAGGCAAGCTTTACGACTGCAATATCATTAGCATGGATGATTTTTTCTTGCAGCCAGCACAAAGATCATCTGTTAGACTAGCAGAAGCAGGTGGAAATGTAGCCTATGAGCGTTTGCAAGCAGAAGTTTTACTACCACTACTAGCAGGTAAGAGTTTTAGTTATCAGCCCTTTGATTGCTTGCAACAAAGATTTAAGGACGCAAAAGAATTTCCAATAAAACCCCTCAACATTATCGAGGGAGTTTATAGCTTGCATCCAACACTTAGCTATGCCTATGACTTAAAAATCTTCATGACAGTAGATGCTGAAGAGCAGCAAAGTAGGATCATTAAAAGAAGCGGATTTGTAAAGTGGCAAAGGTTTGCAGAGGAGTGGATTCCTTTGGAAGAGGCATATTTCCGAGCAACAAGGACAGAAGAAAAATGTGATGTGGTGATTAGTAATTTACAAATAAAATCAAACCTTAAAAAAAATTCACAATTCACAATTCAAAATTCATAATTATAAGTGAAAAGTGCAAAAATTATAAAATACTATGTTTAATTAGAATAAAAAACGAGCAGAACAGACGAATTCTCATTGAGAGTTGTCCATTCTGCTCGTTTTTACTATTGCCATTAAAATTTTCGTTATTTCTTGACATTCGCAATAAATATGTGCGTATTCATCTTTTGTTAGATAATCTGCAGCAAACAATAATTCAAGCCAATATTCTGTTTCACTTGCTTCTTTTAAGGAAATATTCATTTTATGGATAAAGTCTGCCTTGCTCTGTCCACGAATTGCTTCTCTAATATTTGCTCCAATACTTGTGCCACTTCTTAGTAGCTGTTTAGATAAAACATATTCTTTTTTACTATCACATAAACGCTTATAAATATTAATTATTTTTATTGCAAATACTTTGCTTTTATCTAAAATAACATTATCAGTTTTCATAATCCCTCCAACCATAACTTTTTTTATTTTGCTTTTAAGTATTATAATAAATCTGTTTGTGAATTATTCCTATTTTTTTAATTGTGCATTATGAATTGTGAATCATTATGAATTGTGAATGAATTTGGCTTAGAATTATGAATTTATATTAGACTCCCTTAATTACCCAAAATACTCTTGATTGCAGAAATTGTATACTCTATCTCGGCTTCTGTTGTATGCATTCCTAAGCTAAAACGTAATGCACCTTGGGGATAGCTACCATAGCTTTGATGGGCTAAAGGTGTACAATGAAGTCCCGGACGCGCCATAATACCATAATCCTCGTCTAAGATATTGCATAATTCGCTATTATCAACATCTTGAAAATTAAAGGCAAGGGTGCCTACTCTTTTATGAATATCAGCTTGTCCATACATGATAAAGCCAGGAATTTCCATAAGGCCTGCTTGCAATTGTTGCATTAGTTGTAACTCATGATTACGTAGGCTAGCCAAATCTTGCTGTAACAGATAATTAACACTTGCTCCTAAGCCAGCTAGTCCTAGGGCATTTATTGTACCGCTTTCAAATTTGTCTGGTAAAAAGTCAGGCATGAGTTTGCTGCTAGAAATACTACCAGTTCCACCTTCATAAAGGGTATTCATCTTTTCTAACACAGCTTCCTCTACGCACATTCCACCTGTACCTACTGGGCCTAGTAAGTGTTTGTGACCTGTAAAGCAAAGTGCTGTAGCACCAAGTTTCTGCATATCTAAAGGTATTAGACCAGCAGTTTGTGCACTATCAATGATGAAATAAAGCTGATGAGCAGCAGCAATTTTGCCAACCTGTTCCAGAGGCAGAATATCACCACTAAGATTTGAAGCATGAGTCATGGCAATCATGCTGGTATGAGGAAGGATTTTTTCTTCAAGTTCAGCAAGATTTAAAGCTCCCGTTTCGTCTAGCTCAATGATATCATAGGTGATAATACCAGCCTCTGCCAAGGCTACTATAGGACGATAAATAGCATTATGCTCTAATGCACTGATGAGTACATGATCACCAGGCTGTAGTAAGCCTTTGATGGCGATGTTCAAGGCTACTGTTATATTCTGGGTAAAAATGACTTGGGTGGCTTTAGGTACATTAAAAAACTGCGCAAGTGCTTCTCTAGTATCTAATACAATTTTCCCAGCCTGCAAGGACAAATTATAGCCACTGCGACCAGGATTAGTATTGTTGTGGAAATAATAGTTTTCCATTGCTTGCCAAACACAAGAGGGTTTTATTCTACTGGTGGCAGCATTATCTAAATATACCTGCATATTTTTCTCCTAAAAGTTTATTCTAGTGCTATTGTAACATTTAACCAAAGAATAGAATAGGGAGAATTTGAGGTAAGATAAGAAAAAAACTATTGCATAAACTCCAAATATACAGAAAAATTACCGTTATACGTAAATATAAAAACTTAAAAAAATTTGCAAAAAAATTAAATTTTAATGTTGTTTTAATGTTGCAATATTATAATGAGAACGTAAAAGCAGAAGAAAAATATGGCTACCCTGCAAGGTAGTGTGATATTATAGTAAAAACAACTATTATCCAAATCTTAATTATTGAAAAATCATCTAACATTCACATAAAAAACATCTACAAATCAAACATTGCGATTAGAATCAACATATACTGAAAAAGGATAAGGGAAACTATGAAAAGCAAAGAATTTTCCGCATTAGGAACTATAAATATTATTACGGCTTACGGAATAAAAAGTGCACAAGCAACTAGAGCTGCAGAAAAAAGAGTACAAGAGATAGAGCATAGGATGTCTGCATTTACCAAGGGCAGTGATATAGTAGCTATCAATAAGCAAGCAGGAGTGAAACCACGAAAGATTCACAGAGACACGCTAGCAGTGCTAAAGAGGGGTTTAGAATTCTCCAAAGATTCCAAAGGTGCTTTTGATATGACAATTCGTCCACTGACTGCACTTTGGGGTTTTGGACACAAAGATAATTTTATTCCAGAAAAGCAAGAGATTCATAAAATTATGAAATTAGTTGATTATAAAGCTTTAATTTTAGATGAAGCTGCATCAACAGCCTATCTACAGCACTCAGGTCAGGCAATAGATTTAGGTGGTATTGCTAAGGGTTACGCAGCCGATGAGGTGAAAAGGATTTTACTTGAGTATGAAATTACTAATGCACTGATTAATTTGGGAGGAAATATCGTTACAATAGGTAGCAAACCAGATGGCAGTCCATGGCGCATAGGCATCCAAAACCCTTTAGCAGAGCGGGGAGAATATGTGGGTAGCTTGGAGACAAGAGATCAAACAATAGTAACTTCCGGTAGCAATGAAAGATTCTTTATAAAGGACGGAATACGTTATCACCATATTTTAGATCCGCGTACCGGATATCCAGTACAAAATCAATTACTCAGTGTTACGGTAATATGTCAAAATTCCATGGATGCAGATGCTTTAACTACGGCGCTCTTCGTACTTGGACCAGAAGCTGGATTACCACTTTTACAAAGTGTACAAGCGGAAGCAATAATTCTAACTCAGAATCAAGAAATATTCTTAACAGCAGGCTTAAAAAATTCTTTTAAGAGGAGCGGTAGTGATGAAAAAGCTTAAATTTTCCATTATAAAAATAGCACGAGTAATTGTGCAAACTATATTCTTTATCTTTCTACCTATGCTTTATATCAATGCCTTCAGTGGAATACAGCAAATGTATTTAGCTCTGATTAATCAAAGCTTTAATTTAGCACAGCAACTGCCGCAACTGGTTTCAGCAATAAGTATTATCCCTTTGACTATGCTTTTAGGAAGATTCTTTTGCGGTTGGTTATGTGCTTTTGGGGCAATGGGAGATTTGCTTTATGCATTTTCTAAAAATGTATTAAAAAACAAATTCAAGATTAATGAAAAAGTTGACCAGTACTTAAAATACCTCAAATATGTAGTGCTACTACTAATTGTGGTTTTAATATGGACTATGAATAGCAAAATATTTATGGCAGCTAGTCCTTGGGATGCCTTTGGAATGCTCTTTACAGTAGGCAGATTACCGGCATTATCCTTTGTAGCAACAAATCTCTTAATGGGATTAGTTTTTATCGGTCTAATTATCGCAGGTTCGCTCTTGGTAGAACGCTTTTTCTGTCGTTACCTTTGTCCGCTGGGAGCTGTATTCGCACTTACCTCAGGACTGAGGATTGCCAAGATTAAAAAAGTAACAACTGATTGTGGAAAATGCCGTATGTGTACCAAAAATTGTTCCATGGGGATTCCACTCTATACTATGGATAAAGTAGACAGTGGCGAATGTATTCAATGTATGAAATGCGTCAGCGTATGTCCAAGAAAAAATGTGACACTGACAATTACTGAGCAGGATGTAAGACCGCTCATAGTAAGTGCAGTAGCAGTATCTTTAATGACAGGCTTCTATTATGCTGGCAGCTTTGCAGCAAATGCAGTAGGACTTCCACAAGTTTCAGCGGTGACAATAAATACCAATGCAGTTGATGTTGCTAATCGTATTTATAAAGATGGCGTTTATGAGGGAAGTGGCATTGGATTTAGTGGAGCTACAACTACAGTAAAGGTTACTATCAAAAATGACCAAATTAACAGTATTACTACAATATCCTCTGGTGATGATCCTCAGTTTTATGATAGAGCTTTTACAAGTATTACTAATGCAATTCTTAGTAGTCAATCCTCAGCAGTGGACTCAGTATCTGGGGCAACCTATAGTAGCCAAGGCATTATGCAGGCAGTAGCAAATGCGTTAGGTAAAGCGAAGGTTTCCGGTGGAGTTGTAGTAGCAAACGGTCAAATGAACAACAAGACACAAAGCCAAAATAATTCTGCTTCAGCAGTAGCTATCAATATTGTGGACAGTGCAAACACTAGCTTAACAGATGGAACATATCAAGGTATTGGCAGTGGCTTTAATGGTAGTACAAAAGTTTCTGTAAATATTACGAATGGTAAAATAGACCAGATAAGTACAATTTCTACAGGTGATACACCTGAGTACTATAAAAAAGCTTTCTCACGCATATCTAGCGCTATCATCAAAAAACAGGCAGCAAAAGTTGATGCAGTTTCTGGAGCTACCTATAGTAGCAGAGGAATTATGCAAGCAGTAGCAAATGCTTTAGGTAAAGCTGGAGCAACTAGCGCCCAGACAGCAGTAAGCGTACAACCGCAAAAAAAACCAGCAGCAGTTAAAGTTAGCGCAACAACAGGCGTTTTATCAGATGGTACTTATCAGGGTACAGGCAGCGGATTTAATGGCAGTACTAAGGTATCTGTAAAGATTCAAGCTGGTAAAATTACTAATATTAGTACCATTTCTACAGGGGATACTAGAGAGTATTATAATACTGCTTTCCCAAGTGTAAGTAGCGCTATCATCAGCAGACAAACAGCTAAGGTAGATGCAGTATCAGGAGCAACCTATAGTAGCAGAGGAATTATGCAAGCTGTAGCAAGTGCTTTAGGCAAAGCTGGAGCAACTAGTGCTCAGACAGCAGTAACCACAAAAACACCTACGAAAGTTGCGACAACAAAAGTTAGCACAACAAAAGGCGTTCTAGCAGATGGAACTTATCAAGGAACAGGTAGCGGCTTTAATGGAAATACCACAGTTTCAGTCACTGTTAAAAATGGTAAAGTCACTAGTATCAGCACAATCTCCACAGGGGACACTAATCAGTTCTATAATAGTGCTTTCCCAACAGTTTCCAATGCAATTATTAGTAGACAGACTGCTAATGTTGATGCAGTATCAGGAGCAACATATAGTAGCCAAGGAATTATGCAGGCAGTGGCAAATGCTTTAGGTAAAGCAGGAGCATCAAGTAGCCAAACTGCTTTAACAACACAAAAAGCTCCAAGTAGATCTCATGGTGATGAAGAATGGGATGATTAAGAGATAGTTGGTAAGTTGGCTAGTTGGTTTGTTGGTTAGGAAGGGAAAGAGCGGCTGAGCGTGACATTGTCACTGCTGAGTAGCAGTGAAGATGCTGCTTAGTGCTCTGCACTTTGTGCATCGCGCTGAGAAGGATTGGAAACATTTATTAATATATTCTCAGCAGCAAAGCGCTCAGCGTGGCAGCGCCACACTCAACAAAGACGAAGTCTTGCTCAGCTATTTTTCGGATAGACAATTACAAAACAAATAAAGCAAAATACCAAGCCAGATGTGGCTTGGTATTTTGCTTTATTTGTCTGTATTATTATTCTTCTTTTATCTTGGTTTCTTCTTCCCTCAGTACAATACTTTGCAGAATTCCCGGTGAGACAAAAGCAATAAAGAAGAGGACGAAAATAATCCACCAGCCAACAGACTCGAAAATATCTGCGGGTACCATTAAAGTATAGCCCATATAAGTTAAAAACAATGCTCCTTGAAGAATCTTAAAAGCTTTGGCATCAGCTTCATTTCTTAAGGCTAAGAGTCTTTCATCATTCTCATTAATGATAATATTGCGCATTTTTTGAGGTGTTTTATTAATTTTTCTCAGCTTAAAGTAATAAATAGCTGCCACACTCAGGGGTAGAAAAGAAAGTCCTACCAAAGCTTTATTATTAGCTAGGAGTTTAATATCTAACAAAGTTAAGACTATACCAACTAGTAAGAGTGTGATACCCACCACAAAAGTTACCACAATAATTTCTTTAGCTTCTTTAACGATTTTTTTTGTATCCATCTAATTTTCCTCCCAAAATAACTCATCTAAAGTTTTATGAAGCACCTTACATATTTCCAAACACAATTTTAAGCTAGGGTTGTAATTGCCAGATTCTATCAGATTAATCGTCTGCCTAGTTACCCCCACTAAATCAGCCAATTGTTCCTGGGATACTTCAGATTCGATTCTAGCTATCTTCATTTTTTTATTTTTCAAGCAAGCATCAACTCCTTTGTCATTAGTATAATCTATAAATTACTAAATGTCAATTATATATTACAAAAAGTAATACAATGGCTTTGAAAAGGTTGTATGCGAAAAAAGATCTGCAATTTGCAGGGATTAAATACCACTTAAAGACTAAAAATAACCAACTACTTGTGGCCACTTGTAAGCGTAGCAAGGAGATTTAGGTAATCCTTTTTCCATGTCAATTTATCTTGGCTGGATGGAGCTTAAGCTGTTTTCTGTGCTTTTGTTTACTGGAATTTACTGTACAATTTATCTGGTAATTTGGTTAAGTATCTATTTACTTATGAAAAAGAAAATCCAAAGCTTAAATGCAGGAATAAGTAATAGTAAAAGCAAATAGAATGTAGTAGTAAAAACAAATACAATGTAGTAGTATTTAAGCTAATGAGACTTCATCAGCTTAGCTGTTGAAACAAATCTAGCTAGCAGCAAGTATTGGCATGGGCTATAAATAAAATATAATTATTAGGAAGGGTGGTTAACTATGTTAAAGAAGCTACATAAAGTTTTTTCTAAAAGAGTCATGCTCATGATATTGGCAACGCTCTTGGCGGCAATATTACTTCCGACCATAATATTCGGTGCAGTTGGGGCGAATCAGCAGAATACATCTATTTTAGATGCTGGTAAAACCTTGAATGGGATGGGATTTTTTGCTGACACTATTGTTAGGGTAGATGGAAATGTTGAAGGTACTGTTTTTGCTACTGGACAGAATGTTATAATAAATGGAAATATCAAGGGGGATTTGTTTTTGACAGCTCAAACGGTAGATATTAACGGGAATGTTTCCGGAAATATCTATTGTGCAGGACAGGATATATCTCTTAAAAGTAAGACATCCGGTGATGTTTTTTTGGCAGGAAGGAATATTACAATTGGCCAGGAGGCCATAATTGGTCGTGACCTAGTTGCAACTGGAACTACAACTGTTCTGGACGGTTCGATAGAACGCGATTTTACCGGCAATTTCGCGGATATTTCCATAAATGGTTCAATAGGTAGAGATGTTGAACTGGGTGCTAACAACATTTCAATTCTACCTAGTGCTATTATCAAAGGAGATTTTCTCTATAAAAGTGGCCAACAGGCAGCTATCGCTACTGGTTCAAAAATCGGAGGAAAGACAGATTGGAAGCTTGCTGAACCCAAAGCGGAGAAAAATGTTGTTACACCTATGAAGAAAGTCGTGAATATGTTGCTAAGCTTCGCTAGTTCGCTCTTCTTATGGTTTATTATCAAACTTTGGAAACCAAGCTTTTGGAAAAGGACTTCGGAGAAAATCACTGTACAACCATTGAAGACAATTGGCATGGGAGCAATTGCCCTAATCATGACGCCAATATTAACTATTCTCTTGATGGTTACCGTAATTGGGATACCTGTAGGCATCTTGTTGTTCATTGCATATGCTGTTGCTTTGTATCTATCAAAAATAATTGTGGCAGTTTTTCTCGGATCATGGCTGGCGAAACGCTTTGCTTGGCCTGAAATTCATCGGGGAGTCTGGTTAGTGTTGCTTGGTCTGTTGATTCTTGCAGTTTTAGGGCTAGTTCCTATCTTACAGATTATTGTATGGCTGCTTTGCGTATTCACTGGACTTGGGGCGATTGTTGCTGTGAATTACAGAGTTAAAAATATTAGTACTGAAAGTGAAAAATAAAAAAACTTGCAAAGTTGGAATGAGAAGCCTAAGTAAAAGGACAAGATAACTGTATCTTGTCAATTAGAAATATGAAAAATAAATGTGCCACTGAGGTCTGATTCCGATATTCTATCGGTGTCAGACCTTTTAGTTTCCCTTGTAGTTTGAATTGCGTCATGATAGACAACAACTTTTGATTCGACTTAGCTCCATGAAATTCTGGCTATTCGCAATTGAAGTATCAAGAGATGGGTAGAATGCTATAGTTGTCTTGCAGCATTTTTGTCCCTACTTTGTAAGCAACAGGTAAAGAAAAGAGAGGACCAGCAAAAGTAAAAGTGTGATATTCACCATTTTCTCCACAAATATCTGCTCCACACTTTTCAATCTCATCGGCGATTTCTCTAGTGAGAATACACCCTAAGAATTTCTCGGGCATCCGCTTATTATCGATAATAGTGATAATTGTCTTAAAGCCTAAATCAATAAATTCATAGACTAGTTTTTTTCGCTCTTCTTGCCAAAGTGGGAAGTAAGCTGTAAGTCCTGCCGCAGAGCATCTGTCTGTGCACCAAGCTAAATGTTCGGCTACATCGATATCGCCAAATACACAAATCTCTGCGCCTTGTTCACTAGCGGAGCGTAGCTTAGCTTCAAAATCAGCGGCATAGGTTGCTCCAGTTGTGACAATTAAGGAGATAGGGATATTAATTTCTTGGGATAATCGCTGTAGTAGTGGCTGTGGAATGCTATGAAACCAAGATCTGTTTTTATCTTGATTGTAGGTAGTAATAAGCTCCATGGGTTGTATCCCCATTTTGATTGCTCGATAAATTGCCAGGGTACTATCCTTGCCACAGCTATAGGAAGCAATAAATTTCTTGTTTTTATAATCAGTCATCTGAGGACTCCTTTTAATAGTTTCTACTTATGAATTCTATTTCGGCAATCCCTGCTAGCTGATTGAGCTTTAAGGCAAGATGGAAAAAATAACCGGAAAGCAGATTAGCAAAATCTAGCAAAATGTCTGGAACTGCATGACCTTGCTGGAGATGCTGATAAAGCATGCGCACGAGAGATTTGCATTTTGAACGAATAATATGGGCATGGCAGGCACTCTCACATCCTTGATTCAAGACAAATTTGAAGAAGCTATCCTTTGTTTCTTTCTGTAATCTTTTTGTACACTCTTCTAACCAAGCGAGTTCAGCTTGGGTGACAGTTACAAATGTTCTGAGTGAGGGATTGAGATGATAAACTAACTCACAAAGAGTTAGTAGCTCAGCTTGCAAAGCTTCATTTTTTACTAAAGCATGCAACAGTCCAATTTGGCAAGCTATTTCATCGGTTAAAATTTCAAAATCACAGCGTAAATCCTCTGGCTGATCGCATAGAAATGGATAGGCTTCATATTTGCTGCGGTATAATTTTTTTTGCATTTCGTTCAGCTCCTATTTTATAATACGAAGTTTATTAGCGTAGTAATGGTTATCTGCAAATCCTTCCCAACGCTTTAAGGAATCTGTCATAAATTCAACTACATCCATTTCATAGACTTTGTTGAGCAAATCAGTAGAGATAACCTTGGTTGCTTTACCATAGGCTGCTATTTTCCCATTATCCAGTACTAAAATATCATCAGCTAAGCGCATTGCTAAATTTAAATCATGTAGCACTCCTATTACAGTATGTTTCTTATCCTGTGACCATTGTTTAAGAAAATCAATCAGCCCAGCTTGGTGTCTTAGATCCAAATGATTGGTTGGTTCATCTAAAAGAATAATCCGAGGTTCTTGTGCTAAAGTCCTTGCTAGATACACTCGTTGCAATTGACCACCTGACAGAGAACTTATTTGCTGATTTTTTAGCTGACTAAGCCCAACTGCATCTAAACAGGACTCAGTATATTCCAAATCTTTTTTCGAAGGTTTCTTAAAAGTGTTGTCTTTCATATGCAGATATCTTCCAAGTAGTACGGTTTCGTATACTGTATAGGAAAAATATATATTAGATATTTGGCTCATTACAGCTATTTGCTTGCCAATTTCAGCTCGCTGCATTTTGCAAGTGTTTTTCCCATCGATGGTAATAGTTCCACCGCTGGGAATTAAACCAGCAATTGCTTTAATCAGGGTAGTCTTGCCACAGCCATTGGGGCCTACTATACAAAGATTTTCTCCATCTTTTACAGACAAGGAGATCCCTGAGAGTACGTTTATTCCACTATAGCTTGCAGAAACATTTTTTAAGTTAATCATTATTGCACCTTTCTTTTAGAAAAATAGATATAGGCAAAAAATGGTGCTCCAACAAGAGCAGTAATGGCGCCTACTGGTAATTCTGAGGGGGAAATTATAGTGCGAGCAATTAAGTCACAGATAACCATAAAAGCACCTCCAAAGAGCATAGACATTGGGATTACAATACTGTGGGCTGAACCGAAGATTCTCCTAACAACATGGGGAGCAATTAAATCAATAAAGCCAATTACGCCTACAAAGGATATTGCACTCCCGGTTAAAGCGGCAGCTAAGCCTAACAAAAGCCACTTTAATTTAGAAACATCAATGCCCATAGAAAAGGCTTGCTCTTCACCAAAGGTCAAGATATCCATTTCTTTGGTGTAGCGCATGATTAGTGTTATGCCAACTAGCACAATAGGGAATAGCACGGCAATATCTGTCCATTCCTTCAAGGAAAAGCTGCCCAATTGCCAAAAGGTTAATTGGGCAAGGTGTTCCTTAGAGATGGACATAATCAAGGTCAGAATGGCATTTATGAATAAGGAAAATACCATCCCAACTAAGATAATGGTATTGTTTTCCATTTTAGTATCCATCCTAGCTGCGAACTTTACAGCAACATAAACAGTTAAAAGACCAGCTAGTAAACCAACAAAGGGAAGCGTAAAGATACCCAAAATTGGTATACTAAAGCCCGTTACTATAACAAATGCCGCACCAACTGAAGCCCCTGATGATACTCCAAGCGTATAGGAAGAGGCTAAGGGGTTTCTTAAAACAGATTGCATTACCGTTCCGCTAACGGCCAGAGCTCCTCCAACGATAAATGCCAAAAGAGTTCTAGGTAGTCTAAGATTCCAGACAATGGCAATGTAATTTTCTGAAATATTTGCTGACTTTGGGGCGGAAAAAAGCTTGTAGGCTAAGATACTGAAGATATCAGCAGGAGAAATATAAATGCTACCTAGTCCAATGCCCAAAATAATTGCTGCAAAACAGATTAATAAAGAAATTATGATCTTAATTTTTATCTTCATGGCTAGAATTTATCAGGGTAAACCGCCTTTGCCATCTGCTCTAAAGCTGCAATGATATGATGATTTGGCAGTGAGCTGGACATATTATCTACATAATATACATTTTTGTTTTTCACAGCAGTGATATTCTCCCATCCTTTTCTAGCTAATATTTCAGCTACTGGATTATCGATATAGTTAACATTTGTAATGATAACATCTGGATTTGCAGCTAAAATGTTTTCTTCAGCGACAGATATCCAGCTTGCTTGGTCAGCAAAGATATTTTTTGCACCAATCAGCTCTAGCATCTCATTTAAGAAAACGCCCTTACCAAAGCTATAAAGATCTGGCGCAGCGGCAATTTCAAAATAAACAGATTTTTTAGCTGTAATGGTAGCAGCAGTTTTTTGAATAGCTTCAATTTTTGTTTTCATATTATCTACTATAACTTGTCCCTGCTCATTTGCTTGCACAACGCTGGAAATAAACATGATATCGTCATAAATTCCTGCAATACTGTCGCTTGAAGGGATATAGATAACGCAAATTCCCAAATCTTTTAGTGGCTTCAAAGGATCTGTTCCACCCACCATACTCATAGTGCTTGCAAAAATCACATCAGGTTTTAACGCCACAATTTTTTCTATGTCAGGCTGCATCATATCAATAAAAGGAATATCAGCTGGTAACCCTTGCAGAGCTTTTGATTGAGTATCAGCTGCAATAATTTTATCGCCGCTACCTAAATCAATTAAGACTTCTGCGATAGATGGTACCAAGGTGATGATGGTTTTGACTTCTTTGGGAACAGTGATGGGATTGTCAGCTCTATCCATGGTAGGAAGGTCAATTGCTACTGAAGTGGAACTAGCAATAGGCGTAGCAACTGTTGGGGTTGCATCGGCTTTTGGTGCAGTAGAGCAAGCAGTGAGAGCAAGAGTTATTAATAAGAATATTGAGATTGTAGTAATAATTTTTTTCATCTGAGTTATGCCTCCATTATTAGTTTTTCTTCTAAAATTTCTTTACGAATACGACTATTTTCTTGGGCGTAAGAGAGTATTTAACCTGTGCCTTTTAGCAGTTTGCTCATCCTTTCAAATTAAACGGCATTATCACACTTCGCTTTTTCGACAAAAAAACGCCATGGCTTCGAGCCATGACGTAAATAACCACAACAAAACTTTGGAATATATCAATAATTATCAGTACCAAAGCATAAGTCTAGAGCTATCGCTTATATCGCTGTAAAGCATAGCATTTGCGGTTTCTACGCAAATAATTCCGGCAGGTCTTCCGACTCAGAGGTCTACGCTAGTTTTTAACCTTCCCAGAAATTATCCAGTGGTTTTGCTTTCGCATAAAAACTGCTCTCTCATTACGGCAGCAGGACTGTTTAGGATTCACACCTAATTCCCTATTATCGCGCTTAGTTGCCTTTGCGCGCACCAAAATTGAAATATTTAATTTGACATAAGTGTAGTACACTCAACTATTATTGTCAATCCAATTATATTTATGAAGTTATCAAGTAGGAGTAATAGAAGTAATATTCAAAGGCTAATAATAAGATTAAAAGCGAAAATCATTGAGGAATTAGCCAAAAAGCAGTAAAATATATAATATAAAGATGTACTTAAAGAGAGTAGGATAAGAATATGTATGAAGAAAAAGCAAAGCAAAATCTTTTAATAGACAAATGGAGCCAAATGGCGCTAGAAGCCAATAATTTAGATACTGAGCTTTACAAGCGTTATGAGGTTAAACGGGGACTGAGAGACTTAAATGGTAAGGGAGTCTTGGCTGGATTAACGCGTATTGGTGAGGTTAGTTCCTACATAACCTACGAAGGTGAATCTATACCTGCACCAGGGCAACTAAACTATCGAGGTATAAATATTGAAAATTTAGTTGACGGATTTATTAAGGAAAAACGTTTTGGATTTGAAGAGACCTGTTTTCTTTTACTGGTTGGACATTTACCTACGAGTACAGAGCTAGCAGAATTCAAGCTGGTTTTAGCGGATAATTACCGATTACCAGAGGATTTCTTGCGGGATATAATCATGAAGGCTCCCAGTAAAGATATGATGAATTTGATTGCCAGAAGTGTCTTGACCTTGTATAGCTTTGACGAGCATGCTGATGATATAAGCGAAAAAAATGTTTTGCGGCAAAGCATTCAGTTAATAGCTAGCTTTCCGCTCTTAGCAATTTATGGCTATCAAGTCTATAATCATTATCATAAGAACAAGAGCTTATTTATCCATGCTCCGCAAACGGATTTAAGTATTGCTGAGAATATCTTATATATGCTTCGTCCAGATAATCAGTATACGCAGCTCGAAGCAAAGCTGCTAGATCTAGCTTTGGTACTTCATGCTGAGCATGGAGGTGGTAATAATTCTACCTTTACAGCTCATGTTGTTACCTCAACCCTAACAGATACCTATTCTGTTGTAGCAGCCGCTCTAGGATCCTTGAAAGGTCCGAGACATGGCGGAGCGAATATTAAGGTTGTGCAAATGTTTGAAGATATGAAAATGCAAGTTATAAACTGGCAAGATCAAGCAGAGGTTGAAGCTTATATTACAAGAATAGTTACTAAACAAGCTTTTGATAAATTAGGTTTAGTTTATGGAATGGGTCATGCTGTTTATTCTATTTCTGATCCACGGGCAGTGATATTTAAGCATTATGCAAAAGAATTAGCTGGTGAAAAAGGTTGCGAAGCAGAATTTAAGCTGTATGAATTAGTAGAGCACTTGGCTCCAGTTGTAATAGCTAAACACCGCAAGATCTATAAAGGTGTTTCAGCTAACGTGGATTTTTATTCAGGTCTAGTATATAGTATGCTAAATATCCCTGAAGAGCTTTATACTCCGCTGTTTGCTATTGCTAGAATAGCCGGTTGGTGTGCACATATATTAGAAGAAATAGCTAATGACGGGAAAATTATTCGTCCAGCATATAAGAGTGTAGAGCCGAGAAAGGACTATGTTATCTTGGAAGAAAGGTAATACCGTTGGTTAGTTGGCTAGTTGGTTTGTTGGTTGGGAAGGAATATAGATGCTGAGTGAGACTTTGTCACTGCTGAGCGCGGCACAGCCGCTGCTGAGAGCTCTGCACTTTGTGCATTGCGCTGAGAAGGACTTGGCATAAAACCAACTAGCCAACTGTCACAAAGTGACATATGGTATAATAAGTGTATTCAAGTAAGAAGAAGAGAGAATGCGATGAAAAAAACAAATTTTAAGGATTACAAATTAAGTTCGGATTTACTTACTGCAATTGAACTACTTGGCTTTATTAGCCCAACAGAGGTGCAAGCTCAAGTAATTCCTCTAGTTTTAGCAAAAAGAGATGTATTGGTTCAAGCACAAACAGGTAGTGGGAAAACTGCTGCTTTCGCTATACCGCTATGTGAACTCGTTGACTGGGAAGAAAATAAACCACAGGTCTTAATCTTAACTCCTACCAGAGAGTTGGCACTCCAGGTAAAAGAAGATGTTTTTAATATTGGGAGATTTAAGCGCATAAAAGTGCCGGTACTCTATGGGAAATCACCAATAACCAGACAAATAAAAGAGCTAAAGCAAAAAACTCATATCGTAGTAGGAACACCAGGTAGGGTATTAGACCACTTAAAGCGGGAAACCCTGATTACGGATGGGATTAAATATTTGGTAATTGACGAAGCAGATGAAATGTTGAATATGGGATTTCGTGACGAAGTAGAGAAAATTATCAAGAACCTACCGCAAAAGCCTGTAACAATGCTTTTTTCTGCTACGCTACCAGAATGGGTTGCCAGCTTAGCAGCAAAATATATGCAAGAGCCTATACAGGTAGAAATTGCTGCAGAGAATCTTGTAAAGGATAATATTGTGCAGGAGTTTTATTTTGTGGAGGAAAAAGAAAAGCTAGCTCTTTTAAGGTCCGTTACTGTACTGGAAAATCCTGATAGCTGTCTTATATTCTGTAGCACACAGCGGGTTGTTGACCTTGTAAATAGGGAATTGCAAAAATTGCATTATGGTTGTGAAAAAATTCATGGTGGCATGCTCCAAGAAGCGAGAACTAGTGTAATGACGAACTTCAAAAAAGGTAAATTCAGGTACCTAGTTGCGACAGATGTGGCGGCACGAGGAATTGATGTTGATGATATAAGCCTAGTGCTTAATTTTGATGTGCCAAGAGGCGAAGAAACTTATGTACATAGAATTGGCAGAACAGGACGTATTGGCAAGAGTGGTAGGGCAATAACCTTTGTAACAGAGCGGGAAAACTGGTTTCCAACAGAAATCTTAGAGTTTACAGGTGTTGAATTGTTGGAAAAAGCTCATCCAACAGCAGTAGAAGTTGCAGTAGCGCAAGCAGCTTTTAACGAAAAAATCCAAGAACGACCAATAGCCAAGGAAGAAAAAGGTGCTAAGCTTAGCGAAGATATCATGAAAATCCACATTAACGCCGGTAAAAAGACCAAGATGCGGGCGATGGATATCGTTGGTACACTTTGTAGTATTGAAGGGATAACGGCAGAGGATATTGGAATAATTAGCATTTTAGATATTTCCACTTTTGTGGAAATCCTCAATGCTAAAGGAGCTATGGTTTTAGGGGAATTGCAAAATAGAAATATTAAAGGCAGACCACGTAGGGTATCAAGGGTGGAGGAAGAATTTGATAGAATTTAATACTGAGGTAGAGTGTAGATACTCTGCCTTGGTATTTTTTTTGGCAAAAGCTGAGTATTAAAGCTCGAGATTCTAAAATAAGTGGGTATAATATAACAAAATGCAATATATAGTTTTGTTTTTAAAAAACTGGTTTGCAAAAATCATTTTAGTAAAATACTTGACAACTATATCGGATAGCGATATAGTAATACTACGTTAACCGATATATCGGAAGATGTAATAAAGGAGGCGGGGATTTTGGTAGAAAGTTCTGAAAGAGGTGCATTAACAGAAGCGGTTTTTTATATTTTATTATCCCTTTACAAACCCATGCATGGATATGGAATTATGCAAAATACAAAAGAGCTCAGTAATGAAAGGTTGAGTTTAGGAGCAGGAACTCTCTATGGAGCGATTAACACCTTGCTAGAAAAAAACTGGATTAAGCTGATTGAAGGGGAAAAAGATGCGCGTAAAAAAGAGTATCGCATAACTGAGCTAGGAAAAAAGGTGATGCTAGGAGAAATGGTAAGATTAAAAGAATTGCTGGATAATGGCGAAAAAATCGTGGGCGGTGAAGAGTAATGAAACATATTGTGCGCAAAGCATATTGGGATTATGAAAAAGAAGAAAAATGGCTTAATGAAATGTCTGCTAAGGGTTTAGCGTTAACAGATTATGCATGGTGTAGGTATACTTTCACAGACACACCAAATAATGAATATATCTATCGGATTGAGTTTTTAGAAAATTTACCAACCCACCCAGAAAGCATGGCTTATATTAAATTTCTAGAGGAAAATGGTGTAGAATTTGTCGCTAGCTACCTGCGTTGGGTATATTTTCGAAAAAAATCAGTAGAAGGTGCATTTGACATTTATTCAGATTTAGAATCTAAAATAAGACATTTTAAGAGAATAGGTGCTTTTTGGAAAGTCTTTATGTATTTTGAACTCATAGTCGGGCTAATAAATATTGTCATTGGTCTTGCAAGCATTAGCACAGGTGAAGCTCATATCATGAACCTTGTGGCAGGTATTATCACTGTAATATTAGGGCTGGTGTTCTTAAAATTAGATGTGCAGATGAGTAAAAAAATTAAAAAACTACAACAAGAAAAAGCCATTAGAGAATAGTTTTTGAGTAATAGTTTTAAATAAAAAAACACACTTTTCAGTGTGTTTTTTTATTTCAGATACTATGGCTAAGAGGTGAAAACTAGGAATTAATGAGTAAAACTGTTAGCCCTGATAAAGTATCTGTAGCTACTACTTATCAGGGAAATACTCAAATAATTCCCCTGGCTGGCATTGGAGTATTTGACAGAGTTTATTAATGGTAGCAAAACGAACTCCCTTCACCTTGCCGGTTTTAATCAGCGACAAATTAACATTGGAGATACCAACTTTTTCTGCTAACTCCAGTAGGCTAATTTTTCTATCTGCCATTATGCGATCTAATCTTACAATAATCATTTTAACCACCCCTTTACACGATAGAGTCATTATCTTCTTTGAGAGCAAGAGCTTGCGTAAACATCTTTGCTAGTCCAAAGAAAATAGCGGCTAGTAATATGCTTACAAAGAGCATTGGCAGATTAAGCATGACATTAATCAGACCAGCAGCATTAGATTCAGCTGTATTTATGATGAGTGAAAGAAAGCCACCATAACCAAAATCTATAGCAAATTGACAAAGAGCGGTCAAGACTATTGCTATGCCAATTTGTTTTAGGGCAAGAGCATTAGCAATGGTAAAGGGTTCTTGGACGCGCTCAAAACTCTTAAATAACAATTTGAATTTTACGCAAGCATAATAGAGTAAAAATAAGAAAGGAAGCTGAGAAATACCTGCATACAAAAGTAGTTGTGGTATGTATTTTGATTGCAAGACCGTAGGGAAAACCAATCCACCAACTGACAGCTGAATATTTGGCAAAAAAACCTGTATCCAACTTTGCTCTAATAATATAGCAGGTAAAAGTGAGTAAATACTCAGTAAAGAAAATATAATCCCAGCAAAAGTCCAGCAGATTCCAAGCAGAATAAATATTTGAAAAATAAATAACAGTGGACTAACTCTCTCATAATGATCGAATAGTTTGAACATAACGCACCTCCTAAGGTTGCTAAAGTGAGTATAGCATATAAATTAATGTAAAACAATAATAAATTAATGTAAAAAAAATTAAGAGAAAATATTCATGTCTTATCAAGAATACAAGAAAAATTTGTACCATAAAATATAGTAGTTAGTGAAAAATCAGCAAGTTCTGCTAAATGCTAAAGTTTGTTATTACCAGTTTATGTTAAGTTGTATAGTAAAAAAAAACACAAAACAAGTTGTTTATGTTGCTTATTAGTAATAGTTATTATATTATTAATCTAAAACTTACAAGCCAAGAAGAAAATGATTTTATAGATACCCAACTTGAAGGGAATGTTGAAATTGTCAGGGAAAGCTTTTGTCCTTAAATATCTTAAAATAATGAAGAATATAATTGCTCGTGAAGTTAAAACTAACAACTCAATATCCGAAGAAGTTGTTTTGATCAATAATAAAAGACTAATTAGTATTGCTATCTTAGCAGTGATGGTTAATTTTGCCCATATTTTCCTTTTCGCTACGCAACTTGCAATAGAGGATAAGCAGGAGCTAAGCTGGCTTTGGGGAATTATTACAATTCATAGCATAATGCTGCCAATTATGTGTTTGTTAGGTGTTCTGGCATTTATGCAACTAAGAGCAACAAAGGTAAATATTTTGATGAGTGTGGCACAAAATACTGCAGTTATGATATTCTTGTTGGCCGGTGCCCTGCTTGCAGCAGTTGACCAATTAGTCGCTACCAATATTACAGCTTTTTTATCAGTTTGTATTGCTATAGGATTAATATTTGTAATGAGACCAGTACGAGCAATAGTAGCTTATCTTAGTGCTTATTTTGTTTTTTACTATGCACTTGGGGTTACGCAAAGTGACCCAGCGGTGCTTCTTTCTAATAGAGTTCAGGGAATATCTGCAGTTGCAATTGGTATTACAATGAACCTTATTTTGTGGAAAAATAATGCTAAAAATATTTTGCAAAATAAATTTATTATAGCTCAACAACAAGAATTAGCAGAAAAGAATCACGAATTAGAAGAACTTGCTTTTCGTGACTCGATGACTATGCTTTACAATAGACGAGGGTTGCAAGAACTTATTAAGCAAGAATTAGCAATGATGGCTCGTTATGGAAATTATGCTTGCATTATTATCTTAGATATAGATCACCTGAAAGAAATTAACGATAGGTATGGACATCCGATTGGGGACGCAGTTATAGAGCAAGTGTCAGCTTGCTTGCAGGAAAATACCAGAACAGCAGACCTAGTGGCAAGATGGGGCGGCGATGAATTTTTAATTCTGCTACCACAAACTTTATTGTTAGATGCTAGCCTAATTGCTAAAAAATTGAGAAAAATTATCGAAAATAAGCTTATGACAGTGGCAGGAAATGAAGTCTGCATAACTGCAAGCTTTGGAGTTGCTGAGTTGAGAAACGAAAGCGATGATGCTTTGGAATTGGCTTATAGATGTGCAGACCAAGCGCTTTATTTAGCGAAGGAAAAGGGAAGAAACTTAGTGGAAACAATTTAAGTGGACATTGTGCATTAGTTTAAGGTTACTTAAATTAAATACCAAAATAAACTGGGGTAGCTTGACGGTGTAAAAGCCGTTAAACTACCTTTTTTAGTGAGATATATTAGATTGACTTAGCTCTTTTAGCAGAGTAAGATTATGACAAAGAGAGATGCTTATCGAAGGCGAGGAGACGCAGATATTATGCAGTATGACAAACCACACTTAAAGGGTTTTACTCTTTTAGAAATTATTGTTGTACTCTTAATCTTGACTTTGCTAATGGCATTTGCCGTTCCTGTACTACTGGGTTTTGTTAATGAAACAAAAACAAACCTCTGTCAAGCAACTCGCCGAGATATGCAAAGGTTATATAGAACCTCAGTTCTAGGCAAAGAAGCAATAATATCAAATATTGACTTCGAACTTTTTGCACAGAAAAATTGGAGCAACGAAAAACAGTGTCCAGCTAGAGGCGTTTATACGTACATTGCAAGCTTGGAAAATGGGAATATAATTATGACGGAAATTAGCTGTAGTGAACATGGAGTGCTAAAAGGCAGCGCAATGAGCCCTTTAGGTAACAACTTTCAGGAAATAGCCCCAGCAATGATCATTGCAATTCAGCAAAGGTTTTCTTCCAAGGGCAGTTATGGGAGAAATTGGGGAGATTATGCCTATACTGATATTGGATTAAATCCAGCAGATTGGAGTACTCCAATTGATCATATTTATTATAAACCAGGTGGAGCAACGCTTTCGATTAGGCCAGAGGCGGGATATGCTTTTTTGGTAGAGGATTATGTGGGAGGATCAAGAAAAATGCCAGCATCATACAATTGGAACATTACCTATAATGATTTAGATAAAAACTGGTACTTCCATACTATTGATCCAAGCAATATTATTAATATTACTACATTAAAAGTCGTTAAATAGCTTAAGTTCTTTGCAGTGCATACATTTTGCAAATAAAAGTGAAAAAATCCAAAAAAAAAAGCAAAAATAGTAAATAAATTATTGAATTATTCTTAATTATTAGCTCTATTTATAAGCAATCATATAAAGATTAAAAGCAGAGGCGGTGCTAAAATGTGCGCTAAAAAGCAAAAAAATCATGGCTTTACCCTAATTGAAATGGTTATAGTTTTGCTAATATTAGCAATTTTGGCGGCATTTAGCATACCGAGTTATTTAGGCTATCTTGAAAATACTAAAACAACAATGGACAAGGTAAGTTTAGGCAGCTTAAATGCTGCAACAACTTACTACCGTATTCCTAAAACCATCACAAATAATGATATTTTTGATGGTTTTAGCACAGATGAAGCTAGAATGCAGGAGCTGATAAGCAAAGGCTGTTTAGATGAGTTGCTGATACCAAAACAAAAGGATATTAAGTTCACTTGGAATATTGAGAGTCAGAAATGGATAGCTAGTGGAGTCAGTATAGCTCTTAGCTATACAGCAGACCAGTATTTTGTCCTGCAGAAAGTCCTTGGAGTTCCTATGGGAATGACCAACAATTATCTCACAACAGGAGGAGTAAATGTGGTAATACCTCCAACAATTGCAGGGATTACCTTAACTGAAATTGGGCGTAATTCTTTTAAGGAAAAATCCCTGCAGAGTGTGATAATCCCTGAGGGCATTACTGTAATTGATACTGGAGCATTTTCAAGAAACTCTTTAACGAAAATAAACATACCTGCAAGTGTAACTCAAATAGCTGGGGGTGCCTTTCAATATAACCCATTAACTGAGATAACCATCGGTGCAGGAATTATTTTTGATTATACTTCATTTGGAACAAAGCCTGAACCTATAAAAATACCACCTTATGATTATGGATTTATGACGCTATATAATAGTCCTGCCGGAGGTGCAGGTACTTACAAATTCAATTCAACTACACAAACTTGGATAAAACAATAAATGCATAGATATGTAGAGTAGACTTACTTAGCTAGGAGGTTAGCAATGTACGAAAATACTTACCGAGAGAATGCAACTAATGGGAATATAATTATCTATATCGCTTTAGATGATTATATGGATTTTTTTCACGAATGGGATAATTCTACCTTTAAGAAAAGAGATATGCACCCAGATTTAGCGGAATTTTTAGATTTATGCTCTGAGGATATCCCCCTGAAAAAAAAGCTTGAGCTACAGTTTTGTGTAAAAAACGAACATAGAGAAAAGTCCAAGGAAGATTTGATTTTAGCAAGTTACCGAAATTATTATGAGTTTTTTGGCAGGACAGAAAACAAGAAAATTAAGCGGAACTTTCTGAATGCTTTATTTTTAGTATTTTTTGCCTTAGTTTTTATCTTGCTACATACGCTTTTAATTGAGTCAGCTACTAGCAATATTTGGTCTAAAGTATTTTTAGAGGGTCTCTTAATTGGTGGGTGGGTATTTATGTGGGAAGCCTTACACATGGCATCATTCGGGAGCCAAGAACTTTTTCAAAGGAGCAGAGAAATTAAGAGATTCTTAAAAGCTGATGTTTCTTTTCAGTATAAAAGCAACAATTATTAAGAGGTATGGATTTGCAAAGTTAACAAATAGTATCAAACTCTAACAATTTAGGGGTGATGAGATGAAAAAGCTTATCTTGATCTTCTGTATGTTACTTTCTGTAAGTATTTTTAGTAGTTGTAATAATGCCAAGCCCGAAGCTCAGCCACCTAGTAACGAAAATGGTGAAACTGTAACAGTAGCTACTCCTGCTGCATTAACACTTGCTGATTATTTTGTTTATCAAGCAAATGCAAAATACACCTATGAAGGCACGGGTAATGAGTATGCTAGTTATACGGTATTTGTGGATTATCTAGCAGGAAATCGTGTACAAATAAGGTCTAATAACGGTGGCACAGAAATGGTTAAGGTGCTAGAAAATAAAAACGGTCAACTGACAGTTTTGCTAGCCCATGAAGAAAGTTATTACCGAGAAAATTTCTTGCAAAAAAATAGCGATAAAACCGAAATACTTTTACAAGAGCCACTTATAAAAGGTACAGCATGGACTTTAGCTGACCAACGCAAACGCTATATCTCCAATCTTAATGTGCCAGTAACAACCCCTTTAGCTAATTATCAAGCATTAGAAGTGACAACAGAAAATGAGTATGATAAAGTGCTAGACTATTATGTGCCTCATGTTGGGTTAGTTAAAACTATTTTCATGTCTAATGGAGTTGAGATTACTTCCAGCTTAAGTAAAATTGAAATGAACACTCCTCTCAGGCAACAAGTTCAGTTTTTCTACCCAAATGTCGAGGAAGATAAAATATATTTTCAAACTAAAGAACTCATTTTCAATACAAATGACTTAACCAAGTTAGCTTTTGAAAAGACATTTAAGGATTTATCCAGTGAAAAATTTGGCAGAGTATTAGGGGCGAATGTGAAAATTAATAGCCTGTATCTTAATCAGGATGGAAAAATTTATGTGGATTTCAGCAAGGAACTAATCAGTGAAATGAATGCAGGCTCTGGTTATGAGGGGATGATTATCCAAAGCATTACCAATACTCTAGGTATCTATTACGGGAAGGATAAAGTGTACATCACTATAGAAGAAAAACCATACGCTTCAGGTCATATCGAGCTAAGAAAAGGTGAGTTTTTTACAGTTGATTTAGCAAATTGTGTCGAGCTAAAGTAGGCTTTTGCATAGCTACGCAAGCATAGAGAGGATAATCGTGATGAGTGCATTTATTAAAACACCAAGCAAGATTCCAGGTTACTTAAAAATTGGGCTTTGGATTTCCAAAAAAGCAACAGGAATGGATTTATTGGTACCAAAGCTACTGGCTTGGTACCCAAAGGTAGCTATCAGTTCAGGAGTTTTAGAGCTATTGGTTGCTCATGGTAAAAAAGATTTAAGTGCCCGTATCCTACAATTGGTCAGGATTCAAACTTCTTTGGCAGCCTCTTGTCCTTTTTGTTTAGATATGAATTCCTATGAATATGAAAAAAATATGATCAGCAAGGATGAGCTGGCTGGACTTCAGGGTAAAATTGAGCTTGCTAGTGTGGCAACTTTTTCCAACAGAGAAAAAATAGCTTTAAACTATGTCAAAGCCATAAGTCAAACACCTATCAGCATAGCAAAAGATTTAGTAACAAGTTTGCAAGAAAACTTTACAGAGCGGGAAATTGTGATTTTAGCTAGTACCGCAGCACAGGTAAATTATTGGGCAAGACTAATCCAAGCTTTAGGTGTTCCACCAGCAGGTTTTTCCAATAAATGTGAGAGATAGAAGTTGATTATAAAACTAGTTGGTTAGTTGGCTAGTTGGTTTGTTGGATAGGAGTTCAAAATGAATATGAATTATTATTGTTAAATTTCTTCCAAATTATTAATATTCTAATTCTAATCCACTCTTTAGCAACTGTTTGACATTATGAGATATTTCTAACCAACTCGCCAACAAACCAACTTACCAACTTTCAGCAAGCCACTGTTAGAGCAGAAAGGAAGTTGTTCACTTGCCAAAAATAAAAAAAACAGTATTTGATTTAATTTCACCTGTCTATGGATTATTTTACAATTCTCAGAAAAGATATTATCAAAAAATCTTAGCTGCTACACAAAGCACCTTGGATGAAAAAGCATACAAAAATATTATTGATATTGGCTGTGGCACAGGGGCATATTGTGCTGTACTAGCGCAAAGAGGATTTATAGTTACGGGGGTAGATGCATCAGCAAAAATGCTAGATATTGCGCGTAAAAAGGCCCCAACTCCAGCTATTAACTTCCTAAAGGCAAGCATTTTAGAGACTTTACCTTTTGCAGACAAAAGCTTCGATGTGGCTATAGCTTCCTATGTGGCACACGGGCTAAACATAACTGCAAGAAAACTAATGTATGCTGAGATGAGTAGGCTTACTAAGCATGAGGTCATTTTCCATGACTTCAATACTAAAAGAAAGTGGGCTACAGATGTTGCTGAATGGTTGGAGGGTGGAGATTACTTCTATTTTATTCAACATGTCAAAGAGGAATTATTAGAAAACTTCCAAAAGGTAGAAGTAATAGAGGTTGATGATCAAGCTGCTTGGTATGTTTGCACGCCGAGATTGTAAGTGGTGATAGGTTTAACCAGCAATATAGATATTGTTGTTTAGAGTTATAGTTGTTATAATGCAGGTATAAGCAAGGGCTTAGCAAAGGCTAAACCTCAGCTCAAATAGGGTTAGTTGGAGGAATGCAAAATGAAAAATGTTGGAAAAACAGACAGAATCATCAGAATTATCCTTGGGTTAGCTGTGCTTAGTCTACTGTTCTTTTTAACTGGGAATACTAGGTTCTGGGGCTTATTAGGCTTGATTCCTTTATTAACGGGACTATTTGGCTTTTGTCCACTCTATAAGATTTTTGGTATAAGCTCTGCTCCCAAAAAAATCAAAAAATAATAGTAGCTAATTTTTTAAGAAAATTGTAGCATATTTCAAAAACCTCATTTTTGTTTAGACGGAAATGAGGTTTTTATGCAACTAGAATAAGATTCTATAATTGTAGCAGCTAATAGGGGAGTTGAGAAAATGGCACATAAATTCAATCCAGCACATAAAAATATTCTTGATAATGAATGGCGAAGAGAACATGTACCTGCCAAAGAAACCTTGCTAGCATTAGGGCTGAAGGTAACTGACACGGCAGCGGATATTGGCTGTGGAACTGGTTATTTTACTTTGCCGATAGCGGAGATAGTAGATATTAACAATAAGGTTTATGGACTTGATACCTCCCAAGAAATGGTTTTAGAGGTTGCTAGTCGGGCAAAAAAAGCTGAATTTGAAAATATAATTACACTCCTAACGGAGGAATATGATTTCAAGTTAGCGGATAAGCAAGTCAGTTTTGCACTTTTGGTCAATGTCTTGCATGAAATAGAAGACAAAGCAAAATTTATTACAGAAATTAAAAGGATATTGCAGCCCAGGGGTAAAATAGCTGTGATCGACTGGGATGGGGAACATCTAGAGATGGGACCACCCATAGCGCACAGACTTGCAATAGAAGAATTGAAAAGTTTGCTCACAGTTGCGGGGTTTAAAATCAAGCAGGAAATGAGCTTTGCAAATTACTTTTATGGTCTTGTTGGTGAGCTAAAATAGGAGATACTGAAGAAATTATTTTTGGGAGGAAAGATGGAATATAAAAATAAAGAACGAAGTGCGGCTAATCTTAGTTTAAGCCTAATGTTCGGAGGAGTATTAGCAACAGTATTACCTTTTTATTTCCAAGTTGACTTGATTGGTTGGGGATTTGGAGTAGCATTTATCGGATTGCTTGTAACAATAAGCTCATTTTTAGTTTTTCTCATGTTTAACGGTAGAGCCAAAGTTCAGGAAAAAATCTTCATGCGCGAAAACATTCTGGCTCATTGGCGGTATTCAAAAGAATTTTGGCAAGAAAACTATCATGATGATTTGGCAGATGCTGGATTGGGAAAAATTTTTGGTCTTTTTTTTGGTGGTATCTTTAGTTTGATTGGGATAGGAGTCTTTTTGCTGGATACAGCAGAAAATAAGCTGTTCTTACTGATAATGTTGGGAATCGCGATTTTCTTTGTACTGATAGGCTTACTTTCAGCAATTTTAGAAAAACGCAGAGTAGAAGCTACTCTACCGGAGGCAATAATTACCAAAGAAGGCTTGTTTTTTAAAAACATTCTTTATACTTGGAATGCTAAAGCTATTTCTTATCTAGAAAGTGTAAGTTTGCATCCTGATTCACCTGCTTCACTGCTTTTTATCCTGCGACAATTAAGTGGTGGAAATCTTAGTATGGCACATTATCATAAGTTTATGTTACCTGTACCAATTCCTCCTGGGGAGGAAGAACAAGCATTAAAGATTATTTCCTACTTCAAGCTGCAAAAACAACTTGAAGATGCGGAGTAAGCATTATTACATAGAAGGAGCACAATTAAAGATGAAAAAGAGCAGTTTAATTCCCTTGTTTTCCATTGTGTTTGTTGATATGCTAGGTTTTGGCTTTATCATTCCCATCATTCCCTTCATAGCCTTAAATTATGGATTAAATCCCTTCATGATTGGGATTTTATTGTCTACCTATCCATTTGGTCAAGCAATAGGCGCGGCAGTGATTGGCAGATTATCAGATCGTTTCGGTAGAAAACCACTGCTACTTTTAAGTATAACGGGTACATTTTTGTCATTGCTCTTATTAGGCTTTTCTAGGACTGTTGTGTTGATTTTTGTCAGTAGACTTTTAGATGGATTAACGGGTGGGAATATTTCAGTCGCTCAGTCTTACATCACAGATCTGACGGATGAACAAAACCGAGCTAAGGGCTTGGGGCTAATTGGGGCAGCTTTTGGGCTAGGATTTATTTTTGGTCCTGCTATCGGTGGATATTTAAGTCAATTTGGTTATCAGGTACCAGCTTTTTTCTCAGCTGGTTTAGCATTTATTAATATCTTCTTAGTAATTTTTATGTTACCGGAATCCTTAACAAAAGAGCATATGGCAGAGCTAAAAAACAATCCTAAAGCTAAATTTTCACTTAAGGTGCTACTAGAAACCTTGAAAGAGCCAATAGTTGGACCACTACTCCATAGCAGAGTCTATTATGCTTTAGCTTTTGCCATCTTTCAAACAATCTTTGCGCTCTATGTACAAAAAAAATTAAACCTTGACGCTAAGTCAGCAGGTTTTATTCTAGCCTATGTTGGAGTTTTGGTAGTTTTTGTGCAGGGGGTAATCATTGGGCCAATTACGAAAAAATATAGTGAAAAACGGCTAATGATTGTGAGCTCAGCCGTACTAGCAATTGGATTTTTAGGGTGGGCATTAAGTCCATCCCTAGTTTTTTTACTAATAGTATTAATCCCCATTTCCTTCTCTTCAGGTGTCTTAAATACCGTACTGAGAAGTGCACTGACAAAATCTGTGGCGAAGGAGAAAATTGGAGGTATCTTAGGTCTTAGTACCTCCCTAGAAAGCATCACCAGTATTATTGCACCGCTACTAGGGGGCTTTTTAATGGGCAATGTTGGGCTATATGCTCCTGGTATATTTTCC
>JBAXCZ010000024.1:0-31717 GCA_037141195.1 Clostridia bacterium
GTTGCATTATCTGAAACGGATGCTTTGACCTATCTAGAAAGACTTAAAGGATTAAATATTAAAGCTAGTATCATTGGTTGGGTGGATACAATAAGTATTGGTAAGTTGCGTTTGTTAAAATAATTATATAAGGATGATTTTTTTGGAATTTAAAATTGGTCAAGTTATCTCCTTTAAAAAAAAACACCCGTGTGGATCAGATAACTGGGAAATTTTAAGGGTTGGTGCAGATTTCCGCCTAAAATGTTTAGGTTGTGGACATTTGGTGATGCTTACCAGAAACAAAGTGGAAAAAGGACTTAAAAAAAATGGTGAGCATAAAAATTAGTACTTGTACATGTAATGGAATAATGATATTATATTACGGATGGTGTAAACCATCACCCTACTCTCTAGTTAACTAGAGGGTCAATGTCCGAAGGGAGGTGAAGGATTTGCGTAATTATGAAGCTATGTACATCATTAACGCAAGCCTGGAAGAAGATGCATTAAAAACTAAAGTGGAGAAATTCTCTAATTTGGTAACTTCTAATGGTGGCGTTATTACAAAGGTTGATGAAATGGGCAAACGTAGGTTGGCTTATGAAATCGACAAAAAACATGATGGATTTTATGTATTGATGAAATTTAGTTCAGAACCAACTTTTATTGCTGAATTAGAGCGTATCTATCGTATTGATGAGAATATTATTAAATATCTAGTAATCTCATTAGGCGATGTTGAAGTTGTTAAAGAAGTTGCTGTAGAAGTTGAAACAATTGAAACTATACCAGTCGTTGAAGTGGTTGAAGCTACATCAGTTGTTGAAGAAGTTGAAGCGTAAAGGTAGGAGGGGTAGTCTTGTTAAATAAAATCATTTTGATTGGAAGACTTACAAGAGATCCGGAATTAAGATACACTAGCAGCGGTCTTGCTGTTGCTAACTTTACAGTTGCAGTTGATCGTCCATATAAAAATCAACAGGGCGAAAAAGAAACTGATTTTATTCGAGTAGTAGTATGGCGCAAGCAAGCAGAAAATGTAGCAAATTATCTTAGTAAAGGTCGTTTAGTTGCAGTAGAGGGTAGCTTGCAAATTAGAAATTATGAAGGTCAAGATGGTGGCAAAAAACAATCTACAGAGGTATTGGCAGATTCTGTACAGTTTTTAGAGTCGAAAACCAAACCAGTTACTGCAGAGAATCCAGGAGTCAGCAATTATGATGATTTCCAGGCTCCACCAGAATATACTGAGGATCTTCCATTTTAAATAAAGGAGGGGACATTCGTGAACCCAGGTGGTAGAGATAAAAAAAGAATTCGTAAAAAAGTTTGTGCATTTTGTGTTGACAAAGCAGAAACTATTGATTATAAAGATGTGCATAAATTAAAAAAATATGTAACTGAACGTGGTAAAATATTACCAAGACGTATAACTGGTAATTGCGCAAAGCATCAAAGATTATTAACAGTTGCCATAAAAAGAGCAAGACATATTGCACTTTTGCCATTTACAACTGCTGAATAAGACTAATTTAACCGTAGCAATTGTGCTACGGTTTTTTTGTGCCAATTATCAATGGCAAACAGTAGTAAAATGTAGATAATTTTTGTATAATGAAAGCTAGCAAATTAAATTTAGAAAGATAGGTGTTGATTTGGAAGTAGAAAAAATAAAGAAGCTAAATAAAATCTATCTTTTTTTTGGATGTCTTATTATATCAATAGGTTTAATGCTTGCATCCTATTATTTACCTATGTTTGGTATTGTAGCAGCTATGCTTTGTAGTATACCAATTGTATGGTTGATTATTAAGCGTTCTATTAGACAAGGTCTTATAGCTGCGCTATTTTTAGTTGGGTTTTCGCTTATCATGCTACCATTAGAATATAGTTTTGGTCTCCTAGCACAATATTTTTTGCTAGGAGTATTTTTGGGGATAGCATGGAAAAGGCAAATACATACTGGCATAATTTTATTTTTCGCAATAGTGTTAGCTTCGTTCACTGGAATTATATATAATGTTTTTTTAGATATTAATTTCGACAGTAGCTTTTTCCAAGTATTTCAAGAAACGGCTAGAATTCTTCAGACAGATCCTCAATATGCTGTAAGTTTAGTTAAAGCAGGGTTAACAAATGAGAATATTCAGCTTTTACTAAAACAAATATCAGATATTTATAATAAACTTCTGCCTTCATTTTTTATTTTGAGCGTGAGTATAGTTACAATCTTAACCTACTACTTACAAAAATTAGTTCTGCGTTTTTGCAAAGTAAATATTATTGATATACCTTTATGGAAATGGGAATTCCCTTGGTACGGAATTTTTCCGGCTATACTAGTGCTAGGTGAATATTTGCTTGCGGACTACACAAAACTTACATGGTTAATGAATTCAGCTCTTAATGGTATTTTAATCTTGTTACCATTTTACATTGCAGCGGGGCTATCTTATTATGGATATTTATGGAAGTTAAGGCCGCCGAGTAACTTTTTCAAAATTCTCTTGGTGTTTTCTTGTGTCTTTTTATTACCTACTGTCGTAATTATTCTTGCATTTATGGGTATTGCTGATATGACTTTTGACTTAAAAAAACGCTTAAAAAAAGCATTTGAAAAATTAAATAATTCAGGAGGAAAGAAAAATGAAAGTAATACTAAATAGTGATGTTAAATCAATTGGGAAAGAAGGCCAAATTGTTGAAGTATCTGACGGTTATGCGCGAAATTTTTTATTTCCGAAAAGATTAGCGAAGGAAGCTTCAGCGGCAAATTTGCACGAAGTTAAAATGCTAGGAGATAAAAAAGCAAAACAAATTGAAAAAGAACTAAAAGATGCACAAAATAAAGCTATAATGCTCCAAGAAAAAACAATTTGCCTGAAAGTAAAATCGGGAGAAAATGGAAAACTTTTTGGTTCGGTAACTAACAAAGAAATTGCTGAAGAACTAGAAAAAATGCATAAATTTCCTATCGATAAAAGAAAAGTTGAATTAGAAGGTCAAATTAAAGCACTGGGTATTTATGAAGTGAAGATTAAATTGCATCCAAAAGTTGTAGCGAAAATTAAGGTGGAAGTACAAGGTGAATAAACTTAAGAATAATTTGCTTGAGAAAAAAGAAATAACAGCTCAAGCAAACTACATAAAAAATAGAATAAAAGCTCTTTATGATGTTGTTGTCGATTTGTTTGGTGCAGATAGACTTGTTTTAAGAGCAAGCAAATTGCATGTCCTAGATCTATTGCGCTCAGATAATGAGTATGAGCAGATGGTGGCTATTCATACATTGATTTTTGATGAACCAATTCCAGAAGATTTTATGGATTCTTCAGCTAGCTTTGAAAAAATGATTAAAGCCCTAGAAGATGAAATCGCTGAACAATTAGCTAAAAGAATGGTCGAAGAGGATATTGATAAGCGCGTAAGTGAATTAATGCAAGAGAAACAGGACGATTATGTAAGAGATATTAAGCACCAAATTATAAAAGAAAAATCTGGACCTGAAACACCACATTCAGAACGCAAGTTAGCCAGACTAGCAAGTATGGAAGCTACAGTTTTGAAAAATAGAAAAAATGCCGAGTATTTACGCCCACAAAAATTAACTGAAATTGTCGGACAAGAAAGTGCAATAGAAGCATTAATGTCAAAAATAAGTTCGGCGATGCCTCAACACGTGTTGCTTTTCGGACCACCAGGTATAGGTAAAACTAGTTCAGCAAGACTGGCGTTAGATGAAGCAAAGAATTTTTCAACCAGTGTTTTTGGGAAAGATGCTCCTTTTATAGAAGTAAATGGTGCAACTCTACGTTGGGATGCTCGAGGAATTGCTAATCCACTTATTGGAACCGTTCATGATCCAATTTATCAAGGAGCAAAGAGGGAGATGGCCGATTCAGGGTTGCCTGAACCTAAATTAGGACTAGTTAGTGATGCTAGTGGTGGAATTCTCTTTATTGATGAAATAGGTGAAATGGATCCGTTACTCTTAAATAAACTCTTAAAAGTGTTGGAAGATAAAAGAGTATATTTTGAATCAACCTATTATGACCATGAGGATGAAAATGTTCCTGCTTATATAAAGAAAATCTTTGAGGATGGCGCACCAGCAGATTTTATACTTATTGGTGCTACCACAAGGTCACCAGAGGAATTGAATCCAGCCTTGCGCTCACGTTGTGCAGAAGTTTACTTCCAGCCATTAACACCGATACAGGTGGTAGAAATTGTAAAGCAAGCAGCAAAGAAGCTTAAAGTTAAAATCTCACCTAAAGTTATTGAACAAATTAGCCATTATACAATAGAGGGAAGAAAAGCTGTTAGTATTTTGATGGACTCATATGGTTTAGCCTGTTATCAACAGGCTAAGGAGGGAAAAAATCGAAAAGAAATTAGTATTAAGGCTGAACATGTTCAAACAACAGTGCAAAACTCTCGGTTAACTCCATATGTTACTGTAAAGGCGTCTCAAAATCCCAAGGTTGGTCATGTTTTTGCTTTGGGTGTTTATGGCTTTTTAGGATCTATCCTGGAGATTGAAGCAGTTGTATTCCCTGCAAAAGAAAAGAGTAAAGGACTTATTCGTTTTAATGAAACAGCTGGGAGCATGAGTAAGGATTCGGTTTTCAATGCTGGTTCCGTAATACGCAAAATTTTAAACACTAGTTTAGAGGATTATGATGTGCATGTGAATGTTATTGGTGGTGGAAATATTGACGGGCCATCAGCAGGACTTGCCATAACTTTAGCTATTATTAGTGCTTTGGAAAATAAACCGATGCGACAGGATATAGCAATTACTGGAGAAATATCACTACAGGGATATGTCAGGCCAGTTGGTGGAATTCCAGAAAAGATATATGGAGCAAGACAAGCAAATATGACCAGAGTATTTATTCCACAAGAAAACAGTAAAGATGTACCTGTGAACTTAGATGGTATAAAAGTTGATGTTATCACAGAAATAGAGCAGGCTATGCAGTTGATTTTTGTATAATCAGGAGGATGACCAATGAATAATCTATTGGAACGCATACCACCTCATAATATCGAGGCAGAGCGGGCAGTGTTAGGTTCCATGATGCTTGCTGGAGAAGCTGTGGTGATAGCTGCAGAAGGTCTGAAAAAAGATGACTTCTATCATGAAGGACATCGCATGATTTTTGAAGCTATTTTAGAGTTGAACTATGCCGGGCAACCAGCAGATTTAGTAACACTTACAAATAGATTAACCAGTAAACTGGTGATAGACAAGGTAGGTGGAGCAGTCTATTTGGGTAGCCTATATGATGCTGTCCCAACAGCTGCTAATATTGAATACTATAGTCGTATAGTTGCAGAAAAAGCTACCTTGAGACGTTTAATAAATGCTGCAGGCATGATTCAAGAAGAATCCTACATGGAACAGGACAGGCCCGTAGAGGAGATTCTTGATGAGGCTGAGCGAAGAGTACTCGAGGTAGCTAGTGTAAGGCGACATGATGGATTTTGCCACGTTGCTGAAGTGCTAGATAAGAATATTGAACAGTTAGAACACTTAGCATTACACGATGGACCTGTAGGTATTCCTACATTTAGAGATTTAGATAAATATTTATTAGGTTTTCACCGAAGTGATTTTATTATTTGTGCTGCTAGACCAGCTATGGGAAAGACCTCTTTTTGTATTAACCTAGCACAAAAAATTGCCACAGAGCAAAATATTCCTACAGCAGTATTTAGTTTAGAAATGTCCAAGGAGCAATTAGTTAATCGTATGCTTTCCAGTGGTGCAATGGTGGATCAACAAAAGCTTCGCAGTGGGTACTGGGATGGCGATGAGTGGGGCAGAATGGTATCAACAGCAGGAATATTAGCTGAAGCGCCAATATATATTGACGACACTGCGGGTATAACGGTAATGGAAATTCGTAGTAGAGCTAGAAAACTTATTGCAGAACATGGTAATTTAGGTTTAATAGTGATTGATTATTTGCAACTTATGCAGTCTCATAAAAAAATAGAGAACAGACAGCAAGAGGTTTCCGAAATATCAAGGTCATTAAAATCCTTAGCAAGAGAGCTTAATGTACCAGTTTTAGCTTTGTCTCAGCTTTCGCGAGCTACAACCCAAAGTAGTGATAATAAGCCAGCTTTATCACATCTAAGAGAATCGGGATCATTAGAGCAAGATGCAGACTGTGTGCTTTTTATTCATCGGCCAGAGTACTATGATCCTGAAACTGAAAAGAAAAATATAGCTGAGATTATAATTGCAAAACATAGACACGGTCCTACAGGAACCGTGGAAATGGCTTTTTTAGCTCAATTTACCAAATTTGTGGATTTAGCAAGATAAGGAGAATGTATGAGAAAAGTTACAACAAAAAAACTTGTAAGAGCTGCTGTAATAGCATGCCTTTATGCAGTCCTTTGTTTGGTACCTGGCTTAAATTTATTAGCTTTTGGACCAATTCAGTTTCGTGTAGCAGAGGCATTAACTGTTTTACCAATACTATTTCCTGAAGCTATCTTTGGTCTTTATGCCGGAGTATTGCTAGCTAATATTTTTGGGGGATTTGGCTTGGTAGATATAATTCTTGGGAGCTTTATAACTCTATTAGCAGCATATTGCACAAGAAGGACCAAAGATATTCGCTGGAAAAACAAGCGTATTTTAGCATTTGCAGCACCGGTAGTCTTAAATGGACTAGGCGTAAGCGCATATTTATATTTATTAGTAGGCTTACCCTATTGGTATACAGCTATAACCATTTCAGTAGGTGAAGCAGCTGTAGTATGTACTCTTGGATTTTTTTTATTAAGGCAATTAGAAAGAGTTCCAAACCACAAGCTTTATAAATAAATCATATATAATAATATGCCTAAAGAAAGAATGGCAATTAGCCTGCTTTCAGAAGGCATTGTTTTTATTTATAAGTATGGGAGGATACAGCTTGAGTAAGAGCACTAAGAAAATTTATAAATTTGCACTAGTTGGGCTGATTATTATTTGTGTATATGTGGCTTTTGTAATTAGTGATAAAATAATCTATAAAAAAGAGCTAACTTTTCAAAACAAAGCGGTAGAAATAATAATACTTGATGTTGGACAGGCAGATGCTATCATTATAAGAAAAGGTATGCGTGCTATTCTAATTGATAGTGGTGAAAGTATTGAAGATGGTAAAAATATTATCAGAAAATTAGAAAATTATGCTATTACAAATATAGAAGCTTTAATCCTTACTCATCCACACAAAGATCACATTGGTGGAGCTGTATATGTATTAGAGAACATTAAGATTAAAAAAATATATATGCCAAATAAAGCACATACTACAGAAAATTTTGAAAAATTAGTTGAGGAAATAGAAAATCAAAAGATTAAATTGATAGAAGCTAAAGCTGGTGTTATATTAGATTCTGATGGATTTGATGGAGAGTTTTTAAGTCCGCAAGAGACAAAATATGATGATTTGAATGAGTACAGTGCGGTATTATTGTTAAATTATTTGGGTAAGCATGCTCTTTTTATGGGGGATGCTGGAATAATTAATGAAAAAGAGATACTTAATAATTGGAGTTCAGGAAGTCTAGAATTTCTGAAAATTGGTCATCATGGATCGAATACGGCTAGTTCTAAAGAGTTCTTAAAAAGATTAGATCCGAAAATTGCAGCTATTTCTTGTGGTAAAGATAATGATTATGGTCATCCACACAAGGAAATCTTAGAAAAATTAGCTAAAATTAGTTCGCAAGTATATCGAACAGATGAATTAGGTGATTTGCATTTTTTATGGACAGATTTAGGAATTACTTATCAACAAGGAGAATAGAATAAAAATGAAAAAAAAAGTTCTTGTTGCCATGAGTGGTGGTTTAGACAGTTCTATGGCAGCTTTATTATTAAAAGAAGAAGGCTATGAAGTTGAAGGATTTACAATGCAAATATGGCCACAAAATATTGCTTCGGGTAGCATAGATAATGGGTTAAATATTATAGCTGGAGCTAAGCAGATGTCTGAATATTTAGATATTAAACATCATGTTTGGAATTTACAGGAATTTTTTGCTACTAATATAATTGAATATTTTTGTCAAGCATATCAAAATGGCTTAACACCTAACCCTTGTATTTATTGTAATCATATTTTGAAATTTGGTTTGTGGCTTGATAAAGCAAGGGAGATGGGTTTTGACTATTTAGCAACCGGACACTATGTGCGTAAAAAATGGCAAACTAGTTCGGCATGTTGGGAATTATGGAAAGGTTCAGACCCTTATAAGGATCAAAGTTACTTTCTCTATCAACTTACACAACAACAGTTGGAATATGTGCTTTTTCCTTTAGGTGATATATGCAAAAAAGAAGTAAGAGAGTTAGCTAAGTCTAAAGGCTTAGAAATAGCCCAAAAAGCAGAATCACAAGACATTTGTTTTGTGCCAAATGGTAAGCATGGTGATTTTATTACTGAGTGGATAAAGACGGATGTGCGAGGGGTTGACATTAGATTGCAGGGATCAGGAAAGCTTTTAGGATATGGTAAACCCATATATTATTATACATTAGGACAACGCAAAGGATTGGGTACTTCAAATGAAGAACCTTTGTATGTATCGAAAATAGAGAAAACGATAAATACTGTCTGGGTAACCACAGGTGAAAAATTAAACAGTAATGGTCTTATTGCAAATGGATCATCCTATGTTTCCGGGAAGGTGGTGCCGGAAGGCACTAATATTAAATGCAAGATTCGTTATAGCACGGGGTTTATTAATGCACAAATGAATAAGGTAACAGAACATGGATTCAGTTTAAGTTTTTTTGAGCCACAAAGAGCAATAACGCCTGAGCAGTCTGTAGTCCTATATAGTGAAGATGGCGTAAAAGTTTTAGGTGGTGGAAAGATTATAAAAGGATTAGAAGAGGTGTATAATGGACGAGAATAAAATTACTCAAGGATTTCTTTTATTAAGTGAAAGCTATGTAGATGAACTAAAGTCTAAGACATATGAATATGTTCATCTTAAATCAGGGGCCAAGCTTTTAGCCATAAAGAATGAGGATAAAAATAAAGTTTTTTCTATCACTTTTAAGACTCCACCAAAAGACTGTACAGGAGTAGCCCATATTTTAGAGCATTCTGTTCTTTGTGGTTCCCGTAAATTCCCATTGAAGGAACCATTTGTGGAGCTTATTAAAGGATCACTGAATACCTTCTTAAATGCTATGACCTTTCCAGATAAGACAATGTATCCAGTAGCAAGTCAAAATACTGAAGATTTTTTTAACTTAATAGATGTATATTTAGATGCAGTTTTTTACCCTAATATTTATCATGAGGAAAATATCTTAAAACAAGAGGGTTGGCATTATGAGTTAGAAAACATTTCGGGGGAGTTAAGTATTAAGGGTGTTGTATATAATGAAATGAAAGGAGTATTTTCATCGCCAGATGGATTATTGCAATATAAAGTTCAAGAATTGCTATATCCTGAGACTCCATATGGCGTAGAATCAGGTGGAGATCCTGAATTTATTCCTGAATTAACCAATGATGACTTTATAGTATTCCATCAAACTTATTATCACCCAGCAAATAGTTATATCTATTTATATGGAGATGGAAATTTAGAGCAAGAATTAGCTTTTCTTGATAAAAATTATCTTGCGAATTTTGAAAAAATAGTTATAGATGCAGAGATACCGATGCAAAAAGCTTTTTCAGAGCAAAAGAGAATAGTTGAAGCATATCCTATAGCTATAGATGAGGAAGTGACAGAAAAGGGCATTATATCTCTAAATTATGTAATAGGATCAGCTCTAGATTCAGAACTAGTAATGGGAATGCAAATTCTGAGTTATATGCTATTGGAAAGCCAAGCAGCTCCTTTGCGAAGGGCATTAATGGAATTAGAACTTGGTAAGGATATTTATTGTAACTATGAAGAATCTATTTTGCAACCAGTTTTCAGTATAGTTGCTAAGGATATAGACTTAGCAAGAGAAGCAGAATTTATGAATATAGTTGAGAATACCATGAAAAAAATTGTGCTTGATGGATTTGATGTTAAACTTTTGGAAGCGGCTATTAATAGCTATGAATTTAGTTTAAGAGAAGCAAATGCACATGGATTGCCGTTGGGGTTACTTTATGGAATAACTATTTTTAATAGTTGGTTGTATGGAGGAGATCCCCTAGAATATTTACGCTATGAAGAGGTACTAGCTACTATTAAGAAAAAAAGCCAATTAGGATACTTTGAACAATTAGTTAAGCAATATTTCTTGAGTAATAATCACTCAGCAGTTGTTTGCTTAAAACCTGAAAAAAACTTATCCGAACAAAGGGATAATGAGCAAAAAATAAAACTGAAAAAGATAAAAGAAGCTTTGTCAGATTCTGAAATTACCAATTTGATTGAGACTACTCAAAAAATTAGACTGTGGCAGCAAAGAGAAGATAGCAAGGAAGCATTAGCAACTATTCCTCAACTGCCGCTGAGTGCAATTGATTCTATGCCACAAGAAATTTTACAAGAAATTCATCAATTGACTGACGTTAAGTGTTTATTTCATCCACAAAATACAAGGGGTATAGTGTACTTAAATTGTGTGTTTGAAACATATTCAGTTAGCCAAGATGATATTCCTTATCTTAGCTTGCTTATGACTATCTTGAAAAAAATATCAACTAAACACTATGATTTTACTGAGTTAACAAATGAGCTTAATATCCACACAGGAGGAATTGGATTCAAGCTGGAAACAATTGCACTTGATAAAAAAGAAGAACAATATAAAACAATTGCACTTATTAGCAGTAAAGTATTAACGGTTAAATTTGATAAACTTTTAGAATTTATACTGGAAATGATTACTAAAACTAAATTTCATGATAATAAACGTTTGCTAGAAATAATTAAAGAAAGTCGTTCTCACCTTAGTATGAGTTATTTAGAATCCGGTCATCAAGTGTCTGGGGAGCGAGCAGGTTCATATTGTTCTCAAATGCGAGCGTTCGGAGAACATGCAGAGGGGTTGGAGTATTTCAAGTGGTTAACTAAACTTGAAAAGAATTTCAAAAAAGAGTCTAAAAATCTGGTGCTAAAATTATCAGAGTTATGCAGTATAGTTTTTTGTAGTAGTAAGTTATTATTATCTGTTACAGCAGAGGAATCTGAAAAAATTGAGCTTTTAGCAAAGTTAAACAAATTTGTTGCCGTTCTTCCTTTAGGAACAGCAGTTAGCCATAAATATGAATTTTCCTTAGCAAATAAAAATGAGGCGTTAGTAGTTCCAAGCGAAGTACAGTATGTAGCTATAAGCATGAACTATGCGAGTCAAGGTTTTAACTACCATGGATCTATGCAAGTTTTAAGAAATGTACTTAGCAAGGACTATCTCTGGAACAATGTAAGGGTACTTGGAGGAGCTTACGGAGCAATGGTAGGCATTGATAAAAGAGGGCTACTAACATTTATGTCATATCGAGATCCAAATATTGAAGGAACCTTAGCGGTATATAGAGGAGCGGCAGAATATTTACGCAATTTTAAAGCAGATGTACGGGAAATGGAAAAATATATAATTGGAACCTTTAGCAAGTTAGATATGCCATTAACACCTCAAATGAATGGAGAACGAGGGTTAGTACGCTATTTAACTAAAACAAATTTAGCAGATTTAAAAAAAGAACGGTTAGAAATTTTACAAACAACTGCGGAGCAAATGAGACATTATGCTAATATGTTACATGTTTTAGGCGAAAAAGGTGGATTTGTTGTACTAGGAAATGCTAAAAGAATTGCAGAAAGCGAAAAAATTTTTAGTGCAATTGTTACGGTTTTTGAATAAAAACAGCGTAATATACAAATTATTTCTTGTATATTACGCTGTTTCTATTTATGATATGGTTCATTATTTATTATACGAAAGCTTCGATAAATTTGCTCTAGAACTATAATAGCTTGTAGCTTAGTGTCAATAGAAAATTGACTTAGATTTAGGTACTCATCAGCAAGTATTAAAGTATCACTTATAACAAAGGTAATGTTGCTCTCGCCAATATTAGAAAGATGAATAATTTTTTTTGCTAACATTTCTGAACTAATTTGAGCTAATCCAGTAGTAATGGCAATAGTGTATGATTTGTTAGTTGATTGTTTAGTCTTATGAGGGTTGAGATAATAAACAGCTATTTTACTATAACGAGTAAGACGCTTAATGTATTCATTAATAGCTACTTTATATGGGTTGGCTATTTTTTTTCCAGTATATAACAAAACATTAATCTTCATAAAACAGGGGTACTCTTAAAATATTTTTTTTTAAGGTCATTTATCGGCACACCTTTCTTGTAAGTGAGAAATTATAAAAAATTTTGATAAAATTTTTTTTGCGAGTTACTTTAATTACTAAAAAGATGAATAATATTTGTAATTATGATATCTAATCTCTATTAATTATAGTTTATTTAACTAAGTTTGAAAAGATATTAAACTTGGAAATACGACTATTTTCAAGTTCATTTTCAGTTATGTGCCATGTGCAATACTTTTTAGGAAAAATTATTGTATTGTTGAGTACAAGGTAATTATACACAGTTTAAGCACTTTATCCACAGACTTACCCACAGATTATTAAATTTTTGTGGAAAATGTGCACAGCAATAAGTAGGATAAGTATGATGAATTATTACCATAAAAAGTAAAACTATAAATGTTTATTTTATTAAATAAGCGCTAGATATAATTGTGGGTACGTAAAATAGATAGTATAAAAGGAGCATAAAAAGCTATGGAAAAACGACAATCAAAACTGCTTATTTATTTTTTTCTTTACTGATTTTCAAGTATATGTGGTATAATAATTTGATTAAATAAGGCGATAATGTAAGTGAGAGGTGCAAAAAAATGACGGAATACCAGCATGGAAAGATTGTTTCGGTAAACATTGAAGAGGAAATGCGTAAATCTTATATGGATTATGCAATGAGTGTAATAGCAGGACGTGCTTTGCCTGATGTTAGGGATGGATTAAAACCAGTACATAGGCGTATTCTCTATACAATGTATGAGCTCGGAGTAACTGCGGATAAACCTCATAAAAAATCTGCTCGTATTGTCGGAGATGTATTAGGTAAGTATCATCCTCATGGCGATACTGCAGTTTATGATGCTATGGTGCGTTTAGCACAAGATTTTTCTACTCGTTATTTATTGGTAGACGGACATGGAAACTTTGGCTCTGTTGATGGTGATTCTGCTGCAGCAATGCGTTACACTGAAGCGCGTATGTCTAAAATTACTGCAGAAATGTTAAGTGATATTGGGAAAAACACAGTAGATTTTATAGATAATTATGATGGAAGTATGCAAGAGCCTTCTGTTTTGCCATCAAAAATACCAAATCTTTTAGTTAATGGTTCATCAGGAATTGCAGTAGGTATGGCTACAAATATTCCACCACATAATTTAGGGGAAGTTATTGATGGTGTCATAGCTATGATTGATAACCCTGAAATTACAATCCAAGAGTTGATGAAATATATTAAGGGACCTGATTTTCCAACAAGTGGAATTATAGTTGGCATGGAAGGCATTAGAAACGCCTATGAAACAGGTCGTGGCAGCGTGAAAATGCGAGCTCAAACTTCTATTGAACATATGAAAAACGGTAAAGAGCGAATAGTTGTAACAGAACTACCTTATCAAGTAAATAAGGCTAGACTGATTGAAAAAATTGCTGAATTAGTTCAAGAAAAGAAAATAGACGGAATTACAGATTTACGAGATGAGTCTGACCGTACAGGTATGCGCATGGTAATTGAATTAAGGCGAGATATAAATGCAAATGTTATCCTAAATCAATTATTTAAGATGACACAATTGCAGGATACATTTGGTGTTATACTTTTAGCCTTGGTAAATCTGAAGCCTGTTGTACTAAACTTAAAACAAATTATACATCATTACTTGAATCATCAAAAAGAAGTGTATACAAGAAGAACGGTTTTTGATTTAGACAAAGCACAAGCTAGAGCCCATATTTTGGAAGGCTTGCGAATCGCAGTCCATAACATGGATGAAGTTATTAAGATTGTTCGTACATCTAAAAATAAGGATGAAGCTAGACCGCGTTTAATGGAAGGTTTCAAATTAAGCGAGAAGCAAGCTGAAGCAATTCTAGAATTAAAAATTTATCGCTTAACAGGCTTGGAAATTGAAAAAATTGAAGCGGAATATGCAGAAATTACAAAACTAATTACTTATTTACAAAGTTTGCTAGCAAGTGAGTCCTTGCTGTATCAAGTAATCAGAACAGAATTACTTGATGTAAGTAACAAGTATGCAGACCCACGGAGGACAAGAATTATTCCTGCCGAAAAAGAGTTTGCTGTAGAAGATTTAATTGCCGAAGAGGATGCAGTTATTACTATTACTCACCGAGGGTATATAAAACGTTTACCAGCGGATACTTACCGTACTCAAAGAAGGGGTGGAAAAGGGGTAACAGCACTCACAACTAGGGATGAAGATTTTGTAGAATCAATATTTATTACAAGTACACATCATTATTTAATGTTCTTTACCAATACAGGAAGAGTATATCGCCTCAAGGTTCATGAATTACCAGAGGGAGGGCGGACCGCCAAAGGGACTGCAATAATTAATCTCTTGAAATTGGAAAAAGGAGAAAGTATTACTGCTACAATCCCAGTAAAGGATTTTGTTCCTGGATTTTCACTATTTATGGCAACAAGAAAAGGCGTAGTTAAGAAAACTAGTCTACTTGATTTTGCCAACCTTCGCTCTTCCGGAATTATTGCTATTTCCATTGATAAGGGAGATTCTTTAGTTGCAGTACGTTTGATTTCAGCGGATCAACAATTGATTTTAGGCACATCAGATGGTATTGCAATTCGTATAGAGGGCAGTCAAGTTCGTGAAATGGGTAGGTCAGCTCGTGGAGTAAGAGGAATTAAATTAGCTGCCTACGATTATTTAGTTGATATGGCAATTGTAAAACCAGATGCAGATGTTTGCGTCATTACAGAAAATGGTTATGGCAAAAGAACTTCACTTAATGAATTTAAGATACAAGCTAGAGGTGGAAAAGGTATAATTGCTATTAAGACGAGTGAACGCAATGGTGCCTTGGTGGCCATGATGGTTGTTGAAGACGGAGAGGATTTAATGATGATTTCCCATGAAGGAATAATCATCAGAGTTGATGTTGAGGAGATTAGCAGGTTAGGTAGGGCTACTCAAGGAGTTCGCTTAATGAAATTAGAAGAAAAGGGTAAGGTAGTTGATGTTGCAAAGGTTGCTACAAGAGAAGAAGAAGAAAAAGTATCTGAAGATGAAAGTATCATAGATTAAGAAAATCAAGTAATATAAACTTATATTAAGTTGGGGAATTAAAAAAATGAAATTAATATTTTTCGATACAGAAACTACGGGATATTGCCCAGGTCAAGTATGTCAGCTATCTGCTATCTATATGGAAAATGATAAGCTGGAAACTTATAATCACTTTTTTTCGGTTGAGATGATGAATGATATAGCATTGGGAATACATGGGTTTTCTAAAGAAAAATTATTTGTTTTATCCAACAATACTATTTTCTTAGAACATAGCCAAGAAATATGGAGCTTTTTTCAAAGAGCTAATATGGTTATAGGACACAATGTTAAGTTTGATGTTAAATTTTTACAGTCTGAGTTTAGGCAAAGTGGTTATGATTGGAAGCCAAAGCAGGAGTTTTGTACTATGCAGTATTTTCAGAAAAGCTGCAACTTAAAAACTAAAGATGGTAGATTAAAACCTCCAAAATTGCTAGAATTGATAAATTATTTTGCACTTTCAGAAAAAGAAGTAAATACAAAAACAGTAGAACTTTTTGGAGAAAATTGTGGATTCCATGATGCAAGATATGATACAGTGGCGCTTTATCTTTGCTATCAAAAGGCTTTAAAAAATGGTTTGCTGACAGAGGTTTTGTGAAAATATTATGGTTGCAGTCAAGGCTAAAATAAAAATACCTCCATCAAAAAAATATTTTTTGATGGAGGTATTAAGGAAAAAACTGGTAAAACAAAAAGAATGTGATATACTTTACCTTAAAGAAGCTACTTGAAAAGAGGGATGTTCATTATGTCTAAACCATGTGGTAATTGTGGTAGAATATTAAGCTCAAGAGCTATGTTTTGTTCATACTGTGGGATGAAAATAAAAGAAATGAATACGAGTGAGTTCAAGAATTTTCAACAAAAAATTAGAATAAATAAAAACATTTCTCCAAGCAGAAGAGCCAAGATTACTGCAGAAAAAGTTGGTGAAAGTGCTAAGATGAGATCGACTAATTCAAACAATGGAATGCGCAAAGCTATCTGGATAACAATTGGGAGTTTATCAGGAATAGGAATTATTATGTTTGTTTGCTGGATGATGATGAAACATAGAGATAGCTCTGTAGGTGGATGTTGCGATTGGAACCCATTTAATAAACATCATAAGGAATATATTGATTTTTAAGTAAGCGGATGCGAAGCTATGTCCAAGTTGTGCCAAGGTGGCAGCAACTTATGCGACATAGCTTTTTTATATTTTTATGGGAGGTAGATTATGCAGGCTAAATTTATTTGTGGCAAAGCAGGAAGTGGCAAAACAAAACTGATTTATGAACAAATCAAGAATAAATTAAATCCGAATCTAGTGCCTAATTTGTTTTTAATAACACCTGAGCAGGCATCATTTCAAATAGAACAAGAAGTTTTGACATATTTTGAAATTGAAGGTAATATGCAACTTGAAATATATGGCTTTAGACGGCTTGTAAGGCGGATTTTGGAAATGCAAACTTTTGAACAAAAGATTCCATTGGATTCCAATGGGAAACTAATGCTGCTTCGAAAAGTTTGGCAAGAAAGCCAGGATAAACTCATTCTATTTAAGGGGAAATATTTCAATTCGGGATTTTTACAAGATTTAGCAGCAGTTATTAGCGAATTGAAACAACAGTTAATTAAGCCGGAAAGTTTACAAAAATTAGCAGAATCTTTAGACAACGATGTGAATTGTAAGCAGAAAATGTTGGAAGTAGCTATACTGTATAATTCATTTGAGTGTGAGCTAAACAAAGGCTTTTTTGATGAAGAAACACTTTGGCAGTCTGCTATTCAAGTTATAAAAGAAAAAAATATTTTTGCGGGAGCATTTGTTTGGATTGATGGATTTTCATATTTTAATGCGTTAGAATTATTATTGCTTGAAGAAATAGCTTTACAAGCAGATGAAATTACATTTTCCTTCATCGTAGACGTAAATGAACCAAGACATGAGCTTTATGAGCTCCCAAGAAATGCCATGAATGGGGTTAGAGAGCATTTAGAAAAGCTGAAAATTCCTCTAAAATTCTTGGCTATAGGAAAACCAGAAAAAGAAAATGACCCATTAGCATATCTACAAAAGAATTTTTATAATTATAAAGCTAAAGAACTTGATCAGATATCAAATAATTATAGTACTGTACTTTGGGAGTGCTTGAGTCCTCAGGAAGAAGTTGATTTTACTGCGCAAGAGATTTTACGCTTAGTACAAGAGGATGATTACCATTTTCGCGATATTGTAGTTTTAGTTAGCGAGGAATTGGGACATGCTTCAATTATTAATAAATATTTTCCAAGCTATGGTATTCCGTTTTTTATTAATGAGCAAAGTCATATTTCTAATCATCCTCTCTTAAACACATTAGTATCTGCAGTTAAATGTGTTTGTCTTTTTTATCCACAAGATGCAGTATTGGGATACTTAAAGTTTGGCTTTTCTGGCTTAAGTATAGAAGAAGCAGAATTATTAGAAAATGCAGTCTTAGAATTTGGTTTATTTGGGAAACATTGGAAAAAGGAACTAAATGAATTGGAAATAGAAACACTTCATGGGATAGTATCAAATATTTTAGAAGAATTTGCTAGAGATTTAAAGGGGGCTACAACTTATGGCAATTATGTAGAAGCAATTAGAGATTTTTTACGACGGACTGCTATGCAGGAAAAGCTTGAACAAGAAATAGAAAGGCTATATTTACTTGGTGAAGTAGAATTAGCTCGTATCAGTTCACAGGTTTGGAACAAGCTTGAAGAAATATTAACAGAATTAGAAATGCTTTTAGGTGATCAGCTGACAGATTCCATGAACTTTTTGCAGATACTGCAGGAAGGGATGAAAAATATAACTTTAGGACAAATTCCAACTACTATAGATCATGTTTTGGTTGGTACAGTAAATAACATGCAGGCAATTAATTGTAAAAAGCTTTTTTTCCTTGGACTTGTCGATGGTGTTTTCCCAAATAACTCGAAGGATTCAGGTTTTTTTTCTGAGGAAGAAATTATGCTTTTGACAAAAAGTGGAATACAATTACCTAGAAATTCAGCTTGGTATAGTAAAAATGAAATGTTAAATTGGCAGTCATGGTTAGTAAGAATTCAAAATGCAATTATTTTTTCCCGACCAATTGCCAGTTCTGATGGAGTTTCTCTGAGACCATCAGTAACCTTAACCCAACTTAGAATGTTACTTGGAAAAAATTTACAAGAAATATCACTACTGAAGTCTGAAAAGCGGTTAAGTTCACCTCAAACTGGACTAAAAAGTTTAGCAGAAAAATTATATGCTTATTTACAGGGCGAAGAACTGGGAACATTTTGGCAAGAGGTATATAATTGGTATAAGCATAATTTATCAGAGGATGTAGCTTGTTTGGAAGATGGACTTTTTCACAATAATAAATTAACAAAGCTTTCACCAAAAATCAGTAAAAATTTATATGGAAAATTGCATGGTAGCGTAAGTAGTTTAGAAATTTATGCAAAATGCCCATTCCGCTATTTTGTACAATATGGGCTACGACCCAAAGAAAGAAAAATATATGAGATCTCTTTACCTCAAGTCGGTAGCTTGATGCATGATGTATTAGCTGAATACAGTAAAAAACTACAGCAGTCTAATCTTAGATGGCAGGAAATAGAAGTTAATGAACAAGAAATCTTATTAAATGAGTTGATGGAAAATGAAATTGAAAAAAGCAGCAATAATTCCATACTCAAAGAAAGTGCTAGGTATAATTATTTTACTAAACACTACGTTGACATAGAACGAAGAGCTATAAGTGTTTTAACCGATCAGCTGAAGCTTGGCGTTTTTTCTCCCCGTTATTTCGAAATTGGGTTTGGAGAAAACAAAGAATTTCCTCCTCTTTTACTTAAACTTTCTAATGGTGAACAATTAGCACTAGAGGGTAGGATTGACCGTATTGATATATTTCAAAATAACTTAACATATATTAAGCTTATTGATTATAAAATGGGGAATAGAGAATTAGACCTATCTGAGGTCTATTATGGTAGAGCACTACAGCTTTTATTATACTTAAATGTAGCGCTAAAGCTTATTGAACCTAGAAGTGTTCCAGCAGGTATCTTCTATTTTAGACTAGATGATCCATGGTTAGAAGAAAACATTAAGGAAGAAGAAGTGAAAAACGCCATGCTCAAGGCTTTATCTTTACAAGGATGGATGCTAAAGGATATTAATGTATATAAGTTTTTTGATAAAGAAGCTTCAGGAATAGATTTTTTGCCTGTAAATATAAATAAAGATGGTAGTTTTAGCAAAAATTCTAATGTTTTAGAGCAGGAAGAATTTCAACTTTTGCTAAATTATCTCGAAAAAATCATATGCAAATTAACAGAGCAAATAGGAGACGGTGAAATATCAATAACACCAAACAATAACGGTAAGGAAAATGGTTGCACTTTCTGTACATTCCAAGAAATATGCCAGTTCAGAGAAGGATTCGGGTCTGATCAATATAGAAATGAAAGGCACCTAAATAAAGAAGAAGCATTAGAAAAAATGGCAGAGGAGTTAAATTGAATGCAAAATTGGACAGAAGCACAGAAGACAGCAATAAATGCCAAAAATTGCAATTTACTTGTCTCTGCAGGAGCGGGAGCAGGAAAAACGGCTGTATTAGTTGAGAGAATTTATAGGCTATTGCTAGATGAAATGTTAGATATTGACCAACTGCTCGTAGTTACATTTACCAAGGCTGCAGCAGGAGAAATGAGAGATCGTTTGAGTAAGCGGATGTTACAGGGCTTGCAAAACGGAGATAACGAGGACCATATACGACACCAGCTTATGCTATTAGGCAAAGCACAAATTAGTACACTACATGCATTTTGTACAAGAGTTATCAAAACCTGGGGTTATCTTTTAGGGACTGATTCAGCTTTTCGCACAATTGATGGCGTAGAATTAGAAAATTTAAAAAAAGAATGTCTTGATATTCTACTAGAAAATGAGTATGCCTCAGAAAAAGAAGAATTTTTAGCTTTGGTAGAATGCCTAATGACCAGAAAAAATGACTCTATTTTAGAAGAACAGATAATGCAAATTTATGAATTTGCATGGGCATTACCGGAACCGCAAGCTTGGCTACAAGAAAAAATAGATTTATACACAGGTGATTTTGAGAATTCACATTGGCATAAGCTTTTAATGAAACAATGTAACAAACTAATATTTGAAGCTATACAGCTTTCAGATGAAGCTCTTAAGATAGCTGAATTAGCTAACTTAAATCATCATGATTTACTAGTTTATCAGGAAGAAAATGATTGCTTATTAAAAATTAAAAGTTCACTAGCTTTAGGGATTACTGATTTTGTTAGGCAAATCCAAACCCTGAGTTTTACGAGCTTAAATGGGAAATCGGGTGATCAAGAATTAAAAGCAAAAGCAAAAAACAAGAGAGATGGTTATAAAGCGATAGTTCTTGAAAATAGAGAGCTTTTGCAAGGCTTTGAGTTTGAAAATTGGCAAATTGAAAGCCAACAAATTAAAAAACATCTGCAAATTATTGTAAAGCTTGTAATGAAATTTTCTAAAGATTTTAAAATAATGAAACGTGAAAAAGCTGTAAGAAGTTTTACGGATTTAGAACATGATGCATTAGAGCTTCTGACCATTAATCAGGTTAGCAGTAGTTACAATAAACAATTTGTATATATATTTATTGATGAATACCAAGATAGTAATTCTTTGCAGGAGGAGCTAATTAAGAAAATAGCTAGAAAAAATAATATCTTTGCTGTAGGAGATATAAAGCAAAGCATATATCGTTTTAGAAATGCTAATCCTGCATTATTTATTGAAAAATACAATCACTACCCAAGAAAAAATGGAGCATCAGAGCTTTGCGTTCTGCTAAGTAAAAATTTTCGAAGTAGCAGAAATATAGTGGATTTAGTAAATGATTTATTCTCTAATCTTATGAACGAAGATTTAGGGGAAATCGATTATGACGATGATGCTGCGCTTATATCCATAAAAAAAGAAGAAATATCTCATCCAATTGAAGTCATTCTGATAGATGGGATTAAGGATGAAATTATAGATAAAAAATTAGAGAGCGAGTTATCTGACTGGACTAAGATAGAAAAACAAGCATTAGTAATTGGACAAAAGATTGAAAAATTGGTTAAGAGTGGAACCTATAAGTATTGTGATATAGCTATTCTAAGCAGAGGGTTAAAAGCTGAGGCTCAAATTTTAGAAAGAATTTTACACGAGTTAGGTATTCCTGTTTTCACTGATGTTAGCGTTGGCTATTTTGCTACATATGAAATTTCTTTAATTATAGCATTATTGAAGTTAATTGATAATAAGCAACAAGATATTCCACTGATTTCTGTAGCAAGATCTCCAATTGGACAATTTACAATTGATGAACTTGTTTCTATTAGAATTTCGGAACCTGAAGGAGCTTTCTATGAAGCGTTTTGTGCTTTTGCAGTAAGCGAGAGTAACTTAGGGAAAAGGGCTAAAGCATTTATTGAAAAAATAAGATCTTGGCAAAAAACTAGTCTTTACATGAAAACAGATGAATTCATTTGGCAACTTTTGCAGGAGACAAGGTTATTTAATTACGTTGGTACAATGTTTCGCGGTAAAGAAAAACAAGCAAACTTAGAGTTGTTTTATGAAAGAGCAAGAAGCTTCCAAACGAGTGGATTAAGTGGGTTAAGCATATTTTTAGATTATCTTAAAAAATATCAAAATAAAAAAAGCGATTTAGGACCTGCAAAGATTTTAGGTGAGCAAGATGATATTGTTCAAATCATGACTATTCATAAGTCGAAAGGTCTAGAGTTTCCAGTTGTTTTTTTATTTAATTTGAATAAAAACTTTAATTTGAGAGATCAAAGCAATGATCTCTTGCTCCAGCAGGAGTTAGGCTTCGGTGTGAAAATTAGCAACTATGTGCTCAGAAGTAAAGGCGATAATCTTTATAGGCGATTACTAAGGGAAGTATTACATAGTCAGGCTTTAAGTGAAGAAATGCGTATTCTCTATGTTGCCTTAACAAGATCAAAAGAGCGCTTATTTTTAATAGGTGCAAGCAGAGATTTATCTAAAGACACGGTAAGGTGGAAAGCAGGTTTAAATTATGACAAAAGAGCTCGCGCAACCTGCTATTTAGATTGGTTAGGTCCTATATTGATGCAACATCCGGACGCAATAGCTCTACGTTTTTTAGAGACAGGTGAAGAAGATGTAATGGTAAAAGAAGATTTCAAAAGTAAAATAAAAATAGCGATTCTTAAAAATACGGATTTAGTTGTTTTACAGCATAGTGAGTTAAGTAAAAAAGAACGCTTGCATGATTTACAGAATATTGGCTCAGCTAATTCAATTTTAGCGGCAGAAATAAATGCAAGGCTTACATGGAGTTATCAATGGCAAGCCAATGCAGTATTACCTAGCAAAATGACTGTGACAAATCTACAAGGGCTATATGAAAATTCACATGAAAATACTAGCTTTCAAAGATTGTCAACTTCACAAAAAATCAATTATGATTTTAAAGATGTAGGTAAATGGAATCATAAATTTATGCAATTAATAGATTTGAAAAAAGTAGCAGGTATTGAAGACATAAGAGAACAGATGGATATTTTTTTGGCTAAAGGTATAATTAATGAAGAAATTAAGCAACTAATCGAACTTGAAAAAATTGCTGAATTTTTTGCATCTCCATTAGGAAAAAGATTGCAAAGTTCATCTTTGGTTTTTCGCGAAAAATCATTTCAGCTTTTACGTGGTATTAGTGATATTGCCAAAGAATACGCAGAAAGCAAAGAAAAGGTATTAGTACAGGGCACTATAGATCTTTTTTTTGTGGAGCAAGATGGACTAGTTTTAGTTGATTATAAGACTAATATGGGAAATGAAACAATTGTAAGCTTACGAGAAAAATATGGGTTACAAATAAAAATATATCAAGAGGCACTGGAGAAAATATGCCGAAAACCGGTAATAGAGGCCTATATTGTACTACTAAATCAAAATAGGCAGTTTGAATTTCTGTCATATTAGAAAACATTTATTAGCTACACTAAACGTCATCACTTGTGATAAGAGCACATTAATGTTAGAATATGCTTGAAAATTTGATTGAATCTACAACTACTGTCGTTCTGAAGGAGGATTTGTCGCTTGAAAAATTACGAGCATATTTTTTTTGATTTAGATGGGACACTAACCGATTCTAAAAATGGTATTACAAAAAGTGTAAGCTATGCACTTGGCACCATAGGTATTATCGAAAATGATTTGGATAAATTAGAATGTTTTATTGGTCCACCATTATATGATGCTTTTATGCTCTATTATCAGATGAATGAAGAACAGGCACATCAACTAGTACAAGCTTACCGTATTTATTATAAGAAATACGGCATTTTTGATAATATTGTTTACCCTGGTGTACGGGAAATGCTTATAAAAATGAAGAAAGCTGGCAAAAAAATATACCTCACAACATCAAAACCGTTGCTGTTTGCTAACATGATATTGGAGCATTTTGGCTTAAAGGAATACTTTACTGGCATTTATGGGGCAACAATGGATGGGAAAATTTCTGATAAAGAAGGCGTACTTCGTTTGGCTTTAAGTAATAATATGAGTATTGTTTTAAAGGATACAGTACTGATTGGAGATCGTATGCATGATGTTGAAGGAGCAAGAGCTGTAGGTATTGAGATTTTTATAGTAGACTATGGATATGGTACTGAGGAGGAATTTGTAATTTATCCACCTGACCAACGCTTCCAAAGTTGTGCATCATTAACGGATTTTATTTTATTAGGAGGTAACTATGCGTAAGAAAATAGCACTTTGCTTGATTTTAGTGTTAATCTTGCAATTAGGAGGCTGCAATACTCAAAAAAAACTAGAAAATGACTTTTTCCAAAGTGAGTATCTTATTAATGTGGAGGATGAAAAATATTTTACCGAAGGAGATAGTGCAGCAACATTGTTGTTATCTAATCCGCTATATTTAACTAGCAATAAGGTTATTGGTCAACCTTTGGATGCTTTTATCAATAATAGGGAGATTAAAATTAATGAAATGAATGCAATAACTGATGATGTTCTTGTTTCACTATCAGAATATCGTCCGAAGGTAGAAAATTTGCGTAATGAGGTGTTGAAGTATTTAGAATTGTGTCGTGTTGCTTATCCAATTTATTCAAAAAGCTTAGAGAAAATCACCATGGATATTGCCTTAAGCGCAGCAAAGGTAGAATACAGTAAACAATTGCTTACAATAACTGATAACAGCTCGCCAAATTCATATGTAGAGAGCTATACAAAATATAATAAAATATTAACATCTATTGAATACGCCATAAATGTATTTAATGATTTAGAAAAAATATGCTTGTCTGCTGCTACTGTCCAAATAGCTTTAATTGATGATCCTGAATTAAAGCTCTTAGTTGCAAATCGCGGTTTAGAGCGAGCAATGGAAACTTTAGGTGAACTGCACTTAGAGAGCCAAAATATTCAAAAATCTTTACATAATTTGAATGGTCAAATAAAACAAATAGCAACAGCTAATTACTATATGGGCATAGCGGCAATAGCATATATTAATAATTCTCAAACTGAAAATAATGTTCAGTTGAAAAAGCTCGCAGAAACTGGACAGGCTGATAAAACATTAATGAGCTTTGTAAAATCAAACTCTACAATGTACCAAGAAGCTGCGGCAACGATATACAAGACTTTACAAGGGAAAAAAGCAGCTGAAAATGAGAACTTAGTTGCAACCTACTGGTATAAGAGTTTGGCTAGTTTCCAGCAAGAGGAAGTAGAAAACACTAAGGAGAATAGCTTACTCATCCAAGGATATGCTAGCTTAAAAGAAAATTTGTTGGTAAGAAAATATCTTATGAAAAGTAAGATGATTTCAACATCTACAGAAGCGATAGAAATAAAAATTCCAATTATACCTAAAGGAGAAATAACTGGTACAATAAGTCTTCAGAAAGATTTGAAATTGTTGTGCAGAGAATATGATAAATTAAATCAACGCTTAAATGGAATAAACAATCCATATGCTGAGTTTACTTGGAAAGATGGTTTGTTATCAATTGGGACCATGCAAGAAAAAATTGCATTACTAAGCATTAACCTTGTTGGCAGTTTTACATTCTATCAACAGTCCCTAAATGAATTAGCTGCGACTAAAGGGGAAAATCCTGCAGCAGTAGTTAAACTAGAAATATCATATATGAAATCAAAAAAAATATTGCAAAATAATTTGCTAATACTTACAGCTATAGAGAGAATTACTAAGCAAGAGGAAAACTTCTTTGCTTATGGAGAAAAACATCTAGAGTCGCTCCCAGAAGGCGATATTAAGGAGCTATATCAAGATTTCTTGAGCAAAATGAAAAAGAATGAGCAGTCGGAGGAAGAATTGAGTAGAGTTAAAAAATTATTAGTTGAAAATGCAGAAGTCCAGCTGGAAAAGTTGCGTAAAATATTACCAGTTAGCAGTGGCTTAGCGTTATATAATGAACTAAACCTAGAAATATTATATAGTAATTGGGAAAAGGAAATTTTAGGAAATGTAATCATAAACAGTGAAATTGCAACTCAAAACAATAATCGTATTGGTTTTTTAAATCTTTTTTTGCAGGATAGTTTAGATGGAAAAATGCAACAAATTATTTTGGATAGTAGGAAAACTAATTTAGTAGTTTTTGGAAAGGAGTAAACTATGAAATTCAATGCAAGATATGAAAGGAATTTCCAGATGTTAAGTCTAGAAGAAATGAACACTATTAAAAAAAAACGCGTAGCAATTATTGGTTTAGGCGGGTTAGGTGGTTACGTGCTTGAACAATTTACACGTTTAGGAATTGGAAGTTTGGTGCTTTGTGATGGAGATATATTTCAAGAGAGTAATCTTAATCGTCAATTGTTGGCAACAGAAGAAAACATGGGAAGAAAAAAGGCTAGCGTAGCAGCTAAACGCGTATCAGATATTAACTCGGAGGTGCAAGTATCCGCGTGTGAAGATTTTTTTACTGCGGAAAATGGGATACAAATACTCGAAAATGTTGATGTTGTAATTGATTGTTTAGATCAGGTCCAGCCAAGATTGCTTTTAGAAAAAATTGCTACCAAATGTAATGTTCCTTTAGTTCATGGTGCTATAGCAGGTTGGTATGGTCAAGTGGCAGTGAGCATGCCAGGTGATGGGATATTGGCAAAAATATATCACGGAATAGAGAAGATACCCAATTTGTTAGGAAATCCTTCCTTTACACCAGGAGTAGTTGCTTCATTTGAAGTAGCCGAGGCATTGAAAATAATACTAGGCAGGGGCGAAATATTAAGACATCAGCTATTATTACTTGACCTCTATAGTTTAGAATTTAATATGGTCAATTTACAGTAAGTAAGCTATAATTAAATTAATAAGATTTTTGAAAGGAAGAGATAAATGAAATTTGCTAAAGATGATATTGCAAAGGTATTAATAGATAAAGAGACCATTAGAAAAAGAATTATTGATATGGGGAAACAAATTACTGATGATTATCAAGGAAAAGACTTACTTGTGGTAGGGATATTAAAGGGATGCATTACCTTTATGGCAGATTTAATTAGGGAAATTGATTTGCCGATTAAAGTTGATTTTATGGGTGTTAGTAGTTACGGTGATTCGAATAAGACTTCTGGTTCCGTTATGATCTTAAAGGACTTAGGCACAAATCCTGTAGGAAAGGATATTTTAATTATAGAGGATATTGTAGACACAGGATTGACTTTGCAATATTTAGTAGAAGTAATTACTGCTCGCAGAGCAAATAGCGTTAGAGTATGCACTTTTTTGAATAAAGAAGATAGAAGAACGGTTGAATTCCATGCTGATTATACTGGTTTTGAAGTGCCTGATGAATTTGTTGTTGGTTATGGGTTAGATTTTGCCCATAATTATCGAAATTTACCTGAGGTTTGTGTATTAAAACCAGCCTGCTTTGAAAAATAAAACAAACATGAATATGTAAGTTTTGAGCGTATGTGATACAATTGTATCACATACGCTTATTTTATATGTATAAAGGACGATGATAAATGAAAAAGAATTATAATGGAAAAGTTTTAATAAAAGTTAAAAAAGCGATAAGACAATTTAGTTTGCTAAAAGAAGGCGACAAAATTGCAGTTGGGCTATCAGGTGGTAAGGACAGCACCACATTATTTTACTTGCTACATATATTAAAAAAACAATTACTAGTAAACTTTGAAATTGTTCCGATTAATTTAGGAGTGGGCTTTGATATTGATAATACTCCTTTGCGATTATGGATTGAAAAGCTCGGATATGATTTAGTTTATCGTGAAACTTCAATTGCTAATGTAGTATTTGATATTCGACAAGAGGAAAGACCTTGCTCGCTTTGCGCAAATATGAGGCGAGGTGCTCTTAATAATGTCGCCAAAGAATTAGGTTGTAACAAGGTGGCGTTAGGGCATCACTTAGATGATGAAATAGAGACTTTTTTTCTTAATATATTTTATGCAGGGAAAATGGGAATATTTCAGCCTAAAACTTATTTGAGTCGCATTGGTTTAGAGGTAATTCGACCAATGATTTTTGTACAAGAAGAGGCAATTAAATCAATGATAAAGGAATTTGACTTACCTGTAATTAACAGTTGCTGTCCAAAAGATGGTCACTCAAAACGTCAAGAAATGAAGGAATTAGTAATAAAGCTACAATTGCAATTTCCTAGCATGCGCGAAAAATTTATGACTTCCTTTTTAGATGTTGAAACAAATGCTTTTTGGATAAGTGAACCATTTCAAAAATAATAGGAGATGTAATATAATGTTTGACTATATCATTAAAAATGGAGCTGTTTTTGATGGAACTGGAGCAGCTGAAAAAAAATTGGATGTAGCAATAGAAAATGGATTAATTGTAGCATTAGGTGAAAATTTAGGTATAGCAAAACATGAAATTGATGCTTCGAATTTAATTGTAACACCTGGCTTTTTTGATTTACATAGCCATGGCGATTTTTTAAATTTAATGGAAAATGATTTGAAGTATTCGCGTATTTGGCAAGGTATAACAACGGAAATAGTTGGACAATGTGGATTGGGACCCGTACCACTTAATGATAGAACAAAAGATGGATGGAAGGATTACTTAAAGCCAATAATTGGAGAAATTTCACAACCCTGGAATTGGCATAGCATGCAAGAATTTTTAGATATGCTTAAGAAAAAAGAAAAAATACATAATCAAGGGTTTTTGGTAACCCATGGAGCAATACGTAATTGTGTTTTAGGATTAGACAATATTCAACCAAATACTGATCAATTAGCGGAAATGTGTCAACTAACTAACGCTTCAATGGAGGCTGGTGCATTTGGTATTTCTTTTGGCATTGCATATCTTCCAGGTGTTTTTGCGCATATTTATGAGCTCGTAGAATTGGCTAAAGTAGTAGCTGTGCATAACGGTATAATGATGATTCATATAAGAAATCATTCCCACACAATTATTGCAGCAATGGAAGAAGCAATAGATATAGCAAGACTTTCTCATGTGAGGTTGCATATTTCACATATGCGCTCATATGCCAATAGAAAATTTGGAATAGATCCAAGAATACTAGTGAATATGGTCGAGAAAGCAAAAATAGAAGGGTTAGATATTACCTTTGATCAACATGTATCTCTTGCTGGAAGTACGCTTTTATCTCAAATATTACCACCTTGGGCAAAAGAAGGTGGAGTAGAAGATATTGTTGAGAGATTAGGCAGTAAGATCCTCTTACAAAAATTGCAAGAAGATTTATCAGTAAATGGACCAGACTATGATGGCTGGGATAATGTAGTAGGGATTGTTGGTTGGGATAATATTCTAATAAGCTCTGTATTTAAGCTACATAATAAAAAATATCAAGGTAAAACAATTGGAGAAATTGCAAGAACAATTAAAAAAACGCCATTTGAGACAGCTGTGGAATTAATTATAGATGAAGAAGCAAAAAGTGGCATGGTAATGCTTAATATGTTTAGTGAACAAGACATAAAAACATTAATAGCTCATCCACTTTGCACCATAGGAACCGACGGACTTCCTTCAGGATTACCGCATCCTCGAATTTTCAGAACAATTCCTGTGTATTTAGGTCACTATATAAGAGATTTAGGAGTTCTTAGTTGGCAAGAAGCTATCAAACGTTTAACTGGTGATGCAGCAAAATTAATGAATATAACTAATAGAGGAATAATTGCTATTAATAAAAAGGCAGATATAAACTTGATTAATCCCTTGAAGTTAGACGCAACAGAAAATTACTTAGATCCAATTGAAAAGACAAATGGCATTGAATATGTATTCATTAATGGCAGGTTAGTCTATCAAGCAGGAATACTAATTAATTCAGATGCAGGAGAAATTGAATTGCAAAAGTAAGTCTTGCATAATAGTGAACTTTTTATGAACTTTCTTTGATCCTATTGAAATTTAGTAATGTTTATTATAATGTATTACTATATATTTTCTCTTAATACATTGATAGATAATGGAGTTATTGTTTATGTAAAGGAGGTTTAATTTGTGGGTGAAGAATATCAAAAAGAAATTAAAGAACCAGAAAATATCTTGGAAATAGAGGCAGTTATATCTGATACTGACTTTGCAGCAAATTATGCAAAACAAGATACAATTAAGAATGTCAAAGGATTATCAGGTGATAAAAAAAACAGAAAAAAGTTTAATTTTGATCAAATTCTAGTTTTGGTTATTATCTTTGCTATAGTTTTTGGAGCAATTACGGGTTCAAGTTTAGCAATAGTTAATAATATATTCTACAATACTAATAAAACCATTGATACCGGTATTAATTATCAAGTTAAGGCTACTTTACCTAATCAGATAACTTTACAAAATAATCCATGGGCAAAGGTGTATCAGGATTTGGCTGGTGCAGTGGTAAGCATTACTAGCAAAATAGATATTGCAACAGGATTTTTCAATATTGTTCAGGAACAAGAAGGTGGAGGATCAGGAGTCATCTTTTTAGTAGATGATCAGCGAATCTTAATACTTACTAACCATCATGTTGTAGAAGGTACAAAAGAAATTAGAGTTTCCTTTACACCGACAGTTATAGCGAATGCTGATATCTTGGGTAAAGATGTAGAGGGGGATTTAGCAATTATTGAAGTGTTAAAAAAAAATATTCCAGACTTAAATAAGATAACAATTAGTGTAGCAGTTTTTGGAGATTCAGAAAAAGCAGCAGTTGGAGAATTTGTTGCAGCTATTGGTAATCCGTTAGGATATGATGACTCTATGGCACTGGGAGTTTTAAGTGCAAAGGATAGGGACTTAGAAATGGCTGATAGCAAATTGAAGCTTTTGCAAACGGATGCAGCTATCAACCCAGGAAATAGTGGCGGTGCGCTAGTGAATATATATGGCGAAGTGATTGGAATTAATACTGCAAAGCTATATGGTTCGGAGATTGAAGGGATGGGGTTTGCAATTCCAAGTAACTATGCAAAAGGGTTTATTGATGATATCTTAGAAAAAGGATATGTTTCAAGGCCATATTTAGGAGTTAGTGGGCAAATTATAACTAAAGAACAAGCTAGTGAATTTGATATTCCAGAAGGGATTTTAATTACTAAAGTATATACAGGTAGTCCAGCAGAGAAAAATGGAATAAAGCGAGGTGATATAATTATTGAGTGTGATGGAGAGCAAATGCAAGAAATTGAACAATTATCATCGTTGATTGCTAAGCATAGTGTAGGAGAAGAATTAAGACTGACAATTTCCAGGGAAAATGAGACGAGTTTAGATTTGTCAGTAAAGCTGTCAGAAAAACCTGTTGATAATATGGTAGAGCCTTAAAGGAGTTTTTTTAAGTCGCAAGCAATACTAGTAAACCTATGTAAGAGGAGATGAATAATATGATAAGTAAAAGAGTTAGTGAACCATTATATTTACAGATTAAAAAAGAAATTAGAAAGGAAATAGAGAGCGGAAAATATGGAGTAGGAGAAATAATTCCAACTGAAAAAGACTTACAAGAAAGATTTGAAGTAAGTAGAATCACTGTGAGAAAAGCTATGGAAGGGCTTGCAGAAGAAGGATATTTGATTAAAAAACAAGGAGTAGGAACTATTATCGTGAAAGATGCTGTTCCTTTCAAGTTAGGTGTATTGGGAAGTTTATCTGGAAGATTTGCAGAGATGGGAATTAAGCTGACATCAAATGTACTGAAAGTAGAGCGATCAGGGGCAGATGAAGAAATTGCAAAAAAACCATCATTTGATTTTTATATTGAT
>JBAXCZ010000025.1:0-27740 GCA_037141195.1 Clostridia bacterium
GTATTGGCAGGGGTAATAGGTATGACAGAATCACCACAATCAATGGGTAAAGCATATATTAAAGGGGAGTAAAGGAGATAATTTGATCAATTATTTAGATTGAGAAAACTGAGAAATCAGACTCAATGGAATAATGATGGATTAAAGATATGAATTGATCTATTAGGTGGTATAAAGATGAACAATGCATATGATGCTATTGTTATTGGAGCGGGTATTATTGGTACAAGCGCTGCATATTATTTAACTAAAGCAGGCCAAAAAGTTTTGGTATTGGAAAAAAATGAAATAGCTAGTGGTTCTACTGGTTCTTGCAACGGTGGGTTAAGCTACTTTGGTAAACAAGGAAAGGAGCTTCTATGGGCTAAGGAAAGTTTAGAGCTTTACCAAGAAATTGGTAGAAATTTTAAGAATTCCATAGAAATCGAGCAGGGCAGGGATATTTACCTTATTGCCAAAAATGATGAAGAAGAATCGTACATTGATCAACTGATCGCGGCGTGTCAGCAAGTTAAGCTTTCTGCTGAAAAACTAAATAAGCAAGAACTTTTAAGGCGGGTGACATGTTTAAGCCATAATTTTCAGATGGGGGCAGTGGCAAATGGAGGACTGCACGGTTTTGTGAATACTCATGATTTCAGTTTGAAATTGCTGGAGTATGTTGTTGCTCAAGGAGGCGTGGTAAAAACCGGTTGTAAAGTTTTAGCACTTATAAAAAAGCATGGTGCAGTGGTTGGTGTACAGACTAGCGACGGCATAATATACTCTGAGGCGATTGTTAATGCAACGGCAAATGCTGCAAATGAGCTGATGCCAGATCGGGATTTAGGTTTAGAGCCATATCAAGGTATAGTATTAGTGACTGAGCAAACACCGTTTAACTTGCCAGGCAACATTTTAAGCGCAAATTTCTTTCAGCACATAGATGGCATTCCGAATCTTGCCATTGAGGAAACGCTACACCATAATCTTTTAATTGGGAGCTCACGCAAGCTAGAAGGTAGAGTTCAAGAGCTAGATTATAATACCATCATTAGCATAGTAAAAAATGCCTTAAGTTATCTCCCGTGTTTAGCTGAATTGGAGATTATTAGAATATTTGCTGGGATTAGACCTCAACGTAAAGCAGGAATTCTTTTAGGAGAAGATGAAGAGTTGAAAAATCTATTTTGGGCAATCGGTTTTTCCTCGATGGGTATTACTTTAGCACCTTATGCAGGGAAGACAATTGCTAAAATGATAATTGAAAGATAAACTATAGCTTAGCATATTTATTTATCATAAAAAATCTAGTATTACAATAGAAAAATTGTAATGTAGTTCACATTGAAAATAATTGGGGAGAGGTGTTATGAAGGAAAAAATTTTAATTAAAAATGCAAATGCTATTGTTACTTGTGACAATCAAAACAATGTATTCTACGACACAGATATCCTAATTGAGGACAGAAGTATTGTGGCTATTGGTAAAAATATTTTGATAGATGAAACAAGTGTAATTAATGGTAAAGATAAATTTATTTATCCAGGGCTGATAAATACGCATCATCATTTCTTTCAAACCTTTATCCGAAATATTGCAAATGTGGATTTTCCAAATATAACGGTGAGTGATTGGGTAGCAAAAATGTACCAGATATATCAATACGTTACAGAAGATGTGATTTTTTATTCGTCACTTACTGCTATGGCAGATCTTCTAAAGCATGGATGTACCACAGCATTTGATCATCAATACTGCTATCCAAGGAAAGCGGGAAAAGAACTAATAGACAGACAAATGGAAGCGGCAGCGCTCCTAGGAATTCGCTATCATGCGGGAAGAGGAGCAAATAATCTTTCAATGAGTAAGGGTAGTTCGATTCCTGACAATATGCTACAATATACTAGTGATTTCATTTCTGACTGTGAACGCTTAATCAATAAGTATCATAATTCTCAGCAATTTTCAATGCAACAAATTGTTGTTGCTCCTAGTCAGCCTGTAAGCGCTTCATCAGATTTATTTTTGGAATCAATCAAACTAGCTCGCCAATATGGAGTAAGGCTTCATACGCATTTAGGCGAAGGCGAGAATGAACGTATGCTTGCACGTTATGGTAAAAGAACCCTAGCTTGGTGCGAAGAAATTGGCTTTGTAGGTGAGGATGTTTGGATTGCCCACGGTTGGGAGCTGACACCTGAAGAATACCTTGTAATGGGTAAGACTGGCACTGGAGTATCACATTGCCCTGGACCTGCAGTATTAGGTGGCTACCCGATTCTAGATATACAAGGGATGCAAAAAGCAGGCATGTTAATTAGTTTAGGTTGCGATGGATCGGCAACGAATGACAGTTCTAGCCTTTTGGATTCTTTAAGGGTAGCATATTTAATGCAAACTTATTTTGCAAAACCTCGAGGAGGCTGCGTAACACCCTATGAAATGCTGAAAATTGCCACAATTAATGGGGCGAAAACCTTAGGAAGAAGTGATTTAGGTAGCTTGGAAGTTGGGAAAGCTGCAGATTTATTTATGATTGATACTGGTGTATTAGAAATGACTGGCACCCTGCATGATCCAAAAAATGTGCTGGCGCGTACTGGGGTTACTGGGCCTGTTTGGCTGACTATGGTTAACGGCAAAGTTGTTTGGCAAAATGGGCAACTGACAGGAGTGGATGAACGAAGCTTGGCAGCCAAAGGCGAAGAGGTTTGTACTAGGGACTTGAGGAATAAATGTAATATCTTTTATTGAAAACAATACCTAATTAAGTTCAAATCACTTAAAAAGAAATCGGAATAGCTTATACTTAAAGGACATTAATAAAGGAGATAAAATGGCTAAAATATTAGGAATATGCGGTAGTCCACGTAAAGAAACTACGGAATATGTTTTGAATGCAGCATTAGCAGCTGCAAGGGAAACTGCAGGGATTGAGACTGAAATCATGACCTTAAGAGGAAAAAAAATTGCTCCTTGTAATGCGTGTAACTATTGCCGTGAGCATCAAAGTATGTGTATAATTAAAGACGATATGCAAGAACTTTTTGAACAGTTTGTAAAAGCTGATGCCTATATTATTGCATCACCCGTTTATGTACATACAATAACTCCTCAACTAATGGCATTTTTTAGCAGAATGCGCCCTATCCATCATGTTTTTCCAGGATCTGTCAGAAACAAATTAGGAGCAGCAATAGCTGTGGGTGGCACTCGAAACGGTGGAGAAGAATTTGCTGTAAATACCATTATTCATTTAATGATGACTCGAGGATTAAATATAGTCAGCAATGAAATTGGTGGCTATATAGGTGGAAAAGTTTGGTCTCAGGACAAAAAAAATTTTACAGCCGAGGATGATGTCCTTGGTATGAAAACAGTAACAGATTTGGCAAGAAAACTAGCAGAAACTGCTGTGATTTATGAAGCTGGTAAAAAGGCCTTAGGAAAATAATGTTTAAGCGAGAGGTATGAGATAAGCATGGGAAAATACATCATCGGAGTTACAGGAGCAAGTGGCTCAATTTATGCAATGCGTTTAATGGAAGAATTGCTAAGCTTAAAACAAGAGGTGTTTTTGACTATAACTAGCTCAGGGATATTAGTGCTTGAACAGGAATTGGGACTTAGATTAGATGGATTAAGTGAAGCTGAAGTAGCTAAAAAAATACTTTCCTATTGTAAGAAAGATGGCTTGCTTAATTATTATGACGAAAAACATATTGGCGCTAATATTGCTAGTGGCTCTTTTCGTACAGATGGCATGATTGTTGTGCCTTGTTCAATGAGTACAGTGTCTGCTATTGCTCATGGCTCTAGTAGTAATCTCTTGGAAAGGGCTGCCGATGTAATGATTAAGGAGCGAAAAAAGCTGGTAATAGTTCCTCGGGAAACTCCTCTCAGCACTATTCACTTGCGTAATCTTTTAAGCTTGTCGGAACAAAATGTTCATATAGTTCCACCTATGCCAGGCTTCTATTATCACCCTCAAAAACTTGACGATATAATTGATGCATTGGTAGGAAGGTTACTAGACTATCTAGACTTAGAACATAACTTGTTAAACCGTTGGGAGGGAATGTAATGCCTATTAAAAAATTAGCTGGGGCTTACATGCGTATTAACTCAACTTACGCTAATCTTTTGCCTTCGGAAAAAAAACTAGCAGACTATATAGTGAAAAATAAGGAATATGTTGAAAATCATTCTATCAATGAGCTAGCGGAGATGGCAGGGGTTAGCACGGCTACAGTGACTAGATTTTGTAAACATTTGGGGTATGATGGATTTAAAGATTTTAGGTTTTCGACTATCAAGGATATGAAAAATGGTAGAGCTTCATGGGCAGACATAAGTATAAAAAACGAAGATGTTGTAGATGTGTTAATTGCAAAAACCTGTGAATCAAATGCCAATGCTTGTTTAGGAACAGAACTGTTACTGGATGCTAATGGTCTGGAACAGGCGGGAAAACTAATGTTAGAGGCTAAAAGAATATTTATATTCGGTGAAGGTGCGGTTGCACCAATAGCATTGGATTTTTACCAAAAGATGCTACGGATTGGTGTCATTTGTATTTATTGTTTAGATGTTAAAATGCAAAAAATGAATGCAACACTTAGTATGCCAGATGATGTAGCAATAATTTTTGATTTATCTGGATATAATAAGGTTTCAAATAATTGGTTAAAAACTCTGAAAAGTAATGGAACCAAGACTATTACAGTTTGTAATACTATAGGCTCTCCTTTAGGTATTGGAGGGGATATAAATATTTTTGGTCCTGGGAAGAAGAAAACTGATGTTACTGGTACTCAGTCTCCTAGAATTGCTTTGTTTTGTATTATTGATTGTTTATTCAACTTAATTTTTCAAAAATCAAAAGCAGAATGTCAGATTAGCTTAGAAAAAACGAGGCAGGTAATTATTGGAGAATGGATATAAAGCTTTGATATGTAAGAAGTTTGCTGTAGGAAACTGTTAGATTATCGGAAAGATAAAAAAGGAGGAATGTATAATGCATGGAGTGAAAATTACAGTAGTATCCGTTGGAGAAACACCTTGCGGCTCAGGTATTAAGGTTGGAGATAGTTGGCAGATAAACTGCAATGGTGAAAGTTTGAGGATGTCCGATTTTCAGGGTGCTTGCCCTGAGTTAATCAATACCATCCTGCCACAGTGCTTAATCATGGCCTATGAGGGTAAACTAGCCTGGGAAAAAGATGGCAAGGCTACCAGTTGTTGTCCAGATCCAGCAAGTCAGGTAATAGTAAGCTATGAGAGAATTCCCTTGGAGACATGGGTATAAAGTAAATATTATTCGATTTTGAAAAAGATAAAACAAGTTATTTTAGCTCACTAGTTATACACATGGTTACCGATGGTAGCCTTTTTTTCTTGCGCTTTAGCATAAAACTCCTTGACATAAACAGAGAATGTACTATGCTTAACTAGTATATAAAGCAACTCGAGCTTTGACGAAGAAAGGCAACAAAAATGTATAAAAACATGACAACAGGTAATCCAGCAAAGTTGATACTTTTCTTTGCTCTTCCACTTTTTATAGGAAATATGTTTCAACAGTTTTATAGTCTTGCGGATACATTGATTGTTGGAAGATTTTTAGGTGTGCAATCACTTGCTGCTGTAGGATGCACTGGAAGTATTATTTTTTTAATTATCGGCCTTGTGCAAGGTCTAACAGCTGGACTGGCTATGATTACAGCTCAACGTTTTGGAGCAGGTGATGATCAAGGTGTGAAAAATAGTATTATTACAAGCGCCTTTATTTGTTTTATTGCTACCATTGTTTTAACTAGCTTAAGCATCTTTTTCCTAAAACCGCTTCTAGTATTTATGCAAACACCGCCTGAGATAATTGCAGCTGCTTATACATATATTTTTATTATTTGCTGTGGACTTGGAGCAACATTTCTTTTCAATTTATTAGCTAATCTTATTCTTGCATTAGGGGATAGCAAAACTCCTTTGTTTTTTCTTGCTTTTGCCTCTATCCTGAATATTCTCTTGGATTTGCTTTTTATCCGAGTTTTTTCCTTTGGTGTAGCTGGTGCTGCTTGGGCAACTGTAATTGCTCAACTAGTAAATGGTCTCTTGTGCTTAAATCATTTAAGAAAAAGAATGGCTTCATTTAATCTAAGTTGGACGGATTGGAAATTTGAACTAGCTTTAGTGCGACGACATTTGCAAATTGGACTTCCTATGGGCTTCCAAGCTGCTATTATTGCTATTGGAGCTATTGCCTTGCAAATTGCACTTAATGGTTTAGGTTCTATAGCTGTAGCTGCATATACTGCAGCATCAAAAATTGAAATGTTGGCAATTTTACCAATGATGTCTTTTGGAATATCTATGGGAATCTTTACAGCACAAAATTATGGTGCTGGGAATATTAAAAGAATTAGGCTTGCTGTCAGAGAATGCGTGATAATGAGCGTAGGGTTTAGTATTTTAGCTGCAATAGTCAATATTTTTTTTGGTCAGCATTTTGTAGAGTTATTTGTTGGCTTAGGAAATCAACAGCTAGTAGTATTAGCTCAAAAATACTTTTTAGTGAGTAGCTTGAACTATCCCGTTGTAGCTTTTCTTTTTGTTTTTCGCTATACATTACAAGGCATAGGAAAAACCTTGGTGCCTACCTTTGCAGGGGTGATGGAGATGGCGATGCGTACCATAGCTGCCTTGGTTTTGGTTGGAAACTTGGGCTTTGTAGGAGCGAGTCTTGCCAATCCTTTAGCATGGTGGGGCTCTTGTATACCGCTAGGCATTGCCTATTTTATGACTATGAAAGATTTAGATCAAAATAAGCAGTACTGCTAGCTTTTCGCTAATTAACAATTTACAGTTAGACGAAATATAAGTATAATTAAAACTAGTGCTAGCTAGGTTTAGTTTAGCTTATTATTGAGTTTAGAATATAGATGAGATGAGGTGGTAGGTAAGTGGACAAGCTTTCATACGATGCGTTAGCAGAACAGATGCTAGCTATACCTGCTGCTATAATTCTAGAGTATCGACAATTAGGAATTAATGAACGCGAATTAACAATACTTTTGCAAATCATTGCTTTTAAGCAAATAGAGGCGAATGATTATCCTAGTGTAGAGGTTTTAGCAGCCCAAAGTGGATTGTCAGAAGAGATGGTGTTGGAAATTATTTCTAGCCTCATGGATAAGCGTATTTTAGGGGAAGAAGTAGTTTTAGAAGGTAAGGCTGATACCATGGTAACAGTTTTTGTTTTATCTGGGCTCTTAAAGCAACTGCATAAGTTAAAAAGGAAAAAACAGGGCAGACAGCTAGAAAATTCTCCAGAGCTTGTACGGGTGGAGCAATATTTAGGCAGGCTTTTAACCTCTAACGAAATTGATAATATTAACCTATGGCTGCATAAATATGATTATAGTTTTGAATTAGTTTGTGCTGCATTAGAGCTTACGCCAGATAAAAAACATTTTGTCAGTTATGTGAGCACTGTGCTGAAGGATTGGAAAAAACAAGGAATTTCTACAACTATGGAAGCTAACGATTATGCTCAAAATAAGCGTGGTCAACAAGGGAAAAGTGTAGGAAAGTCAGCACCTCAGCATAAGATTAAAGAAGATAAATATAAGGATATCTATTTAACCTAGTCAGGAGTAGAAGATGGAACAATTGAGTGAACAAATTAAAAATAAAATGCGCTTACTTGGAGTTAATCTTCCAAAACAACAGCAAAATACAGGCAGTGTAAAATGCCAAATATGCCAAGATTTATTTTTTGTCTTTTTGGTAGATGGCAGTGTAAAACCCTGCCAGTGCCAACAAGAAGAGCAGCGAGCGATGCTGAGGCAAAAAGCTAATCTTAGCCAAGCTGTTAGGGAAATGACTTTTGATAAATTTAATCTAGATTATTATCCTCTACAGCCTATCGCTGAACAAAATCTAACAACTACTTACCGAGCGAAGGCATTACAAATCAAGCAAGCTGCAGAGCAATTTGTCTCTCAGGTTGTTGGTGGAGAGCAAAGAAGAGGTATTTTGCTTTCTGGTAGAGTTGGTTGTGGTAAAACATTTTTAGCAGCTTGCATGACAAATCGCTTGTTAGATGCAGGCATTGAAACGCTTTTTTTAGTAGTGCCAGATTTTCTAGATGAAATAAAAAGCACTTATGATACAAATGACAGCGATATTAGCGAGAAAAATGTGCTGGATAAGGCGCGTACTGCTAAGGTTTTAATCATGGATGATCTAGGTGCCCATAATTATTCTGAGTGGGCGAGCAATAAAATCTATTCCATACTCAACTTTCGCTTGAATGAAGGGTTACCTACAATAATAACCACAAATTTAGGAATGCCTGAAATCGAAGCATATTTAGGTGAACGCACAAGCTCAAGGATTGTGGCTCTTTGCGATACATATCGGCTTTTCTCAGATAAGGATATTAGAATTTTACAATATCAGCAACTGATGAAAAAACAATAACTCGATTCCACTTGACAAGCTGCAAAATTGGTGTTAGATTTTTATTGAACTTAAGTATTGCCTCATCAAAAGGTGAGGTAGAGGCGCGGAGCCTAAGAGTACTTTTCTGAAGAGGGAAAAATGCAGGAAAAGGAAAGGATGAACCGCCGAAGCATTGGAGCTCCCAGGCTCTAATAGCTGGGTCTGCATTAAATAAGTGCAGGACTGTCACGGCGTAATACCTGGTTAGGTCGTGGAGGGCTATCTTGCAAACAGGACGGGGCTAACTATGCGATTATAGGTATAGGCGGAAGCCTGTACCTTTTTTTGTCTTACTTGGAGGTAGATATGGGAAAAATTAAGGTAGTAATAGCTGGGGCAGCAGGAAAAATGGGAATGGAAATTGTTAGAACCTGTGTAGCAACTGAAGATATGGAAGTAGTAGGTGCTCTAGATCTCTATCATGTTGGTGAAGATGCTGGTAGTTTGGCTGGCATAGCACCACTTGGTGTTTTTATTTCAGGGTCTCTTGCTGAGGTTTTAAAACAGACTAAGCCTCACGTGTTAGTCGATTTTACCGTTGCAGAATCAGCATACAAAAATGTAACAACTAGTTTAAGCTCAGGTGTTGCTGTAGTAGTAGGAACAACTGGCTTTGCCGAAGCACAATTAGCTGAATTCAAACAAATATGCACGGAAAAGCAAGTAGCTTGTCTGTACGCTACAAACTTTGCAATTGGCGCAATACTCATGATGAAATTCGCAGAGGAAGCGGCAAAGTATATTCAAGATGTAGATATTATTGAATTACATCATGATAATAAAATGGACGCGCCAAGTGGAACTGCCATTACAACTGCAGAATTAATAGCAAAAAACAGACAAAAACATAGCCAAGGTAAAAACGGTGAGGTAGAAAAAATTATTGGTGCACGAGGCGCAGATTATCAAGGTATGCACCTCCATAGTGTTCGTTTACCTGGACTACTAGCTCATCAAGAAGTACTCTTTGGCGCTAAAGGACAATTGTTAACTATTCGCCATGATGCCTATAGCAGAGAAGCTTACATGCCTGGCATAGCTTTAGCAATTCGTAAAATTGGGACATATAAATGTTTTTTAGAGGGATTAGCAAGCATTATGGAGTAAGCAAAAAAATGTATTTGGACATCGAAGGAGAGATAAAATGAAAAAATATAATGTTGCAGTAGTAGGTACTGGAGCTGTAGGGTCTACTATGCTACAAGTAATGGAAGAGCGAAATTTCCCCGTAGGAAACTTAAAGTTGTTGGCAACTAGCCGTTCTGCAGGGAAAAAGCTTTCTTTTCAAGGCAAGGAATATACTATAGAAGAAACAACACCTGAAGCTTTTGAGGGTATTGATATTGCTTTATTCGCAGGTGGTAAAGCAAGTGAACTTTTTGCCAGAATCGCAGCTGATAAAGGCGCTGTAGTAATTGATAATAGCAGTTATTTTCGGATGGATCCTACAGTACCGTTAATAGTACCGGAGGTGAATCCAGAAGATGTTTGGCTTCATCAAGGAATTATCGCTAATCCAAATTGTTCAACTATTCAAATGGTGGTAGCCTTAAAACCGCTTTATGATTATGCTCGCATTAAGAGGGTAGTGGTAGCTACTTACCAAGCTGTTTCCGGTGCTGGACAAGAAGCAATGGATGAATTGGCAGCTCAAAGTAGACAATATATGAATGATGAGGAAATAAGTGTAGAGGTTTTTCAGCACCAAATTGCCTATAATCTTATTCCGCAAATTGATGTTTTCTTAGATAATGATTACACTAAAGAAGAAATGAAAATGGTTTATGAAACAAGAAAAATGTTTCATGATGACGAGATTGCTATTGCAGCGACCACTGTGCGAGTACCGATTTTTCGTAGCCATTCTGAAGCAATCCATGTGGAATTTGAGAAGGAAATTACGCCGGAAAAAGCCAGAGAACTTTTAGCTAAAGCTCCTGGGATAATAATTCAAGATAGCCCTAAAGATAAAATGTATCCAATGCCTTGGTTTACTTCAGATACTGATGAAGTTTATGTAGGCAGAATTCGCAAAGATATTTCGTGTAAAAATGGTTTAGTTATGTTTGTTGTAGCTGATCAATTGCGTAAGGGTGCTGCAACAAACGCAGTGCAAATTGCGGAATTACTAATCAAGGGAAAATAAGGAGTGATGAGTGTGCTTAGATTTGGCGATGTAGTTACTGCAATGGTCACCCCCTTCCATGCTAACGGCGATGTTAATTATGCTGAAGGGGTAAGACTTGCTGAGCATTTATTAGCAAATGGAACTGATACTTTGCTTATTTGTGGAACTACTGGAGAAAGTCCAACGATGACATGGGAAGAAAAGATAGAGTTAATGCAAACTGTGAAGGTTGCCATACAAGGCAAAGCGCCTATTATCTTTGGCATGGGGACAAACTGTACTAGGGAAAGTGTTAGTCAAGCAAGCAAGGCAGAAACTGCTGGAGCGGATGCACTACTAGTAGTCGTTCCCTATTATAGCAAACCATCTCAAGAGGGTATGTATCAGCACTTTGTTGCTATAGCAGCTGCTACAAAGCTACCAATTATTATTTACAATATACCAGGGCGCACAAGTGTGAATATGGATTGGCAAACTGTGGTGCGTTTAGCAGCAATACCAAACATAGTGGGGATTAAAGAATCCTCCGGTTCACTAGAGCAAGCTACAATGATTAAAAAAAATGCACCTGCAACCTTCCTATTGTATAGCGGTGATGATTATATGACATTGCCACTTTTAAGCATTGGCGGTGAAGGCATCATTAGCGTAGCTAGTCATATTGTAGGTAAGAAAATCAAAGAAATGATCGTTTGCTTTAAGCGAGGTGACCATACTAGGGCAACAGAACTGCATCTTGAGTTAAGTGAACTTTTTAAACAGATATTCTTTGTTAGTAATCCAGTACCTATTAAATATGCAGTGAACAAAATTGGTTTTGCAGCTGGAGAGCACAGAGCTCCAATTATTAGCCTCAACCAAGCGGAAAAAGAATTTATGGATGGTATCTTAAAAAGCTACAACATAATTTAAGTCATCAAGATATAAGCTGAAGATAGAATGTGGTCAAGCAGACCGATTAGAAAAACATTTTCTAAATACATTTTATCAGAGGCTTTTTTTATTGTACAAACTGCAAATGATGATATAATATTAGAATTGAATGTATTATGAATTATGGAGCGACTAAATGAAACAGCATAAAATGAAGCCACCACAAATGATTGCAATAGGATTTTTTAGTATCATCGCTTTTGGAACATTTTTACTGATGATGCCATTATCTTCTGCCTCTGGGCAATTTACATCACTGATTAATGCACTCTTTACAGCAACTTCTGCTGTTTGTGTGACCGGTCTTGCAGTGGTAGAAACAGGTGTTTATTGGAGTGGATTTGGACAACTGGTAATTCTGCTACTAATTCAAGCTGGAGGCTTAGGCTTTATGACTTCTGCTACACTTTTTGCTTTGCTTTTAGGCAAAAAAATTGGTTTGCGTAGTAGAATAGTTTTGCAAGAATCTCATAATGTACTTTCATTAACCGGTGTTGTACGCTTAGCTAAAATGATGATACTTTTTTCACTTTCCATCGAAGCAGTAGCAGCATTTGTTTTATGGTTGCGTTGGGGTGGACAGTTTGGTTGGGTGAAGAGTATTTGGTTAGGAATTTTTCATTCTGTATCAGCCTTTAATAATGCAGGATTTGACTTATTTGGACAATTCTATGGTGGGAAAGCTGTTAGTTTAATGCCTTTTGTGGATGATCCACTAGTCATTTTAGTGCTTGGTGGTTTAATAGTTTTTGGTGGTTTGGGTTTTGCTGTCTTTATGGATATTTATAAAGAAAGAAAATTCAGTAAACTGGATTTGCATACAAAGATTGTTTTAATAACTACGGCAACATTATTAATAATAGGATTTTTGGGAATTATGACTTTTGAATTTAGCAATCCAGCGACCCTAGGTAACTTAAGTTGGAAAGGCAAAATATTAGCCTCGCTTTTTCAGTCTATAACTCCGCGTACTGCTGGTTACTTCAGTCTTGATTTGGCACAGGCTGCCTCACAAACCCAACTGATGATGATAATTTTAATGTTTATCGGTGCTTCTCCAAACTCTACAGGTGGGGGAATAAAAACCACAACTTTTGCGGTAATTATTTTAGGATTATGGGCACTTATTCGTGGAAAAGATTCAGTTGTAATTTTCGAACGCACCTTACAAAAAGAGCAAATTTTGAAAGCTATGTTTATTGCTATGCTTTCCTTTTTGCTACTAATGGTTACTGTGCTTGTTGTCCTAATTGTAGAGCCATTTAGCCTGATGCAAGTACTCTATGAATCAACCTCAGCCTTTGCAACAGTAGGGCTTTCTCTAGGTATTACTCCACAGTTACATACAATTAGCAAAGCCATGCTGGTTTTTACAATGTACGCAGGTAGAATTGGTCCTCTTACATTGGCACTAGCGTTAGCAGCCAAAGGTGAGAAGCGGAATATTAAATATCCAGAAGAAAAAATTATCATTGGGTAGGTGAAGAAACTGCATATCTTAGATATGACGCTGCAGGAAATAGAACAGCAAATGCTCTTTGCTGGTTTTACGAAGTTTAGAGCAGAACAGATTTATTTGAGCATTTATAAAAAGCAAAAAACAACATTTTCTGAAATTCAGGGCATTTCAAAGGAAGTAAAAAGTTATTTAAGTGAAAACATGAGCTTTTCTCTCCCTAAAATCGTCAAAACATTAGTCTCCTCCCAAGGAGATACAATTAAGTGGCTGCTAGAATTAGCTACTGGAGACAGAATAGAAACTGTTTTAATGGCTTACTTAGATAAGGATAAAAGCGCTAACCGTTTTACAGTGTGCGTTTCAAGCCAAATTGGTTGTGCTATTGGGTGCCCTTTTTGCGCAACAGGTAAAATGGGCTTTAGCCGCAACCTGTTTGCCCACGAAATAGTTGGGCAGGTTTTGGTAGCAAATACATACATTTCAGCTAATTTCGGCAGTGGAGCAGTAGGAAATATTGTTTTTATGGGTATGGGTGAACCGTTTTTAAATTATGAAAACCTAAGCCAATCGATTAAAATTCTCAATGAGCCTAAAGGCTTGCAAATAGGCATGCGTAAAATTACGGTATCTACTTCAGGCGTAATTCCCAAAATAGCAACATTTGCTCAGGAGTTTCCCCAGGCAACGCTAGCTATTTCTTTGCATACACCCTTTGATCTGCAGAGAAATGAGATGGTACCTATTAATAGAAAATATAATTTGCAAGAACTCATGCAGGCAGTAGCTGAGTTTATTAAAATAACTAATAGCCGTGTAACTTTTGAATATGCTTTAATTGCAGGGGTGAATGATAGTATAAAGCACGCTAATGCATTAGTTAAGTTCTTGAAAGGTGTATTGTGCCACGTGAATTTAATTCCGCTTAATGGAATTAAAACCGGTGAAATGCAACGATCAAAAGCGTTAGTAATTAAAGAGTTTAGTCAAGTTTTGCTAAAAGCAGGTATTGTAACCACTTTGAGGGAAGAAAAAGGGCAAGATATAAGTGCTGCTTGTGGGCAATTAATTAGTGAAATTGAGGAAGGTGAATAAATGAGAATTGAAGCTCTTACTGGTTTAGGTCTTGTGAGAAAAGAAAACGAAGATAGTATTTTTGTGGACAAAGAAAATGGCTATTATATTGTAGCTGATGGTATGGGAGGCCATAAACAAGGGAAAACAGCTAGCTTACTAGCTGTTGAAGAAGCGGTCTCTTTTTTACAGAAGCATAGCAATTTAACTATACATGAACGCCTAGAGGGCAGTATTCAAGCTGCAAACACAGCAGTATATCAAGAAAATTGTAAGCAGGAAGATTTTATAGTTGATCCAGAAAAGTTTGGTATGGGAACAACTATTCTGATTGCAATTTTAGAGGGGAATAAATTACATATCGCACATGTTGGTGATACTAGAGCTTACGCTTTACGCAAGGGAAAACTTGAACAGCTAACTAAAGATCATTCCTTCGTGAACAAATTGTTAGATGAAGGCTTGATTACAGAAGATGAAGCTTTAATTCATCCTGAAAAAAATGTGCTCACAAGGGCTCTAGGTTTTCATTTAGAAATAAAAGCTGATACTTTAACGGATACGGTTGAAAAAGGTTCCTGCTTTATCTTGTGTAGTGATGGTGTATACAACCTTATTTCTAAGAAGAATTTAGTGAGTATTTTGCAACAAAATGAAGATTTAGTTAGCAAATTGAAAGGAATTGAAAAACAAATACTTTTAAATGGTGCAAAGGACAATTATTCATTAATCATCCTTTGCACAAATGAGGAGGTTGCAAATGGATAATATGATAAATAGTATTTTGGCAGGCCGATACCAAATAAATGCGAAAATCGGTTCAGGTGGCTCATCAATCGTTTATAAAGCATTGGATATGCAACTTAATAGGGATGTAACAATAAAAATTTTAAGAGAACAGTTTTCTGAGGATGAAAATAGCATTAAGTTATTTTTAACTGAAGCTCAATCTGTAGCGAAGTTATCACATCCAAATATTGTAAGCCTTTTTGATGCTGGATCAGATAAAGGTAACTACTTTCTTGTAATGGAATACATTGATGGGCCAGACTTGAAAACATATATTAAAAATAGGCCAACAATTGATATAGATGGTGGACTTAACTTGATGGAAGGCATTCTTAAAGCTTTGGATCATTCTCACAACAGTGGAGTTGTGCATAGAGATATCAAGCCCCAAAATATCCTACTTAAAAAGGATGGAACGGTTAAAGTTACTGATTTTGGTATATCTAAAATAGTAACATCAGCAACTGTTACCTTTGCGGGCAGCATGATAGGCTCTGTTCAATATATTTCACCTGAACAAGCAAGAGGCGGGGTTACTAATCAAGCCTCGGATATTTATTCTGCTGGAGTAGTTTTTTATGAGTTGATGACGGGACAACTACCTTTTCAAGCAGATACAGCTATCGGAATTGCAGTGCAGCATATGCAAAGTGATTTTATTTTACCAAGTGAAATTAATCCAGAAGTGACTGAAGAAATTGAAACCATTATAGTCAGAGCTTTAGATAAAAACCCACAAAATCGATGCACATCTGCAAGAGAAATGTTGGCAGATATCGAGCAAGTAAAAGAAAACCGCAGAAAAAATTTAGGCGGTCAAGTTGGAGCTAGTTCAAAGCTAAGGATGGAGAGCAAAACAGTGAAGGAACTAAGAAAAGGTAGTTTGCAAGCAAAAGAAAGAGCACAGAATACAGTGAAAAAGAGAATAATCATGTTTATAGGGCTAGCACTATTACTTGTAATAATTGCCTTAGGCACAAAATGTGCTTTAGATGCAATTTTTAATGCAGGGGAAGTAACTATGCCTAATGTAGTGAATATGCCAGTAACGGAAGCTGTGACAAAACTTGAAGCGCTTAAATTAGAAGTGAAATTAGAAGAATCTGATTTAACGGATGTAGAGCCTAGTATAGTTTTAGAGCAAGATCCAGAAGAAGGGCAAGTAATTAAAGAAGGAAGAATCGTAACATTAGTGGTGAGTAAGGATGCTACAGCATTAAATGGTAATGCTACTAAATCTATGCCAAATCTCTTGTCACTTACTGAAGCGGAGGCTAAAGACAAGCTTAGTTCTGAAGGCTTCACTGGTAGTATTACAGTAAATAAAGAATTTAGTGAAAGCGTTGCAGCTGGCTCTATCATGGCGCAGAATCCTACTGGCGGCGTTAGTATAATTCCAGATGCTAATATTACACTAACAATTAGTGAAGGAAAAACAACCGCTGAAAGTATTATGCCAGATTTAGTGGGATTAACACTGGAAAATTCCAAAAAAGTTTTGGAAACCTTCCAATTAAAAATTGGCACAGTAAAAAATGAGCCAAATAATACGTATACAGAAGGACAAGTAATTTCTCAGAGTGTGCCTGCCGAGCAAAAAGTGCTGGCAGGTGATACTATTAATTTAGTTATAAGCGCCGGTCCTACTAAAGAGAAAAATGGCACAGTAGAGTTTCAAGTCTCAGCGCCTGATGATGCTCTACACACTATCAGAATACTAGTTGAAGATGGTATTAACATGAGAGAAATATATAATCAGCAGCATTTAAGCGGTGACTACATTACGCAAAACTTCACCTATACAGGCAAGGCTGTAATCACTGTGATGATGGATGATGTGCCTGTTTTACAACAGGTAGCTGAGTAAATGCAAATGCTAAATGGAGTTATAATAAAAGGCTATTCGGGCTTTTATTATGTGCAAACAGAGCAGGGCTTAGTAGAATGTTCCTTGCGTGGTAAACATAAGCTAAGTAAAACTAGCTTTTTAGCAGGGGATAAAGTGCAAATTTTGTTAGAAAAAAATAATAATAAGCTGGTTGGTTCAATTGAAAATGTCGAAAAAAGGACTACGGAGCTCTTGCGACCACAGATTGCAAATGTGAGTCTTTTGGTAATTGTGGTAGCAGCTAGTTTGCCACCAGTAGATTTGCAACTACTAGATAGATTAACAGTTTTAGCGGAATTTGCTGGCGTTAAACCATGCTTAGCTGTTAATAAAGCAGATGACCAACTAGAAAGGTCTGCTGAACTAGTACAAACATATCAAAAAGCTGGATTTAAGGCCTTGGCAACTGACGCAGTAACAGGTAAAGGTATGGAAGAACTTAAAAAAATCCTATCTGCAGAAATAACTGTCTTTGCTGGACAAAGTGGAGTAGGCAAGTCTAGTCTCTTAAACCGAATATTAGAAAACAACATTATGCCTATTGGTATTTTGAGTGAAAAAACTAAAAGAGGTCGCCATACAACTAGGCATACAGAACTTTTTGCCTTGAAGAGCGGAGGCTTTATAGCTGATACACCTGGATTTAGTAGGCTTGATTTTCCTCTAGGCATAACAAAATATAATTTAAGGGATTATTTTCCCGAATTTTTGAATTATAGCAAAGAATGCCGCTTTGGCAGTTGTATTCATCGCAGCGAACCAGACTGTGCAGTTAAAAAAGCTTTAGCATTAGAGGAAATAGGCAAGACAAGATATGATAACTACTGCTATTTTTTAGCAGAATTAGAAAAGTATGGAAGGAGAAACAATGGTTAAAATTACACCATCAATTTTGGCAGCAGATTTTGCAATAATGGGTCAAGAAATAGCAATGCTAGATAAGGCAGGTGCGGATTATATCCATATAGATGTGATGGATGGAGTCTTTGTTCCCAATATTACCTTTGGACCAAAGCTGATTAAGGATATCAGAAAATATACTACCATTCCTTTTGATGCTCATTTAATGATAGTGGAGCCAGAAAAACACATCGATGCTTTTATTGAAGCAGGTTGTGATATGATCACAGTTTCTTATGAGGCTTGCAATCATTTGCATAGAATTTTACAAGATATTCGCAGTAAAGGTATCAAGGCAGGTGTTGCCTTAAATCCAGCAACGCCAATAGATGGATTGCAATATATCTTGCCAGAACTTGATCTCATACTGATTATGAGTGTTAACCCTGGTTTTGGTGGGCAAATGTTTATTCCAACGGTGCTTCCAAAAATCATGGCAATTCGCAAGTTGATTGATGCAAGTAATTTTGCTATCGAGTTAGCGGTAGATGGAGGCATAGATGATAAAACGGCAGCTCCATGTTTAAGAGCAGGGGCTGATGTTTTAGTTTCTGGTTCATATTTATTTAATTCAGAAGATAAAAGAGCAGCAATGGATTTGTTGCGCAAAGCTTAAGGAGGATACTAGTGAGGATTATTGGTGGAGAATTTGGAGGGAGAAAGCTTACTGCCGTTCCAGGTATCAAGACTAGACCAACTTCAGCTAGGGTGCGTGAAGCGATTTTTTCAACCTTACTGCCAGTAATTAAGCAAAGTTTAGTGTTAGACCTTTTTGCAGGCACAGGAGCATTAGGCTTAGAAGCACTAAGTAGAGGTGCGGCAAAAGTAGAGTTTGTCGATTTTAATTCTGCAGCATTAGAAATAGTGCGTCGTAATATTCAAAACTTAGGAGTTGTGGAAAAAACTAAAGTCCATAAAAATGATAGCTTAAGTTTTTTACAGAACTGCCAAGAGCAGAGTTATGATTTGATATTTTTAGATCCACCGTATCTTTATAGCTATTATGAAGATTTGTTAAAAACTATTGCGACAAAGGGAATTCTTCGAAAAAATGGGATAATTGTGGTAGAAACCAGTAGCAAATATGAGCTGATTGGGGTATACTTTAATTTAGTATTAGCTAAAACGAGAAATTATGGGGACACCAAAATATGGTACTTTGAACATAAGGGAGAGTAGCTATGGATATAACACAAGCATTAGATAAATTGGAAATGATGATAGAGGAAGCTAGAAAAATTCCATTTACAGGTAAGGTAATGCTAGATCCTGTTGATCTTCTTGAGAGTTTGGATTTTATTCGTTCAGTATTACCAAGTGAACTTAGTGCTGCAGTAAAAGTAATTAGAGAGAAAGAGCAAATTTTAACTGATGCTAAAATTAAAGCTGATAGATCAATAACTGATGCAAAAGATTATGTAAAACAGCTAGTTGATGAGTCCGAAATTAAGCGGAATATTGATCGCAAAGCTGAAGAAGTCTTAAATAATGCTAGACAAAGTGCCAATGAAGTTAGGTATGGTGCTTATAAATATGCAAACGAAGTACTATCGCATGTGGAAAATGTAGTGTTGGCAATTTCTCCCATGATAAAAAGAGAAGTTATCGATCAAATGGATTACCATATGGAAGAAATCATTGATAGTATTAGGGCTAACCATGAATCACTCCAAAGTGCTTCAACGAGCACAAGTGAGGAATATATTTAGGAGGTTTTTGAAGAATGAAGGTTTTAGTTGTAAACTGTGGTAGTTCATCCATTAAATATCAATTATTGAATATGGATGACGAAAGTGTAATGGCTTCAGGTTTAGTTGAGCGTATTGGACTAAAGGGATCTGTCTTAAACCACCGACCAACGGGAGGGTCCAAGGTAGTATTGAAGGAAGATATTCATAACCATGAAGTAGGGATTAAGCTAATCCTAAAAACTCTAGTAGATGATACTCATGGTGTTATTTCGAATATCAAAGAAATTGAGGCAATTGGTCACAGATTAACCCATGGCGGAGAAGCTTTTAGCTCATCGGTAATCATAGATGAAGCGGTGAAAGAAACATTTATGAGTTTGTTTCCTATAGCACCATTGCACAATCCACCACAATATTATGGTGTATGTGCAGTTGAAAAGGCACTACCTGGGGTACCAAATGTGGGAGTTTTTGATACGGCTTTTCATGCAACAATGCCAGCAAAAGCCTATAGCTATGGTATTCCTTATGAGCTTGCTAAAAAATATGCTATTCGTCGTTATGGTTTCCATGGACACTCTCACTATTATGTTTCTACAAGAGTAGCTGAGTTAATGGGAAAAACACCAGAAGATATTAAAGTAATTACCTGTCATCTAGGTAATGGAGCAAGCATCGCTGCGGTAGACAAAGGCCATTGCATTGATACATCTATGGGTTTTACACCTTTAGAAGGGTTGCCAATGGGAACTCGGTGTGGTGATATAGATCCAGCAATAATAACTTATTTAATGGAAAATGAAGGTATTACACCTGAAGATATGGATGTAATTCTTAATAAGAAAAGCGGAATGCTAGGAATTTCTGGTGTTTCAAGCGATTTCAGAGATGTAGAGAATGCAGCAGTGGATGGCAATGATCGTGCAGCGCTGGCATTAGATGTATTTTGCTATAAAGTAGCAAAATATGTTGGTTCTTATGTAGCAGCAATGAATGGTGTTGATGCTATCGTCTTTACAGGAGGCTTAGGAGAAAATTCTTGCACAGATAGATTTAGTATTTGTAGCTATTTAACATATTTAGGGCTAGAAATTGATCAAGAAGCCAATCATGTTAGGGGCGTAGAACGCTGTATTACAACCTCAGATTCCAAAGTACAGATTTGGATTGTACCAACGAATGAAGAAATGGTCATTGCTCGTGATACAAAAAAACTTGTCAGCAAATAAAATTTGACATGAACTATTTGAGATTGTATAATATGACGGTGTATATAATGGTTAGGTGTGAGTAGATGCAAAAGATTGATTTACGAGAAGTAACAAAGCTTCCCAAGAGCATGAAAGAGTATGAAGATTTTGTTTCACTAGCAGAGTTGGCTATACCAACTAACCTGCTCCAGTCAGATAACGAGGTACAGCTTAATTATAAGGTGATTTGTACTGGCAAAAAGGTTACCGTGACAGGAACTATGAAGCTCAAGGAAATTCAGACTGTTTGTGACGCATGTTTAGAAGAATTTTCGTATGACTTGGATGTTTACTTTGAAGAGTACTTTTGGTCAAGCTATCACTTAGCAACAGAAGAATTACCTGAGGATGTAGAAATCAAGGTTTATGAAGGTTTTGAACTTGATTTGACAGAAACCCTTAGGGTAAACCTACTCATCAATGTACCATTGACTAATAAATGTAAATCTGGCTGTAAAGGTCTTTGTATGTATTGCGGTATCAACCTGAATGAAGGTACCTGCAATTGTAGTACAGAGCAAGTGGATCCCCGCTTGGAAATATTGAAAACTTTACTTAATTAGCCTTATCGCAATGCAAAGAAGGAGGGGAGAAAAAAATGGGTGTACAAAAAAGAAGATGTTCCAAATCAAGAAAGAATATGAGACGCTCTATCTGGGCTAAACTTGAAACTCCAAATCTTGTGACATGTCCACAATGTAAGGAATTTAAACAACAGCATAAAGTGTGTCTATCATGCGGATATTATGATGGCAGAGAGGCAGTAAAAGTTGCTGCTGAATAAGTATGAGAGCTGTAGTAAGCAGGGTTAGATAGTGCCCACTTGCTACAGCTTTTTTTTGAAGGAGGATGTGTGATGAAAATAGCTGTAGATGCTATGGGAGGCGATTTTGCACCCATGGAGATTGTAGCTGGTGCATATGCAGCAGCACAAAAGCAAAAAGATATATTCATTATTTTAGTGGGCGACAAAATTAAGATAGAAGAACAATTGCAAAACAAACCTCAGTTAGCTAATTTGAATATTTTCCATGCAAGCCAAGTCATAGAAATGCATGAAGAGGCGGCGCTTGCCTATAAACAAAAAAAAGATTCCTCTATCGCAGTTGCTTCTCGTCTTGTTGCTGAGCATAAAGCAGATGCAGTTGTATCAGCAGGAAGTACCGGAGCGCAACTAGTAGCAGGGATTTTTGAGATTGGGAGAATGAAAGGTGTTAAACGCCCAGCAATTATCACATATTTACCTACAATTAAGGATGATTGCCTAGTGATAGATGTTGGTGCAAATGCTGATTGCAAAGCAGAATACCTACAACAATTTGCAATATTAGGATCTGCCTATGCCGCATCTGTGTTAGGTAAAGAAAATCCCGCAGTAGCCCTCTTAAACATTGGTTCGGAGGAAGAAAAGGGCAATGAACTATATAAAGAAACTCATAAACTACTAAAAAAAGCACCAATAAACTTTGTGGGAAATATCGAAGGTCGTCAACTTTTAGCTGGAGATGTTGATGTAATAGTCTGTGACGGGTTCACTGGTAATGTACTACTAAAGACAGCCGAAGGGGTAGCAATGGGAATTCTCTCCATCTTAAAAACTGAGTTGATGTCAAGTGCATTAACTAAAATGGGCGCAATGCTAGCTGCGCCTGCGTTTCGCAAGGTGAAAAAGAAAATGGACTATAAAGAACGGGGTGGAGCTCCACTCTTAGGAATCAATGGAATAAGCATTATTTGCCATGGTTCATCAAATAGTCAAGCAATTGAAAATGCGATTTATTTAGCAGAAAAATGTGTAAGAACAAAAATGATAGAAAAAACAATTGCAAGTTTAGGGAAAGAAGCATAAGGGAGGAAGACTGTGGATGTAGCAAGAAAAGTTCAATTACACGAATTGACTACAAAGCTAGGTATAGATTTGCAAAAGCTCGATATTCTAAATACTGCGTTGATACATCCAACTTATGCATACGAACATCCTAGGCATGCAGAGCATAATCAAAGATTAGAATTTTTAGGAGATGCAGTACTTAATGTTTCTATGGCAGAATACTTATATTTAAGTTATCCTGGGAAGTCTGAGGGTGAGCTAACGAAAATCAGAGCTGAAGTTGTTTCAGAACAAGGATTAGCGATAGTTGCCCAAAGATTAGCCGTTGGTAAATATTTGCTTTTAGGTAAGGGCGAAGAAGCAAGCGGTGGGAGAGAGCGAATTTCTATTTTAGCTGATGCCGTTGAAGCAATTTTTGCTGCAGTATACTTGGAACTAGGATTTGCTTATGTTAAAAAAATGATTATAGAAATTTTGTTAGACCAAATAATTGATACTATTAATAATGGTTCAAGAGATTATAAAACCAAATTACAGGAAATTTTGCAGAAAAATCAAGGTGAAACAGCAACATACAGAATCTTAGAGGCAACAGGTCCAGAGCATGATAAAACCTTTCTAGCAGGAGTCTATCAAAAAGATCGACTTTTAGGTGAAGGCGAAGGTAAGAGCAAAAAAGATGCAGAACAAAATGCCGCTAAAACAGCATTAGAATTGCTGTAAATTAGCCTTAAGCGAGAAAAGGGGAAGCCAGTGTATCTAAAGGAGATTAGTCTTAAAGGATTCAAATCCTTTGCTGACCGTAGCGTGCTTAAACTTGAACAGGGAATAAATCTTATTGTTGGACCAAACGGTAGTGGTAAAAGTAATGTCAGTGATGCTATTCGCTGGGCCTTAGGTGAACAAAGTATGAAGAATCTAAGAAGCAGCAAAGGTGAGGATGTTATCTTTGCCGGTTCAAAGTCTAAAAAAGCTTTAGGCATGGCTGAGGTCTGTCTTACTTTAGATAATTCTGATCAAGCATTGGCTTTTCCCCAACATGAGGTATCAGTTACACGGAGAGTATATCGCTCTGGAGAAAGTGAATACCTTATTAATCAAGACATTTGGCGTTTAAGAGATATTTTGGATTTATTTAATGATGTAGGTATTGGTAAGGAATCTTTATCCATAATTGGACAGGGGAAAATTGACGAAGTATTGAATGCTAAGCCAGAGGATCGTCGAGCAATTATTGAAGAGGCGGCAGGTATTGTAAAATATCGCAATCGAAAAAGGGAAGCTGAAAAAAAAATTAGTGAAACAAAAATAAATCTAGAGCGCTTGTTAGATATTCTTATTGATGTAGAAGCCAGGAGAGAACCATTAGCAGTTGAAGCAGAGCAAGCAAAGATATATTTAAGTTTGCGTAAAGATTTTCAGAGTCTCGATATTGAACTACTATTACATGAAATAGCTAAAAGCATGGAGACATTACAGGGGATTGAAGAAAAAATAACCGACCGCACCACAGTGATAGAACAAGATAAAGTGAAAATTAGTAGTCACATAAGTGAAATTGTGGAGCTGGAAACAGCTATACTAATAGAAGAACAGAGTGTTGCAGAATGGGAGCAGCAATATCAACAAACGAAAAGTGATTTGGCACGTTGTGAATTGCAAAATGAAAATGCCAAACAACAGCAATTGCTTTTACAAGAACAGTTGAATAATTATGAAAAAGAAAAAAAAGAACTAAATTTAGAACAGGAGTTAGCAACAAAGGAAGCGGAAAGCACCTTGAAAACTCAAGAAACTGCTGCTGTAAGCTATAATGAATTGGCAATCGAAATTGCAAGTAAAGAGCTAGAGTTGAGTATTGGACTACAAAGTGTTAACGAATTAGAGCTAACCATAGAAAAAATTAATAACAACTATTTTGAGCAAATGCATCAAGAGACAAAATTGAAAAACAATATTGCTTCCTATGAAGCATACTTGAAAAATAGCAATAGAATACAAGAAGAAATTGGAAGCAAGAAAGATAGAATGTTACAAGCATTAACGGAACAACAAAATAAGCTTGCAGCAGTAAAAGCAAAAGTAACAGAACTAAAAGAAGATGTAGTTAAGCAAGAAGTGGAAATACAAAACATCGAACAAAAAAAACAGACAAAAATTCAAGCGGAGCAAACATTAAGCGCTAGTTGCACAGAGCTTACCAATCTGAAAGCAGAGACTGAGAACCGTTTAAAATTGTTACAAAGTTTAGAAAAAGAGCATTTAGGCTACCACCTAAGTACAAAAAACCTCTTACAAGCTAGGGAGCAAAAGGAAGTTCAGTTACCTGGAGGCTACTTTGCAGTAGGTGAAGTTTTGCGTCCAGCAGAGGATTATATTCAAGCCGTAGAGGTAGCACTGGGATTTTCAGTACAAAACATCGTATGTGCAACCACTGATGGGGCTAAATCTCTGATAACCTGGCTGAAGGAAAGAAAAAAAGGACGAGTAACAATACTGCCTTTAGACGATATCCAACCTAATACAGGCTTGAAAAACCGTATGGCAAAGGATGAATACCTACAGCAATTCAAGCGAGTTTCAGAAGTAACAACCTGTAAGGCAGGCTATGAAAAAATCAAAGAATATCTTTTAGGCAACATTCTTTTAGTTAGCACCTTAGATGAGGCTATTAAAGTAGCGAAGAAATATAGCTATGGTTTCCGTATTGTAACACTAGAGGGTGATATTTTAAGCCCAGGTGGATCTCTAACTGGCGGTTATGAAGAAAAAAGAAAACAGGATAGTCTTTTTGCTAGAAGCAATGAGCTTGAAAAACTGCAATTGAGTTTGCAGGAGCAGGAACAAGCAGAAAAGCTTATCATACAAGAACTTTTAAGCATTCAGCAGGAAAAGTCTATGCTGGAAAAAACATTAGAGCTTAATAGAACTAACCTACAACTGGCAATACAAGCCTTAACACAGGTAGCTGAAGAAGAAAAATACAACGAAAAAACTTGGCAAGATTTTAATATTCAATTAGAACTTTTAGGCTTAGACCGAGTAGAAGCAGAAAGAGTAAAATTGGAAAACCAGGAACAGCTCTTGCTACAACAAGAACTTTTAGAAAAACATAAACAAGCAGTTATCCTACAACAAGCCGATTTGGGAGAGCAACAAGAAGCCTTGAAAAGGGCTAAGAGTAACACTTCAAATATTAGCTTGTGCTTAAACCAAAAGTTGCAAACTGAAGCATCCTTAAAGGAAAGACTAAGTGGAATGGAGCGAGAAACTACTCGTTCAAGTCAAAGAGTGCAAGAACTTTATCGCAAGCAACAACAAATTCAGGATAATATCAGCAAAATACAAAGTGAAATAAGTGCTTTAGCAGATGTTAGTCAAGAAAAAACCTTAGAAAAAGAGCAGTTAGAACTGCACATTTCTGATTTAACACCACAGGTAGAACAGCATAAAGCTCTGCTAGAAGCAAGCAAAAAGCAAATACATCACCTGCGAGATGAAAAAGATGCAGCCCAAGAACAAATAGAAAAGCAGAATAGTAGTCTTAATAGTTTTATGATACAAAAAGCAAAACAAGAAACAGAACAGCTAGGTAAACTTGAGCGGTTAGAGGAAAAACATCGATTGAGCGCAGAAGAAGCATTAAAGGTAGCCAAGTTGACAGAGCAGGCAGTTAAGAAAAAAGCTATCCGAGATGAACTTGATCAACAACTAGGAAGTATGGGCGATGTAAATGTCAGTGCTATTGAAGAGTATCAGCAGTTAGAAGAACGCTATCATTTTATGAAAAATCAAGAAAAAGATTTATTTTCCGCAATCGCTAGCTTAGAGCAAATAATTGGTGATATGGAAAAAGTTATGTTAGAAAGATTTCTAGCAACATTCACGCAAGTAGAGCTAGCTTTTGGGGAAATATTTGCTCAACTTTTTCATGGAGGCACTGCGCAGATAGAAATAACTAATCCTGATGATGTACTTTCATCAGGAATTGAAATCTATGCACAACCACCTGGAAAAATGCCAAAATCATTAAGCTTGCTGAGTGGTGGAGAAAGAGCTCTAACAGCTATAGCACTATTATTTGCAATTCTCAAGGCTAACCCTTCGCCGTTTTGTGTAGTAGATGAAATTGATGCTTCCCTAGATGAGATGAATGTAAGCCGTTTTGCTAATTTTATTAGACAATATTGTAAATATACACAATTTATCATTATTTCTCATAGGCAAAGCACCATCGAAGCAGCAGATACAATTTATGGAGTAACAATTGAAAAATCGGGTATTTCAAAATTAGTATCTGTTAAACTAAATGAAATTTAAAAGGAGTATATATGGGATTTTTTGATAGTCTAAAAAAAGGATTAAACAAGACCCGCACTAACTTTGTTGGCAAAATAAATAATTTAGTCAGCGGGTATAAAATTATTAACGAAGATTTTTATGAAGAATTAGAAGAAATCCTGATTGGCGCTGATGTGGGCGTACAAACTAGCTTAAAATTAATAGAAAAGCTACATCTGATTGAAAAAGCAAAAAGGATAGAGAGTACCGAAGAAATTCAAAAAGAATTACAAGGCTTGATGGAAGAAATATTAAATAATAATGCTAAGCCTATGAATCTAGTTGATGGTAGAGTAAACTTTATACTTATTGCAGGAGTAAATGGGGTAGGGAAAACAACTACAGCAGGGAAACTAGCATATCACTATGTACAGGCAGGTAAAAAGGTCTTACTCGTGGCAGGAGATACCTTTAGAGCAGCAGCAAGAGAACAGTTAGCAATATGGGCAGAAAGAGCAAACTGCAGTTTTCTCAGTCAAGAAGAAGGTACAGATCCTGCAGCAATAGCGCATGATGCCGTACAAATGGCAATTGCTCGTAAAATTGATGTGGTAATTATGGATACAGCAGGTAGATTGCATAATAAAATCAACTTGATGGAGGAAATGAAAAAAATTCGCCGCGTAGTAGCTAGAGAATTATCAGGAGGACCTCATGAAACAATGCTAGTATTAGATGCTACTACAGGACAAAATGCTGTTGAACAAGCAAAGATTTTTCATGAAGCTTTAGAACTAACTTCCATTGCTCTTACCAAGCTTGATGGTACAGCAAAGGGTGGCATTGTTATCTCTATTGGCGATCAATTAGGCATTCCAGTGAAGTTTATTGGAGTCGGAGAACAAGCAAAAGATTTAGATGAATTTGAAGCAGAGATGTTTAGTAAGGCGTTATTTAACGAATAGAATAAAAAAGACAAAAGAAAAGCCAGAAAAGCAGTTGACAGAGGTAGATAAAGCCTGTATAATTCT
>JBAXCZ010000026.1:0-27355 GCA_037141195.1 Clostridia bacterium
GAACCATTTTCAGCCAAAAACAAAATAATCATCACCAATGGATGTATGGCAGGCACAGGAGTATCCAGCTCAGGCAGACTATCAGTAGGAGGTAAAAGCCCATTAACAGGGGGAGCAAAAGAATCCAACGCCGGAGGAACCTTAGGAGATACCTTAGCGAAATTAGGCCTAAGAGCCATTATCATCGAAGAGAGAAATCCCAACGAAACAGAAAAACTAATCATGGTAATCGACAGCGAAGGAAATATCCAATTTGACCAAGCAGAAGCCATCCTAGGAAAAGGGAATTTCGAAAGCGCAGAAACCTTATTCGCCCAGTATGGAAAAGACAACGCCCTACTAATCTTAGGCCCAGCAGCAGAACAAAGACTCTATAGCGCAGCCATAGCAGTAACCGACCTCTATAACCGGCCCTCTAGAATGGCAGCAAGAGGCGGACTAGCAGCAGTGCTAGCAGATAAAGGCATCAAAGCAATAGTCGTATCCAAAAAAGGCAAAAAACAGCAACCAGGCATGAACGCAGAAGCCTTCAAAGCAGCACGCAAAAACTTTAACGACACAGTAAGAGACAGCGATAGAGTAAAAGTATTAAGAGAATATGGAACCTCATCCACCTATATGCCAATGCATATCCTAGGAGCAGTGCCAACCCGTAACTTTCGCGAAGGAGTCTTTGAAAAAGGCGAAGAAATATGTGGAGAAGCATTGCATGACTTAATAGACGAACGAGGCGGAGTAGGCTGCAACAGCGAAGCATGTATGGCAGGCTGTCAAGTAAAATGCTCCAACGTCTTTCCAGACGCAGCAGGCAAAGAAATAGTAGCCCCCTTAGAATACGAAACACTAGTACTAATGGGCTCCAACCTAGGCATCGGAGATCTAGACCAAATAGGACAGTTTAATTGGCTAGCCAATGACCTAGGAGTAGACACCATCGAACTAGGAGGAACCCTAGGAGTAATGGCAGAAGCAGGACTAGTAGAATTTGGAGACTATGAAGGTTTTGAAAAAATCATCAAAGGCATCTATGAAAAAACCATGGAAGGACGCATAGCAGGCATGGGAGCATATAGAGCAGCAGAGCTCTTAGGAGTAAGAAGAGCCCCAGTAGTTAAAAAACAAACCATGTCAGCATACGACCCAAGAGCAATCAAAGGCACAGGAGTCACCTATGCCACCTCACCAATGGGAGCAGACCACACAGCAGGACTAACCATCTTCTTCCCAGGAGACCATAGCGATAAAGTAGACGAAGTAATGTTTTCCCAGAGAGCACAAATCCAAAGAGCAGGATATGACTGTATAGGCTTATGTTGTTTCTTAACAAGCGCCTTTGGCATGAACCCAGCAGCAGTAACAGACGTCATAGCTAAACTTTATAACATAGACTTTACCCCGGAAAATTGGAATGAGTTAGCCAAAGCCACCTTGCGAAAAGAAGTGGAATTTAACCGAGCAGCAGGCTTGGGGAAAGAAACAGATACCATCCCAGAATTCTTCAAGACAGAAAAATTGATACCTAGTGGAGCGATTTGGGATATTGCAGATAGCGAAATGGATGTTGATTTGCTTTTCGCTTAAAATTTGAGTTGAAAGGTGCCATATGACAAAGAAAGCTACTATTAATGATGTAGCAAAAAAAGCTGGTGTTGGGAAGGCAACTGTTTCTAGAGTGTTGAATACGCCTCATTTAGTAGGGAAAGAAACCCTAGTAAAAGTGATGGAAGCAGCTAAGGAGTTAGGCTATAAGCCAAATCCTATTGCCCGTGCCTTGAATAATACCAGAACAAGAACAGTTTCCCTTGTTGTGCCGAATGTGGAGTCTTCTACTATGGCGGAAATAATCCGTGGCGCAATGCAGTATCTAACTGAAAGAGAGTATAGTCTCTTAGTACTAGATTCAAGCGAAAACTATGCTACAGAGCGGGATTATTTCCATCTTTTACAGGAACGAATGACGGACGGAGTAATTTTTTGCCATGGTAGTGCTAAAGAAAGAATGGAGGCATTAGTCACAATAATGCCAGTCGTTTTTGTAGAAAGCATGCCCAAAAATTCTGCTATCGACCGCGTATTAGTGGACGGTGCAGAAGCTTTTCGCAAGATGTTTCGCTATCTCTTGGCGTGTGGTTTTAAGGAAGATATTGCAATAGTTTACGGTAAGGAAGATAGCTTCTCAAATCTCCGTAGAGAGCAATGTGAGTTGGTTTTAGCAGAGTTTAAGCTAAACATAACCCCAAATAATTTGCATTATGGTAATTGGCGGCCAGAGGATGGGTACCAGTCAATGATAGATTTGTTAGCACAAAAAAATAGACCAAAGGCTGTGATTTATCTTTCAGATGTAATGGCTTTAGCAGGTATGCGAGCAGCCGTAGATTTAGGATTATACCTTCCAGAGGATTTAAGTATTGTAGGCTTTAATGATGCGAGGTTTAGTGCCTATTATCAACCAGCACTCACAACTTTGGATTATCAACCATATAAGCTGGGCGTAGAGGCGGCTAGGCAAATTTTAAATAGGTTAGAACAACCAAATTTAGCAACACAAATTTGTCTTTTAGACGCTGCTTTACATATCAGGGAAAGTGTAAGAACAAAAAAAAATAATTAGAAGGAGTGAAGAAGGATGCAAAGATTTTTATTTCCAACAGAGTTTTATGCAGGTGCAGGTTGTATTCAGGAGTTAGGAAGATTTATATGCGAAAATGATAAGGTAGCGTTAATTACAGATGTTCATTTGGTGAAATTGGGATTAGCTGGGAAGATTGAAAATATTATTGAAAATTTAGGTGCTTCTGTAAAAATATTCGATGCAATTCCACCGAACCCTCATGCAGAAGTGGTGAATTCTTGCCGAAGTTTTGTGGAAGAGATGCAAGCCACGGTTGTGGTTTGTCTTGGTGGTGGAAGCCCTATGGATGTAGCAAAAGTAGTAGCTATGCTTGCTACAAATGAAGGAGCTTGGGAAGATTATCAATGGAATTTTAAACAACCGACGAAAAAGCCATTACCATATATCGCAATTCCAACTACCGCTGGTACTGGTTCTGAAGCCACTAAAACTGCAGTAATTATTGACCGTGATACAAAAAAAGGAGTAGGCGGAGATTTCTTCTTTGCTAAAGCGGCACTTTTGGATCCAGAACTGATGGTAAGTTTACCTCCAATGTTGACAGCTACTACGGGGATGGATGCCTTGACCCATGCTATTGAGGCATATGTAGGTAAAAATAGCCAACCATTTACAGATTCCTTAGCATTAGAGGCAATTAGTATCTTAGCAAAATATCTACCAAGAGCATATGCAAATGGAACTGATTTAGAAGCTCGGGAGCGGGTTGCCGTAGCAGCTTCTATGGCTGGTTTGGCTATGGACCAAAGCGGCTTAGGAATAATCCATTCTATGAGCGGTCCTTTATCTAGTCACTATGACGTGCCACACGGCTTATCAAATGCTGTGCTACTGCCTTATGGGATGGAATACAACATTATGGCAGTACCAGAAAAATTTGCTCGCATTGCAGCTGCTTTGGGAGTGGATATTGCTGGTTATTCTGAAAGGGAAGCTGCAAATGCAGCCGTAGAAAAAATCGAGGAAATGTTAGAAGATATGCAAATACCTGCAGATCTTTGTAGCTACTATAAAGAAGAAGAGGACATTCAGAGTTTTGCAGAGGAAGCCTGCAAAATGTTTTTAATGCGTAACAATCCACGTACTCCACAGGTGAAGGATATTGCAGAAATTTTTAGTACAATCTTAGAGTAGTTAATACAATACAGGAGGTTCATATGGTAGAGATTAAAGATTTACGTACGTTTATGGAAGTATTACAGGCAAATGATGAATTGGTTACTATTGAAAAAGAAGTTAGTATTGTGAAAGAGATTGGCAATGTGTTAGCTACATTAGAGAAAAAAAATATGGGCGCAGGCTACATGAAAAATGTAAAAGATCGTAAATTTGGTGTTATCGGCAATGTCTTAGGATCTATGGACCGTATTGCTTTAGCTTTGCAGTGCGAAAAAGTAGGAATGATTGACTTCTTAAGCAAGTGCTTAGATAATCCTATAAAAACGGTTAAGATAACCAAGGCACCATGCCAAGAAAACATTATTATGGGTGATGATGTAGACTTGATGCAAATTCCAATTCCTGACCATGCACCCAAGGATGGTGGCCCATTTATTACTGGTGGTGTAATCGTCAGTAAAGAGCTCCATGGAACCAGACAAAATCTTTCCTTCCAAAGAATGATGGTGAAAGGTAAGGATAAGTTAGGCATTATGATTAATGAGTGGAGACACTTAAAGGATTTTTATAATGAAGCAGAGAAAGAAGGGGTAGCATTACCAATTGCAATTGTGATTGGGGCAGATCCAGTGGTCTACATGGGTGCAGGTCTTCGCTACGATGGAGATGAAATGGAAATAGCTGGAGCAATTCGTGGCAAGGCACAAGAAGTAGTAAAATGCATAACCTCAGATATTTACGTGCCAGCTACTGCAGAATTTGTGATCGAAGCAGAAATTTTACCAGGTTTAAGGGAAGTTGAAGGACCTCTAAGTGAATTTACAGGACATTACAGTGATCCATGGCCAAGCCCAGTACTGCATGTAAAGGTGATTACTCATCGCAATAACGCGATTTACCAAACAATTGCTGGAGGATTATTCGAACATATTAATTTAGGCAATGTGGTACCACGGGAGCCGATGTTAAAGAAATTTACTACATATGTAAGTAGCGGCGTGGTAAATGTACATATTCCTCCTTATGGAGCAGGCTTCTTAGCTCTTGTGCAAATAAAGAGGAAAAATCCCGGAGAGCCAAAGAATATTGCTTTAGCAGCCATGATGACATATGTAAATATTAAAAATGTAATCGTAGTGGATACAGATGTGGATATTTATAATCCTGCTGATGTAATGTGGGCAGTTTCCAATAGAGTAATTCCAGAAAAAGATATTTTTTATGTACCAGGCGCTCAAGGACATGAGCTTGATCCATGTTCTGATGCAAGAGGTGTACAAACAAAAATGGGAATTGATGCAACATTATCTGAAGAAAATGGTCATTATGAAAGAGTTGTATATCCGACTGTTGATTTAACTGAATATTTGAAACAATAAAAAAATGGCTAGTGCCTAAGCGAGTAATCACTTAGGCACTAGCCATTTTTTAGTTTAATTTATTTTGCGTCAGGAACAAAGAGTTTTAGTCCGCTTTTATTAGTGAAATTACCAATTATTTTTTGACCTTCAGTAGAAGTGATAAAGCCTGTGAAAGCATCTGCAGCTTTCTTATTGGTATTTGCATAATAGTTTGGATTTACAGTTATTACTCCATAAGGGTTAAAAAGCATAGGATCACCATGTACCATAATTTCTAAGTTGCTCAATTTGCTACTTAAAGCACCCCATGTACCACTATCAACTAAGGTATATCCCTGCTTCTCATTTGCCATAGAGAGTAAATCCCCCATACCTAAGCCGGTTTCTAAATACCACTTATCTTTTGCACCAGAAGGTTTTAAGGTAGCATTTGTCCAAATAGCTAATTCTTTGCTATTTGTACCAGACTTGTCGGCACGTGATAAGAAGGTTGCATTTGCCTTGGCAATAAGCTTAAAAGCTTCTGTTGCAGAAGCATTTCCCTGAATTTTTGCTGGGTCAGTTTTTGGACCTACAACATAATAGTAGTTGTACATAACATCATGACGGTTAATCCCGTAACCATATTTTAAGAACAATGCCTCAGCTGCAGGTGAGTGAACTAAAAGAATATCCGCATCACCGCGCTTGCCAATTTCCATCGCTTCACCAGAGCCTACAGATACCCAAGTAGTTTTGGTGCCATACTTTTTATCAAAAGCTGGAATAAGCACATCTAAGAGACCGGTATCATTGGTACTGGTGGTAGTTGCGATTAAAAGCTTGGTGCCTTTAATACTTGGATCAACGGCTGGAGCAGGAACAATTTTAGTAGTACTTGTAGCAGGCGTAGTAGTTGCGCTACTAGTTTTGCTAGGAATTAGCAGTTTTTGTCCAACTGCTATCCTGTTTAAGTTTAAGATATTGTTTGCCTTGGCGATTACCTGATAGGTTACGCCATAACGCGCACCGATTTTAGATAGAGTATCACCAGATTTTACTGTGTAGCTTGTGGCTGCAAATACAGTAGACATGCTGCAAAGTAATAAAGCTAAAACTAAAAATAGACTAAGTGCTTTTTTCATTTCTTTCGACTCCTTTTTTATTTTTAAAATTTATTTATCAATAAACCATATCTCCTGAGACAAAAGCCTTTGTCCTAGCATCTTGTGGTTTATTAAAAATATCCTCAGCTTTACCTATTTCAACTACAGAACCGTCTAACATGAAAATCACCTGGTCAGCAAGACGTTTAGCTTGAAAAAGATTATGGGTAACTATAATAATGCTTGTTTGCAATTCTGTTTTAGCTTGGAGTAATAGCTGTTCTATCAAACAGATATTTGCTGGATCAAGACTGGCAGTGGGTTCATCTAATAAGAGTAAAACTGGACGGATCATAATGGCTCTTGCCACTGAGACTCTGCCAGCTTCTCCACCAGAAAGTGTGGTAGCTTTTTGATGGAGCTGAGCTGCGAGGCCAATTTTTTTTGCAAGCTCCTGTACATTTTGTGCAATTGTTCGCTTCTTTTCCCTTCTCATCTGTAAACCATAAGCAATATTTTTGTAAACGCTAGTATTAAACATTAAAGGTTTTTGAAAGACCATGGCCATAGCTCTACGCGTGGATTGGGAGTATTGCTTACTTGCTGAAAACTCTTCTTTTTGGAAAACAATTTTGCCTTCTGTAGGCTTTTCTAAACCATTAATAATCGAGAGCAAGGTACTTTTACCTGCACCACTAGGACCAATAATTGCAGTAATTTTATTATTTTCTATGGAAAGACTGGGAATTGCCAAGACGGTTTTTGCACCATAAGTTTTCTTTAAGTTTTCAATGGTTAAAATTGGCATTAGTTATTCCTCCCATAATTTCTAATTACTTCCATTAGTCCATTTATGACAAAGGAAATAAGTAAGAGAATCATACCCAAAGCCAAAGCTGTTTGAAATTCTCCCATACCCTTGAGCATGGCAATGGAGGTAGTCATCATCCTGGTTTGGTAACGAATATTACCACCAACCATCATTACAGCACCTACTTCAGCCAGTAAACGGCCAAAAACTACGATAAAGGAAGAATAAATAACAAACCGTGCTTCTCGGATAACGGTAAACGCTACCCCAGTAGGGGAAGCCCCTAGACTTATGGCAGAACGCTTGGCTAAAGGGTCTACATTGCTAATACCAGCATAGGTGAGACCAACCATCAGTGGAAGCGCTAAAGCGAATTGCGCTAAAATCATGGCAAAAGGTGTAAAGAGCAAGCGGTTATCACCAACTAGCCCAGTTTCATTGGATAATAGCATATAGACAATTAGTCCAACTACAACTGGAGGAACGCTCATAAAGGTATTAATGATGTTGACTAGAATTTTTTTCCCGGCAAATTTATAAAGTCCCAGTAGCACACCAAGAGGAATGCCAATAAGTGCTGCAAAAAATAAGGCGGTAAATGTTACCCGGAGGGAGAGGAAAATAGTACCATATAATTCTGGCTGCAAGGAAATAATTAAGCCCATGGCTTCCTTAAATGCCGCAATAAAGTAAATATTGTCCACATCCTTTTTATGGTAAAAATTTTTAAGAATAATAAAAAATAAAATGCTGACAAACCCAAAGGGGTTGTCAGCACTGCTTGCACAAAGCAAAAATTGCACAAAAGTTAGTTCCCTTTTCGAATACGGAGGGCATGTTCATTTCTAAACACACCTTTAGCAATAGAGTATCATTGCAAAGTTCAATGGCTCATGGAGTAAAACTCTTTAGATCCACTAAATCGGAAATTTTCAATATTTAGTTGTTAACTTCATTATACAGAGTAGAAAAATTTACGTCAATCTATATCTATCTATATTTGGAAATATTTAACAAAATTGAAACTTATCGTTGGATATTACACTCATAAAGATCGGAGCAGCTCTACAAACGGGAACTATTTACATGGCTTGTTTTCTGAGTTATTATTTGAGTATTGAATTAGATGCTATTTTTAAAAATATATTTAAGGGTAAGGGTACGTGAGTAATATAAAAATTGCCTGAATTTGAGTTGGAGGCTTAAGATGAAAGTTAAAGTTGGTATTGTGGGCACAGGAAACATGGGAAAATGTCATTCGGAGGCACTGAGGAGACTGGGATTTGTAGAAGTAGTAGCAAGTTATTCTGAGGGCAGCATAGAACATGCAAAGAAAAGGGCAGATGACTTACTAATTCCTCAAGGATATGCAGATTTTGGAGATTTTATCCAACATCCAGAGCTACAGGTAGTGCATATTTGCACACCAAATCATCTGCATTATCAGCAAACTAAGCTTGCACTTTTAGCCGGAAAACATGTAATTTGTGAAAAACCACTAGCAATGACACTGGCTGAAGGTGAAGAACTAACTAGTTTAGCTGAGTCAAAAGGTTTAGTACATGCTGTACATTTTAATTGGAGCTTTTTTCCCATGATGCATGAAACAAAAGCCCGTATTAAGAAGGGAGATTTAGGAGAGCTTGTTGCATTTAACTGTAGCTTTTTGCAGGACTGGCTGTTCGACAAGGAAAGTTATGATTGGAGGATGGAAACAGAGTACACAGGTCACTCCAGGGTTGTTTCTGATTTAGGTTCGCACTGTTTTCAGCTCTTAGAGTGGATGACTGGGAACAAAATCAGGAAAATTTTAGCAAAATATAAAACTATTTACCCAATTCGAGATGGTAAAGAAATAAATAATGAGGATTTAGCCTTTTTACTATTAGAAATGGATAACGGCGCACTAGGTCAGATGCAGTTTAATCAATGTGTTGCTGGAGCGAAGAGCAAGCTAGCTTGGGAACTACAAGGTACGAAAATGAGCATTAGTTGGAATTCTTACCAGCCTAATCAGCTGGAGCTAGGATTTCGGCAGCAACCAAATCAGCTCTTACAAGATCCAGCACTCTACACCGATGAAGCAAAAGCATTAGGGGGATTTTTATACGGATTAAGTGATACTAGTAGAGCACTTTTTGCGGTAATTTACGATAAAATCCTTGGAACGGAAAAATATCAAACTTCATATCCAGACTTTAATGCAGGCGTTAGAACACTATACCTCTGTCAAAAAGCTTATGATGCACAAAAAGCAGATAAGTGGCTGTGTGTAGAATCGTAAATATCTAAGTGCGTAAAATTGTACAAAAAATTGCTAGGATAGTTACTAGCTAGTGAGCACACTGCATATATAATTAACTTAAGCTTTATGATAAGTAATTAATATGGAGGATAAGATGATGACAGGGAAAGATTTAGTTTTAGGTGTAATGAGACATGAGGATGTGGAAAGAGCCCCTTGGGTACCTTTCGCAGGTGTTCATGCAGGAAAATTAAAAGGTTACAGCGCAGAAGAAGTGTTAAAAGATGGGGACAAATTATTTGAGAGCTTAATGGAAGTAAATAAAATGTATACTCCAGATGGGCAACCTGTACTCTTTGACTTGCAAATCGAAGCGGAAATTTTAGGATGTAAGCTTTTATGGGCGGAAAAAAATCCTCCAAGTGTAGCTACACATCCACTAGCAAATACGGAAGAAATTCCCACAAAAGAAATCACCAAAACAGATGGAAGAATCCCGATGCTCTTAGATGTTTGTCAACGCATGAAAGTAGCAGTAGGTGAGAATACAGCACTTTATGGGTTGTTTTGTGGACCATTTACCTTAGCTTCACATTTGCGAGGAACCCAAATATTTATGGATATGGTGGATGCACCAGAAAAAATGCAAGCATTGATGGAATATACAACAAAAATTTCCAAGAACATGATTGATTTTTATCTTGAAACAGGCATGGATATTATTGCTCCTGTAGATCCACTAATTAGCCAAATTTCGCCTAAACATTTTGAGCAATATATGGCTAAACCTTATAGCGAGCTTTTTACCTACATTCGCGAAAAAGGTGCATTTTCAAGTTTTTTTGTATGCGGTAATGCTTATCGCAATATTAGGGGAATGTGCAAAACCAATCCTGATGCTATTTCCATTGATGAAAACATCCCCATGGCTAAAGCGAAAGCTATTACTGATTTATACAATATCACACTTGGGGGTAACATTCCTTTATCTACAACCATGCTCTTTGGTAATCAACAAGATAATATGAAGGTTGTAGTGGATATGGTTGACTCCTTGGATAATACCAAGAATCTGATTATTGCTCCGGGTTGTGATATGCCTTACGATATACCCTTTGAAAATGCTATTGCTGTAGCAGAAACAGTTAAAGACTTAGCTACATATAGAGAATTAGTGAAGAATTATGCAACCGTTGATGAGAGCATCGAGGTGGAACTTCCTGATTATGCTCATCTCACTAAACCTTTAATAGAAGCGTTCACCTTAGATTCAGTTTCCTGTGCAGCCTGTACCTATTTATGGGAAGTAGTAAAAGACGCCAAAATGAAATATGGAGACAAAATAGATATTGCCGAGCGTAAATATGCTTATAAAGAAGGTATTGCTCGGTGTAGAAAAATTGGAGTACAGCAATTGCCATCGCTTTATATTAATGGAGAGTTAAAATATTCTTCAATTATTCCTAGCCAAGAAGAATTATATGCAGAAATAGAGAAAACTATAAAGCTAATAGCAGGTTAAGTAGTTTTTTAAGCGAGGCAGAAATACCAAAACGGTATTTCTGCCTCGCTTTTTTTTGAGATGTATTGCTAAAATTATAAATTAAGGTATAATAAATATGCGTTATATTTATTTATAGACAACGCAAGGATGATAAATTTAATTTATAGGTGGAGCAGATGAAAAAAGTAAAAACTGAAGACGCTATAGGACTAACTCTCTGTCATGATATAACACGAATTATTCCAGGTGTAGAAAAAGGAGTAATGTTTGCGAAGGGTCATGTGATTCAGGCAGAAGATGTGGAAGATCTTTTAGATGCTGGTAAATCTCATGTTTTTGTTTGGATAGAAGGCTCGGAAGAAACAAAAGATATGGTACATGAGAATGCTGCTGCTAAGCGCTTAGTAGATGCATTACTAGGAGCTGGTTTGCAAGCAAGTGGTCCTCGTGAAGGTAAATATGCATGTACTGCAACTACGCCTGGTGTTATACAGATTGATCAAGGGTTGCTATTTAAAATTAATAGTATTGAAGAAATCTGTGTTTCTACAATTTATGATAAGCAGGTTGTTGGTGTTGGAGATCCAGTGATGAGTTGTCGGGTTATTCCACTTTTCATTAAGGAAGCAAAGCTTAGGGCTGTAGAAAAGCTCTGTCAAGGTAAAGCAAAGCTCCTCCAGTTATCCCCTTTTAGACCATGCAAGGTGGGACTTATAACTACTGGTAGTGAAGTGTTTACTGGTAGGGTTAAAGATGCCTCAAAAGGATATCTCCTGCCAAAGCTTAAACAGTTTGGTTCTAGCCTCTTAGCACAAAAAATTGTAGATGATGATAAAAATGTAATTGCGAACTCCATGTTAGAACTCTTAGATTTAGGAGCAGAAATGCTAATTATCACAGGTGGAATGTCAGTAGATCCAGATGATGTAACCCCAGAAGCGGTAAGGAGCGTAGCTACAGAGATAGTTACATATGGAACCCCAGTGCTACCAGGAGCGATGTTTATGTTGGCATATCATCATAATACTCCTATACTTGCCTTGCCAGCAGGGGTACTACATGCTAAAATTAGCGTTGTAGATGTTTTATTACCAAGAATTTTAGCAGGTGAAAAACTCACACGGCCAACAATTGTCAGGCTAGGTCATGGAGGACTCTTAAAATAAGGATGTAGCATATGCAGGATAAATTTTGTAGGAATATAGATTATTTGAGAATTTCGGTCACGGATAGATGTAATTATCGTTGTATTTATTGCATGCCAGCAGAGGGTATAGAGCAAAAATCACATGAAGAGATGCTGACCTTAGAAGAAATAATTCGAACAGCTGCTAATTTTGCTCAGTTAGGAATCAAGCGGATTAGGTTAACTGGTGGAGAACCACTGGTACGCAAGGATATAGTGAGTTTAGTTAGGCGCCTAGAAGAGATTCCAAACATTGATGATATTTCTTTAACAACTAATGGACTGCTATTACCGAAATATGCTTATGATTTGCAAGCCGCAGGTTTGCGGAGAGTAAATATAAGTTTAGATAGCTTACAGCCGGAGCGCTTTCATGCAATAACTAGAATAGGCAACCTAGCAGATGTATTAAGAGCGATAGATATTGGACTTGAAGTAGGATTTTCTCCGTTAAAAATCAATGTGGTGCTTTCTCGTGGGGTTAATGATGATGAACTTTTTGATTTCGTTGAACTTGCAAGAGCAAGAGCTGTACATGTTCGCTTTATTGAACTAATGCCTATTGGTGAAAGCGATGGAAAAGCGTTAGATCAGTTTATTCCAGTTAGTGAGATCAAGCTAAGATTGGCAGAAAAATACGATTTTTCTGCTGTAGCTGATATGTTTGGGGGGGGGCCTGCAAATTATTTGCAAATACCTGGATTTAAGGGTACAATTGGGCTTATTTCAGCATTAAGCAATCATTTTTGTAGTGAGTGTAATCGGATGCGTTTAACAGCAGATGGCAAATTGCGTCCTTGTCTATACGGTGAAACAGAATATGATTTAAGGGAAAAATTGCGTGCAAACATCAGTGATGAAGAATTACAGGTTTATTTACGCACAGTTCTGCTTGCCAAACCGGAAAGGCACCAAATGGAAGCTGGTTGGGGTAATCAGCCAAGAAGTATGTCGCAAATTGGTGGATAAAAAAGGCTTAAGCTTGGATATTAGGTGCATTTATAGCTGAAAATAATAATAATGGAGGCAACAACATGGAAAAATTAAGTCATTTAGACGAAAAAGGTGCAGCGAGAATGGTAGATGTAGCCGAGAAAGCAGTAACTTCACGCACAGCAACAGCCCAAGGAAGAATTATTGTTTCTAAAGAAATACTCCAGCTTATTGCCGAAAATCGAGTTCCCAAGGGTGATGTAATCGCCGCAGCTCGCATTGCGGGTATTATGGCAACTAAACGCACTGCAGATTTAATTCCCATGTGTCATCCTATTGGGTTAGGTGGAGCATCTGTGGATTTCAGAATTAATGAAAAAAGCCTTTGTATTGAAATAGAGGCTACTGTAAAATCAGCAGATAAAACAGGTGTTGAAATGGAAGCACTTACAGCAGTATCCGTAGCAGCCCTAACAATTTATGATATGTGCAAGTCGGTGGATAAAAAAATGGTGATACAAAATATCTATTTAGTGAAAAAAACAGGTGGCAAAAGTGGAACATTTAAAAGAGATGGTGCAGAGCCATGGGGAAAATAATAGCTATTAATATCAGTGGAAAAAAAGGGGTACAAAAAAAAGAAGTAGGTATTGCCCAACTTAAGGTCGACCATGGGATTATTGGTGATGCACATGCGGCCAATTGGCACCGTCAGGTTAGCCTGTTAGATGTTGCAAGTGTAAACAAGATGTTAGCTGTGCGTAGCGATATTGAACTACCTCCAGGGGCATTTGCCGAAAATATTCTGACTGAGGGGATGGACCTTGTAAATCTAGCAATTGGAACAAAATTGCAACTTGGCTTAACTGCAATTGGAGAGGTCACTCAGATTGGTAAAGAATGTCACCATCACTGTCAAATTTATCAAAAAGTAGGGGATTGTGTGATGCCTAGAGAAGGTATCTTTATTGCAATTAAAGTTGACGGTGAAATCAAAGCTGGTGATGAAATACAGGTATTGAAAAATGTATAGAATTGGCGTTATTACGGCAAGCGATAAGGGAGCTAAAGGTGAAAGAATTGATCTTAGTGGTCAAGTAATCAAAGAAACAGTAACTTCTTTAGGTAAAGTAGTAGCATATGAAATAGTAGCAGATGAACAAAAAGAATTGGAAAAAATGTTGATTAGAATGTGTGATGAGGATAGATGTGATTTAGTGCTTACAACCGGAGGAACAGGTTTTGCCAAGAGAGATGTAACTCCCGAAGCTACCAAAGCAGTAATAAATAGAGAGGTTCCAGGCATAGCAGAAGTGATTCGTAGTCAGTCATATAAAATTACACCTAGAGCGATGCTTTCTCGTGGTGTAGCTGGCTTAAGAGGAGAGAGCCTGATTATAAATTTGCCTGGAAGCCCTAAAGCAGTAAAAGAAAGCTTGGAAATTATTTTGTCTAGTCTAGAACATGGACTAGCTATCTTAAAGGGTAGCGCAAGTGAATGTGCTAGATAATAATAGGAGGTATAGTATAAGTATGGATACAAATTATGGAGAATATAAAAAACCTAAAAAAGTGAAAATTATCGTGGAAAAATGCCCAATAAGCCCAGAAGGACAACCTTGCCATTGCCATGAGGTGGGACAAGAATTCGAATTTGATTTTGAACGATGCCCAGCAGGTTTTTGCGCTGCAGCATGGCATAGTCTCTGGCCAATGCTCAGAGTCTTAGAATTAGGCGGACGTCATCCCTGGGATGCAAAAGAAGGGGTAACAAGAGTAGCTTGCCCAGATCCTGACAAACCAACAGTTTTTAGAATAGAAGCAGTATATGAAGATTAGTAATTAAGTATCAACCAATATTTGTAATTGAGAAAACCAAGCTTAGAAGCTAATGCAAATAAATTTTTTGCATTAGCTTTTTTTTATTCTTTTGCACTTGACAGATAAAAAGAATAGCTGTATCATGAACTTAAATTAAACATGTAGAACAAGATGGAATATGTAGAATATGTATAATGTAATGTAGAACAACAAGTGGAACTTAATCTATCATTGGGAAACGAGATGAACAAATGGCAAATCAGAAAATAACTAGTAAGCTAAAAGAAAAGGTACCTGCTTATGTCCCAATTTACAATATGCTCTATTCCCAAATAGTTAATGGTATTTTAGCTGATGGAGAACTTTTGCCAAGCGAATTAATACTTACACAGCAGCATGGGGTAAGTAGAAACACTTTACGCCAAGCGCTTACGGTCTTAAATGAAGATGGATTAATTGCTAAGAGCCAAGGAAAAGGAACTATTGTAACCTTTCGTCAGGATATGAAGTTGATGGCAAGCAAAAATATATGTAATCCCATGCTACAATTTGCTAAAGCAATTATTGAAGCAATAGATATATCTTTTAATTTTGGACCGCCTACAGATGTAGCTAAAGATAAGCTAGCGATCAATACTAATGAAATTATTATGGCTAGTAATGTTATATATTTTATCGATAAAAAGCCAATTGGAAGAGCCTTTATTCAAATCCCAACGAAACAGTTAGAGAAAATACCAGTATCGCTACATAAAAAAGATGAAGTGTCAAATCTGGTAAATTCAACAATTTTCGAACTTGCATCAAAGGCCAGTATGTCAATTCGCGTAATTAAAGCAGAAGGTGAAGTCGCAAAATTTTTGCATCTTGCTGCAGAGGAGCCAATACTCTTTATTGAAGAAATCCTTTATAATCAAGAAGGCGAAAGCTTTGCAAGATGTAAATTTTACTTTATTCCAGAGTTTTATGATGTGAACTTAATAATTTAAGATGATCGATTTTTACCATAAACGATCATTCGTAAATTTGAAAAGCAAATACAAACTGAAAGGTGGCAAGCTGAGTTTTTGAAGTGGAACATTAGACTTAAACAAAAAAAAGGAGGAAAAGAAATGAAAGATTATTTTAAGGTTACTACAAAAACTATTGTTGCAACAGGACTAGGTGCAGCTATTTTCATGCTTTTATTCATGTATATCAAAGTGCCATCACCTATTCCAGAAACAAGTTTCCAAACTGCTTATGGATTCTCTGCTTTGTTTGCAGTGCTTTTTGGACCGATTGCTGGCGGATTGATAGCTTTTATTGGGCATGGGCTCAGTGATGCAGTGCAGTACGGCTCTCCTTGGTGGAGCTGGGTTATTGCAAGTGGTTTAGCTAGTTTTATTTTTGGCTTTGCATATAAACGCACAAGGGTTGAAGAAGGAATATTTGGACTTAAGGACATTCTAACTTTTAATACAATTCAAATTATTGGCAATGCTATAGCATGGGTATTAGTTGCACCAATGCTAGATATATTGATTTATAAAGAGCCAGCAAATCTTGTATTCACCCAGGGGGCAATTGCAGCTGTGATGAATTCGGTAAGTGCAGGCGTGATTGGTACTCTGTTATTAGTTGCTTATGCTGCAACAAGAACAAAAAAAGGAAGCTTAAGTAAAAACAATTAAAGATTTATAGAAAATAAAATAATTCAAGAAGCTGGCAGTTGAGAAGGTAACTGCCAGCTTCTTTAAACAAAAACCAGTTACTACAAATCATATCACTTAATAGCTAGTGGATAGATGATCGCAGGAGGTAAAGCATGAGTAAGCAACCAATTATTGAATTCGAAAATTATTCTTTTCAGTATAACAGCCAAGCAGAACCTACACTTAATAGGATAAACCTCAAGATATATCCGGGCGAAAAAATATTGATTATAGGACCTAGTGGTAGCGGAAAAAGCACATTAGGAAATTGCTTAAATGGGCTAATACCATTTTCATACAAGGGGGTATCCCAAGGAAGCTTAAAAATTAAAGGTATAGAAACAAGTAGCTTAGACATTTTTCAAATGTCTAAAATGATTGGGACAGTATTGCAAGATTCGGATGGACAATTTGTCGGATTGACGGTTGGAGAAGATGTGGCATTTGCTATGGAAAATGATTGTATTTCCCATCAAATAATGCATGATAGGGTAGCTAAAGTAGCTAAAATGGTTGATATGGATAATTTCTTAGCTTCCTCACCCTATGAGCTTTCAGGTGGACAAAAACAGAGAACTGCCTTAGCTGGTGTCTTAATTGATGATGTTGACATTCTCTTATTCGATGAACCGCTAGCTAATTTAGACCCTGCTACCGGTAAGGTAGCAATTGAAATCATTGATGATATCCATAAACAATCCCAAAAGACTATTATTATTATTGAACATCGGTTAGAGGATGTATTACACCGTGAAATTGATCGGGTAATTACAATTAATGATGGTAGAATTATTGCTGATATGAATCCACATGAACTAGTTGCCTCAGAGGTATTAATCCAAAACGGCATCAGAGAGCCGCTATATGTTACCGCTATGAAATATGCAAAAATAAAAGTTACCGCAGCAATGCGAGCTGGACACATTTGGAGCCTAAATACAGATGGTGTCAATGAAGCATTAAGAAACTGGCATAAATCTATTCAAACAATTACCCATGAAAACACTAATCCTTCAATCTTAAAAATTGAAAACATGAGTTTTTCCTATGACGGTATCAGGCAGATACTTGATAAGGTAGACTTTGATATACGAGAAGGTGAAATGGTAGCTATTGTTGGTAAAAATGGAGCTGGAAAATCAACTGTTTCAAAGATTCTTTGCGGATTTATCAAGGAAGATAGTGGAGCTATTCTTTATGCAGGCAAAAGTATTGCTGCAAAGAAAATAAAAGAGCGAGCTGAAATTATCGGATTAGTAATGCAAAACCCGAATCAGATGATCTCTAAGAACTTAATTTTTGATGAGGTTGCTTTGGGACTTCGGCTTAGAAAAATCCCAGAAGCTGAAATAAAGCCCAAGGTAGACAAAATACTTAAAATTTGTGGACTTGCCCCATTCGTTGACTGGCCCATATCAGCACTAAGTTATGGACAAAAAAAACGAGTTACAATTGCTTCTATTTTAGTGATAAATCCTAAAATTCTCATTATGGATGAGCCTACTGCAGGTCAAGATTATCGTCATTATAGTGATATTATGGAGTTTTTAAGAGAAATTAATAAGCTTGGAGTAACAATTATTCTCATTACTCATGATATGCATTTAATGTTGGAATACACCCCCCGCGCCATTGTTTTAGCAGCAGGAGAAAAAATTTCAGATACTCAAGCTTCGGTAGTGTTAACTGATAATTGGGTTATCGAAGAAGCAAACCTAAAACGCACATCACTTTTTGATTTGGCACAAATGGCGGGTATTGTTGATGAAACAAAGTTTGTACAGGGATTTATTGATTACGAAAGGTGGGTGAGCAAAGAACGTGAAAATGAAACTGTTCTCCTATAATTACCAAAATACCTTGATTCATAGGCTTTCGGGCCTAACAAAGTTAATCTGCTTTCTACTTTTAACTTTTGCGGTAATGTTTTCTTATGATATCAGAGTAATTACTTGTGCGATGCTTTTTTCCATTTGGGGCTTAAATGTCTCAAAGATAAAATTTTCACAGATTAAGCTGATTGTATTTTATGTACTGTTTTTTCTTTTAAGTAATGCTTTAGTAACATTTCTCTTTTCACCAGAACTAGGAGTGAAAATTTATGGAACTAGACATGAGATAATGCCTTTATTTGGTCCATATAAGCTGACTGTAGAACAATTATTTTATCAAACAACTAAGTTTATGAAATACGCAGCGCTAGCTCCCTTAGGCATTATTTTTCTCTTAACCACAAATCCTAGTGAATTTGCAGCATCTTTAAGCGGAGTGGGTGTGAATTATAAAGCTGCTTTCGCTTTTGCCTTAACACTGCGCTATTTTCCAGATATTCAGCGAAACTATCAAGATATCAGTCAAGCTCAACAGGCTCGAGGCTTAGAAATGTCTAGTAAAGCTAAAATCACGGATCGTTTTAAGAATTCTCTCTTAATCGTAATACCATTAATTTTTTCTACACTTGATCGCATCGAACTAATCACAAATGCGATGGACCTGAGAGGATTTGCAAAAAATAAAAAGAGAACTTGGTATAATACAAGAAAAATGAGTAGAGAAGATTATTTGGCAATAGCTTTTTCCATCTCTATTTTTATTATTACAGTATGTATATCAATATTTATCAATGGTAGCCGTTATTTTAATCCATTTGTTTAGGAGCAAAAGCATGAAACCAATACTTGTTTTTCAATCGGATTTTTCATATAAAGAAGGCGCAGTTTGTGCTATGTATGGAGTGGTAAAAAGTGTTGATCGCGAATTAGAAATAATAGATGGTACCCATGAAATTCCTCAATACGATATATGGAGTGCTTCTTACCGTCTATTTCAGTCGATGAAATTCTGGCCGCTAGAAACAATTTTTGTCTCAGTTGTTGATCCAGGAGTCGGTACGCCAAGAAAAGCTTGTGTCTGCAAAACAATAGATGGCTATTATGTAGTAACTCCAGATAACGGTTCACTTACCCATCTGAAAAAATGGGTGGGCATTGCTGAAGTGCGAGAAATTGATGAACAAATTAATCGCTTGCGAGGCAAGAATACAGAAGGAACTAGCATCTTTCATGGGAGAGATTTATTTGGCTACTGTGCGGCGAAATTGGCTAGCGGAATAATTAGCTTTGAAGAAGTTGGCAAGAGCTATGCCGTCGAGGAAATTGTTGAATTGAAAATACTAGAACCAGTGATTGAAGGAAATAAGTTAAAAGGTAGCTTTGAAATTAGCGATCCAAACTTTGGCAATCTATGGACGAATATTCCGCAAATGTTATTCTCGGAAATGGGATTTAATTATGGTGATTACATTAAGACTACGATAAGTCATTTAGGGAAAATAGTTTTTACAGATAAGCTCTTATTTCAAAAATCCTTTGGCTATGTGCAGAAGGGAGAAGTGATGATTTATAACAATGAGTTGTTAAAAATATCTATGGCCATGAATCAAGGCAGTCTAGCAGAAAGCTACCATATAGGCTGGGGATCAGACTGGGAGGTGGAATTTGAAAAAGTGGTGACAGGATGCTAATAAAATGCCAGGAAGCAGATCGCACCTCCGTTCTGGAATACTGCATGAAAGAAGCCAATATCAATATTTTTATTATTGGAGATATTGAAAACTATGGTTTTGAGCGGGATTTTCAAGAGGTATGGATGCAAAAAGATCAAAAGAATATTACAGGAATAGTCTTACGCTATTATGATAATTTTATTATCTATAGTGAAAAGCTGGATATGAATTTATCCGAGATTATGGATTTGTTAATTATATCAGAAGTAAGTATTATAAGTGGAAAACAAGCCGTAATAGAATTGCTATATCCTTTGTTGGAAGAAAAATATTCTAAGCGAGAAATGTTCTTTTCTGAACTCAAGGATAAAACAAAACTGTTATTGGATACTTCAGGTGTCTTGGTCGCTAAGCTAACAGAAACACATGAGATTGCCACGGCATATCAGCAAATTTCAGAATTTAAGTCGATATACTCAGATAATTTAGAGAAGCTCAATCAGCAGATTGCAAGCCGCATTCAAAGTGGTGAAGGAGTGCATATGCTTATACGAGAAAATGGAAAAATTGTTTGCCACGGTAATACCACTGCGGAAACTAGATCTAGTGCTATTGTAGGGGGTATTTTTACAGTACCAGAATTTAGAAGTAAAGGTTATGCAAGCAAGCTAGTATCAGCATTATGTAAAGACCTTCTTAAGAGAAAAAAAGCAGTCTGTTTATTTTATGACAATGAAAACAGTGGAAGACTATTTAAGCGTTTAGGTTTTGAAAGTATTGAAAAATGGATAATATTGGGGAGAAGATAAAATGAGTGGATTATTAGTAATGCAAAGTGATTTTGGTTTGACAGATGGGGCAGTGGCAGCTATGTACGGGGTGGCTTTAGAGGTTAATCCTGACTTAAAATTATATAGTCTTACCCATGAAATAGCTCCTTACGATATTTGGGAAGCCTCTTATCGTTTGTATCAGTCTGTTGAATATTGGCCAGCTGGTACGATTTTCGTTTCAGTGGTTGATCCAGGGGTAGGTACTAGTCGTAAAAGTGTAGTAGCAAAAACGGTTAATGGACATTATATCGCAACACCAGATAATGGAACTTTAACACACCTGAAAAGATATGTTGGCATAACCGAGATTAGGGAAATTGAAGAGTCTAAACACCGTCGTCAGAATACGGAATTCTCATATACCTTTCATGGGAGAGATGTATACGCCTATACCGGAGCAAAACTAGCTGCTGGAGTAATAGAATTTGCAGAAGTTGGCGCATTACTTAATGTAGAAGCTATTACAGAGTTGGAATTAGGAGTAATCACTAAAACACCAACAAGTGTAAAAGGCAGTATTGACATCCTTGATGTGCGTTTTGGTAGTCTATGGACTAATATTCCTAGGGAGGATTTTTTAGAGCTAGGATTTAAATTTGGCGAAATGGTAGAAGTAATAATACGTAATGGTTCAACATTAGTTTATAATAATAGAATTGTTTATGGAAAATCCTTCGGAGATGTTTATGTAAGTGAGCAGATTATTTATGTAAATTCACTTTACCGCATGGCAATAGCAATCAATCAAGGAAATTTTGCTAAAGCTTATAGCATAGGCACAGGAATTCATTGGACTATTGAGTTTAAGAAAATCAACTAAAATTAAAAAGCTATATTGCCTTAGCGATAAGCAAGCTCCTAAAGCCCGGTGCCTCTTGCCGGGCTTTGCTATATATGAAATTAGCTAAAATGCTCAATTCATAATGAAATTGGAGTAAGAAACAATGGAAGAAGGAGAAAAATGGATACAAGCTTTTCCAAAAGGTCCCAATTTGTTAAGGCATCAGAAATAAGGGAACTATTAAAGTTAACTGAGCAAAAAGGCCTAATATCTTTTGCAGGTGGACTGCCTGCAATGGAATTATTTCCTGTTAATGAACTGGTGGATATTTGCACCAAAGTTCTGCTGGAAAAAGGAGGGGCAGCCTTACAATACAGTGCTACAGAGGGTATAGTTGCACTAAGAGAGCAACTTGCTAAATTAATGCAGCAGGCTGGCATAACCGTAAATGCAGACCAAGTTTTAGTTACTACTGGCTCACAGCAAGTTCTTGATCTTGCAGGGAAGGTTTTTCTAGATGAAGGTGATGTGATTTTTTGCGAGAGTCCAACCTATCTAGCTGCAATTAGCTCTTTTAATGCTTATCTTCCAAAATTTATCGAAATTGAAACAGATAGTGAAGGTATTGTTCCAGAAAATCTGCTTTTGCGATTACAGGAATTTGGAAAACCAAAATTTCTTTATGTAATACCAGATTATCAAAATCCAAGCGGTAGATCTATGAGTATTGACAGAAGAAAAACATTAATTGAGATTGCAAATACATATGACTTCATAATTATTGAGGATAATCCTTATGGTGAGGTAAGTTTTGAAACAAGTAAAAAGCCCACATTGAAAAGCTTGGATACTGATGGAAGAGTAATTTACACAAGTTCACTTTCTAAAACATTTAGTCCTGGCTTACGCCTGGGGTGGGTTACTGCCACAGATATAATTTTAAGAAAGTTTATCCTATTTAAGCAAGGTGCAGATTTACACACAAATACACTTGCTCAAATGATAGCTGCAGAATATTTAAATAGCTATGATTATCCAAGGCATCTGCAAAAAATTAGAGCTACCTACAAATTGCGTAGAAATGCTATGTGTAAAGCTCTTAACTTATACCTACCACAGGTGAAATTCATAAAACCAGAAGGTGGAATATTTCTATGGGGTGAATTACCTGAACAGATTAATAGTTGTACTTTTTTGGAACACTGCATCGAAAAAAAAGTTGCTTTTGTGCCTGGAGGTTCTTTCTTCCCAGAAAAACGCCAAGAAAATACTATGAGGTTAAACTTTTCTTTTATGTCCGAAGAAACAATAACGGACGGTGTATTTAGAATGGGAGAAGCATATATGGAAATGCAAGAGAGTTTATTATTGAAATAGTAGCTAGAATATGCACTACCAAGACTATATAATTCAGGAGGTCATTATGTACGAAATACGCTGGCATGGCAGAGGAGGACAGGGTAGTTTTACCGGAGCAAAATTGCTTGGTACGGCTGCAGCAATTTATGATAATCGCTTCGCGCAAGCTTTTCCTTCTTTTGGTCCTGAACGAAGAGGAGCTCCAGTATTAGGCTTTAATCGTATTGCTAATCAACCGATTAATGACAGGAGTGAAATTGAGCAATGTGACACTATTATTATTTTGGATGATACGCTGATGAGTGATAGCTATTTAGAGGACTTAAAAGAAAATGCAAAAATTCTCCTTAATTCTACTAAAGAATATTTTAATAAAAAAATAATATCCATTGACGCCACGTCGCTGGCGCAAAAAATATTGGGGAAGCCAATCACTAATACGGCTATGTTAGGGTTGTTTGCAGCATTAAATAAGGATATTGTCACTCATAATGCTTGCATAATGGCGATTAATTCCAGTATAAAAAATGCAATTGCACAAATGAACATTGAACTATTTATTGCAGCCTATAAAATAGGAGAGGATATTACAAATGAAAAATTTTAGGATGTCACCAGTACCTGAATTTAGTAAAATAGAAGATATTCCATTAGGTGCAAGCTGTAAAGCTTTTCACATTACAGAAAAAAATGCTAGTTGGCGGATAAAAAGACCAGTTATTAATCAAGATAAGTGTGTTGATTGCTATCGTTGTTATTTACTCTGCCCTGATGGCGCAATTCACCGAGAAGCTGCAAGAAATTTCTTGATAGACTATGATTTTTGTAAAGGTTGTGGCATCTGTGCGTTTGAGTGTAAAGCAAGAGCAATTTCCATGGTAAAGGAGACTTTAGTATGAGCAGGTTTGAATTTTTAAATGGAAATGAAGCTCTAGCATGGGGTGTCAAGCTTGCCAAACCAGGTGTTATTGCTGCTTATCCAATTACTCCACAAACTATCGCAGTAGAAAAAATTGCCGAGTTTGTGCAGGATGGGTTATTAGATAGCATTTATCTGCACGTGGAATCTGAGCACAGTGCTATGGCATGCTCCATTGGTGCAAGTGCTACTGGTGTTCGAACATTTACGGCTACCTCCTCCCAAGGATTGCTATATATGGCAGAATGTCTGCCGTATGCATCAGGAGCTAGATTACCAATTGTGATGATGAATGCCAATCGTGCTATGGCTACTCCTTGGAATATATATGGAGATCAGATGGATGTTATGTATGTGCTTAATTCTGGTTGGATTCAACTTTTTGCTGAAAATGCTCAGGAAGCACTGGATATGGTTATTCAAAGCTTCAAGTTAGCTGAGGATAGTGAAGTTATGGCTCCAGTAATGATTAATCTTGATGGTTTTGTGTTGACACATACCTATGAAAAGGTTAATATTCCAGAACAAGAGTTAGTGGATAGCTTCTTACCACCTATGCAATTGCAATCACACATGATGAATGCGCAACATCCAACAAGCGTTTGTATATCAGCAGGTAACGCGCATAATATGGAGTTTAAGCTAAAACAGCATCTAGATTTATTAAATGCAATTGCTGTTTTTTCCCGTATTAGCAAGGAGTTTGGTAATTTTTTTGGGCGATATCATGGAGGAGCGGTAGAGGGATATTATTACAGTGATGCTGATGTACTACTAGTTACAGTTGGTAGTATTGCGGGAACAGTTAAGGAAGTAGTGGATGCAATGCGAAAGGAAGGACACAGCGTTGGTCTCTTAAAATTAAGGATGGTTAGGCCATTTCCAGTAAAACAGCTGGCTGAGGCCTGCAAGAACGCAATTGCAGTTGGGGTGCTAGATAAAAACATTTCCTTTGGTTATGAAGGTACAATCTATACAAATGTCAATTCTGCTCTCTTACAAAGTGGGGTATTTGTCAAAACACAGAATTTTATTGGAGGCTTAGGTGGTCGGGATATCCCTAAAAAGGAAATTAGAAGCATGTTCAAAGTATTATTGGATAATCTGGAAGAAAAAAAAGTCCGTTTTCATAATTTGAGGTGCACATAATGGAAAAGCTCAATGCAAGGAATATTACCGAAGATGAGTATTTTTATGGACATAAAGCTTGTGGTGGCTGTGGTGAAAGCTTAGCTCTTCGTCTAGCGTTAAAGGTGTTGGGTGAGGATGCTTTTCTCTCGCTTCCAGCAGGTTGTATGTCTGCTGTTTCATTTATCTATCCCAATATGGCTTTTAAAAATAATGCAATCATTACTCCCTTTGCAGCAGCAGCAGCAGTAGCTACTGGGGTAGAAGCAGGGTTAAGAGCACTAGGTAAAGAAAAACCGCTTTCTGTAGTTTTTGCTGGAGATGGAGGGACGGCAGATATTGGAATTCAAGCATTATCAGGCGCAATTGCCAGAGGAGAAAAATTTGTTTATATTTGTACTGACAATGAAGCTTATATGAACACTGGAATTCAGAAAAGTGGATTAACTCCTTATGGAGCAGCTACCACCACAACTCCAGCTGGAAAAGTAATAGGGGGTAATACCTCCAACAAAAAAAATATGTTTGAAATTGTAGCAGCGCATAATATCAGTTATGCAGCTACAGCAAGCATTGGCTACCCAGAAGACTTCTTACAAAAAGTTAAAAAGGCCAAAGAAATTGAGGGGCCTGCATATATTCATGTTTACACTCCATGTCCCACAGGCTGGGGAACGGAGACTAATTGCACAATAGCGTTAGCTAAGGAAGTCGTGGATACAGGTCTTTGGCCTTTGCTAGAGTATTGCAATGGAGAATACAACCTAAGTAAACATATTTCTACATTTACATCAGTGCGAGAGCATCTTAAAAAACAAGGAAGATTCAAACATTTAGGAGAAAAAGATTTTAACTACCTTGAAAAACAGCGTGATATACAGTGGAAAAGAATTTTAAAGCTGACTAACAACTAATAACTCTAGTAATGATTTAACTAAAGCGAGGTAAAAAAATATGGTTAAAAAAATACATGAAATACTAGAAAAAGCTCAACAAATGGAACCGATGACTATTGCTGTAGCTTGCGCTCAAGATGAAGAAGTACTATTAGCGGTTGAAGAAGCTAGAAGTCAAGGAATTGTTCAAGCCATCTTAATTGGTAATGTGGAAGAAATAATCTCGATTGCAGAAGTACATAGTATCAACTTAAGGCTATATACCTGTATAAATGTTTTAGACATTAAAGAAGCAGCAAGGCTAGCAGTTGAGCTAGTAGCTACAGGAAAAGCTCAAATATTAATGAAAGGAATACTAGATACATCCGTTATCTTACAGGCAGCGTTAGATAAAGAAGTAGGACTGCGAAGTGGTAATATACTATCTCATGTAGCAGTTTTTGACCTCAGCAGTCATTATCATAAATTATTGCTAGTAACAGATGTAGCTATGAATATTGCCCCCGACATACATATCAAACAGCAAATAATCGAGAATGCAGTGGAGGTTGCTAAAGCCTTGGAGCTAATTAATCCCAAGGTAGCAATTTTATGCGCTAAAGAAAAAGTTGATGCAAAAATGGGAGCTACCATAGATGCTGCAAAATTACAAATGATGAATGAACAAGGGGAAATAAAGCACTGCATAATATGTGGACCTTTAGCCTTGGATGTAGCCGTTTCCAAAGCTTCCGCGCAACTTAAAAATATTAACCATACTGTAGCTGGGGATGCGGATATTCTAGTATGCCCTACGATTGAAGCTGGAAATATACTTTATAAGTGCTTAGTATTTCTTACTGATGCACAAAGTGCTGGTGTAATTGTTGGTGCAAAGGCACCAATTGTGCTAACATCTAGAGCGGATAGTGCACAAACTAAGCTAAACTCTATTGCACTAAGTGTTCTATTGGCAGGAAACTATGCATAGTTGAAAATATCTAGGTAAAAGTTAACTGATAATTATGATGAGAAAGGAAAACTTCGATGGGAATACTTAGCATTTTAGTAGTCAATCCAGGCTCAACTTCCACAAAGATAGCAATATATCAAAACGATCAACAAATGCTGGAGAAAGTATTGTATCATAGTACAGAAAAAATCAGACAATACCCTCATATTATCCAGCAGCATGAATTTAGGATGCAGGAAATTATGAAAGAACTGCAAAATAACAAGATTGAGTTAAGTAGTTTAAGTGCAATAGTCGGTAGAGGAGGCTTGCTAAAACCTTTACAAAGTGGAACATATCTCATATCGAAAATAATGGTCGAAGAATTGCAGCTTGGCAAATATGGAGAGCATGCAAGTAATTTAGGAGCCATTATTGCTAGTGAACTTGCCAATAATCTAAAAATACCAGCATATATCGTAGATCCAGTAGTCGTAGATGAAATGGAGCCAATAGCCCGCATTTCCGGCATGCCAGAAATACAAAGAAAAAGCATCTTTCATGCGCTAAACCAAAAAGCCGTGGCACGTAAAGCTGCAGCAGAACTAA
>JBAXCZ010000027.1:0-26624 GCA_037141195.1 Clostridia bacterium
ACCCCAGATTTTTTTATTTTTTCGATGGTAGCTGCAAGCTCTCCTGCACTAGGAGCCGAGCCTGGTTCCCGTTCCACAATTGCCACAATATTTAGGTTGAATTCCTTGGCAAAGTACGGAAAAGCTTCATGCATAGTGACAATATCCCGTTTTGCTAGCTTATCTAACTCCTTGTGCATTTTTGCTTTCAGAGACTCTAGCTTTTCGACATATACAGCTACATTTTTCGTATACTCTTCAGCATGCGGAGGATCTGCTACAGCCAGCTGAGCTCCAATGGTTTTCACTTGGAGGATAGCATCAGTTATGCTTACCCAGACATGAACATTGTCTGTGCCATCTGTTGTATTCTTAATTAATTTGATGCCTTGAGAAGCCTCAATAATTTTTAGCTCTGGCATTTGGCTGATTACTTTATCCATGAATGCTTCCATTCCCGCTCCGTTAATTACAAAAACATCTGCATTCTCTAGGGTCTTTAAGTCCTTCGGTGCAAGTTGATAATCATGCAGACAACCTGTTTGAGGTTCGGTCATATTGATTACCTGCACATTAGGTATATTCTTAGCTACATTTAAGGTAGCTAGATAGATCGGATAAAAAGATGTAACTATAGTATATTGTTCTGATTTCCCATTATTTTTACTCGCAGGTATTTGTCCACAAGCAACTAAAAAACTAACTGAAAGTAAGATAATCAGGATAGTCTTTAGATAAGTTTTTTTCAATGAAATTCGCCCCTTTTCCCCATTAGATGATAATGGTTCGCATTTGCATTATACATTGTGAAGAAGGGAAAAAGCAAGTGAGTGTGGAGCTTAGGGTGTAATTGTTACCCTAAGCTCCACACTCACTTGCACCTAATTCACGATTCATAATTCATAATTTTTAAAAAATCCTAACCAACTAACCAACTAACCAACTATTTGTCCATTAAACGCTTCCGCTAAAACCGTGATATTTTCTGGCAGAGGACAAATGCTTGCTTTGCCTTCTTTCGCTATCGCTTTTTCCATGACCTTGGCAACTGTTTTATGAAAAAAGTTCATCTTGGCAATCCTTAGTTCTGCACCAAGACAGGTTTTTACCAAGGCATGCTCTATTAAGGCTGCAGGAAAAGCGTTTTGCATATTCAATTGGAAATTTTCTGGCATTCCACAAGCAATGAATAGTCCGATTCTTTTTTGAAGCAATAGCTCTAGCTTAGCTTCACAGTAAGCTTTTAATTTTTTATCTACCTGCCCAACATAGATAGAACCGCCGATGATTAGGTTATCTGCCTCGGATATTAGCGGTATTTCCGAAGTAGCAATATTTACACAAAGAATCTCTCCCTGTAGCTGAGCTGCCAGTTCTTTCACACAATCCTCTGCATAACCATATTTACTAGCATAGATAATTATTGTTTTCATTAAAATTCCCCATTCCTAGATAATTTATATTTTACTTTTTGAGAGCTTGCTCGATTGCTTTCAAGTAGGCTTTGCTAGTAACAGTTGCTCCGCTTACTGCGTCAATAGTAAGATCCTGCTTTGCTAGCACCTTAGCAATTAATTTGCTGGTTATCTCTGGTTTTTCAATAAGCACACTCTCTAAAATATTAATATCAGTGATCTTTCCAGCCTCAATGGTTACTACAACTCTATTTGACCAGCGTCCACCGCTGTAGCTACCTTCATAAATTCCGTCCGGTTGCTCACTTATGCTAATGGGGTAAATTCCCAACTTTTCACCTGCCTCTAAACCGTTGGTAAGATAAATTCCAGCAAAAAAAATGATACTAATCAACACAATAATCATACCTAAAACAATTTTCCGAACTAGTTTCACTTAATTTACTTCCTTTCCTGATACATTTTCAGCTTCCATTATTTCTAGATTTAACAATAATTTGCTTAATAAGCTCCTAGTTTTTGTTAGTTCTTCCTCCTTGGTATTTTGGAAAAGAGCTTGGGAAAACGCAAGTGCTGATCCTTGTGTTTGCTCCCAAAAAACTTGGCTTGCTTTTGTGAGTCTAAGTCTAGTTACTCTGGCATCCTTGCTATCTTTTTCTAATACCAAGAGCTTCTTTTCCGCTAGTTTTAAGGCAAGCTGTTTAATATTTTGATGTGAGCTACCCATTTCCTTAGCAACCTCTTTGATGGTAGGTGGCTTATTAAAACGGTTCTCAATGACAATTGAGAGCATCCACTGCTTGGCAGTAATATCATAATGACTTAACTCCCGTTCTAACAAGGTATCCATTCTATTAGCCACTACTAAAAGTGCACCAAAAATGAATTGCCAGTCATCCATGGTATCCAATTTGTCCAAAATTTATTCCTCCAATTCGCAAATAAAGGTAATGTATTATCTTTATAGATAATACATTACCTTTATTGTATAGTCAATGGTGTTTTTAAATTATAATTCACAATTCACAGTTCATAATTTGCAGGGAATAGTTCACAAACATTCCGAACAATTAAAGAACGGGCGGGGTTTGCCCGCCCGAAGAACTTAAGCTCTCGGTCGATTCATGAATCGACCCTACAATTTCTAACACACCATCTGTTTCCAATTTCTTCTTAGCGCGATGCACAAAGTGCAGAGCACTCAGCAGCGGCTATGCCGCGCTCAGCAGTGGAAATGTCACGCTCAGCTACTCTTTTCCTCAGCCAACTGTTTTCAATCCCTACTCCTCTTACTCTCTTCCTTCTTATTCTGATACATAAAGTCTTCTGCTTGTTTAAAAATATCATTCATGCTTTCACTTTCACGATTTTTTGTGGCATAACCAAAGGCTATGGAAATATCACTTGCACATACTGATTCTTGAGCTGAGAGCTCTCTAATTCGCTGAATAATCTTCTCCGCTTCAGCTGCACTAGTATTTGGTAAGAGGATAACAAATTCATCACCACCAAGTCTGGCGATAATTTCATCAGCACGACATCCTTCATTCAGGATTTTTGCAGCTTTTTGAAGAAGTTCATCACCAGCTCCATGACCAAAATTGTCATTAATCAGCTTCAAGCCGTTAACATCCCCCATAATTAAGGTTAAAGGTAGATTACGCTCAGTATCTAGCCTAGCTAGTTCGGCTTCGTAAAACCTCCGATTATAAAGCCCTGTTAGCTGGTCATGATAGCTAAGGTAGAGAATTTCTGCTTCTTTGCTTTTTTGAACCGAAACATCCCAGAAAATTAAAACTGCACCGTTAATGCTCCCGTTGCCTTGTAGAATTGGCATTGCACTCGCTTCAATCAAACACTCGTTTTTATTCTTATCAACTAAAATAATGTCAATTAATCTGTTAGCTTCTCCCAACGTAAGTGCTTTAGTAACAATACCTTCACACTTTTCTCTTGTTAACTCACTTAGAATATTAAAGACCTCTGCAATTGCTTGTCCTTTTGCTTCAAATTGTAAAAATCCTGTGAGTTGTTCTGCAATTCTATTGATAAAGGTTATCTTACCATATTCATCAGTAGTTATTACTCCTTCTCCTACTGTCAACAGGGTGGTTTCTAAAAGATTTTTCTCGTTTGCTAAAGCTATCTCTAAACTTTTGCGTTCGGTAATATCTTCAATCATGCATAAATAGCGAAATCTACTATCTTCTGAAAACTTCACCTTTTCTACAATCATCTTGACCCAAATCACTTGTCCAGCTTTGCTCAAATACCTTTTATCAAGTTGAAAGCCGTGTATCTCTCCTGAACTCAGCTGTTCCATGAGCTTAAGCTCTCTTGGTATATCATCAGGATGAGTATAATCTACCCAACTAATGGTTGCTAACTCTTCACTTGTTCTTCCTACAATATTTATAAAGCTCTTATTATATCCATAGGTGATTCCAGTATCCATAATAGTAAGTGCAATCCCAAAAGGCGCTTGCTCAAAGATAGTTCTAAAGCGTTCTTCACTTTCCCGTAGTGCATCCTCATTATGTTTCTCTTCTGTTATATCCTCTAACATGCAAATATGTTGCGGATTTTCCTTTCCTATTGCTTCAAATGTTGTAATCCGCCTATTTACCCAAACTATCGAACCATTTGGCTTTAGCATGCGTTTCTGCATGCTATATTCACCACTCTTATTGCCATTGTTAACAAGCAATTCCACATTTTCTAAATCTTTCTGCACATCTGCTGGATGTGTTATGCTCATCCAATCTATTTGCTTTAATTCCTCTATGCTCCGTCCTAATATTTCTGCATATTTTGGATTGATATCAAGATATGCTCCCGTTACCGAATCACTTAAAGTTATGCCAAAAGGGGCATTGGAAAAAATCGTCTTGAATTTAATTTCACTTTGCTCAAGCGCTAAGGCACTAGTTGCTATCTCACTTTGTTGTATTAGTAGTTTCTTATTTGCATCACTAAGGTCTGCTGTTCTTTGTTTTACCATTTTATTAAGTTGCCTAATTATTAACAGCACAATCAAAATTATAATTATAGCTCCAAGTAAAACCGCGCCTGCTACCATAATAATAGCTTTATTCAATTGTGCTTGATTGGTAAAATCTTCACCAAACCACTTATGATAAATAGTTTCATATACTCCATTATCTTTAATCCTAATTAAGCCTGCATTTAGGAGTTTATATACAGTTTGATTTTCTTTCAGGGTAACTATGGCATATTTTTCCTCATTGAGAGGACTTCCTACAATTTTAATTTTTTCTAGAGCACCTAAATGCTCCGCAAGGTATATCCCAACCCATCTTTGCCCAGCAAATGCTACTGCCTTTTTATCTAGTAAAGCAGAAAAAGCTTCTTCTTGGTCTACAATTGGTAAAGAGATGGTTTCAGGATATTTTTTTAAACTTTCTTCTGCAATATCTCCCTTTTGATAGCTGACAATGTGACCTTTTAAGTCATCTGGTCCGTTAATACCTTGTGTATCCTTTAAGATAAAAATATTTTGCTGATTTACCACTGTTGCTTCTGTAAAAGCATATTTTTTTGCTCTTGCTTCACTAAATGTCATCCCTTGAAGAGCATCAACCTCTTGATTATCTAAGGCCTCTATAGCCTCACTCCAATGCATAGGCAGAAATTTTATCTCTATCTTCATTTCTTTAGCTATTGCTCGCATAATATCCACATTAAACCCTTGATAAGTGCCATCTTCTGATACAAATTCAAAGGGGGGATAGTTTTCATTTCCTGCTAGTTTGATGATTGTAGGTTCTGTTAGAGCCTGAACTGGTAAGATATTTATGTTAAGGCATAGTGCTACTAAAAATAGTATTATGCAAAATTTACTTTTTTCAGCTTTCATCTATACACCTCATTTCATACTATTCCTAACATAATTCTCCACAGATTGATATATTCCTGCTTTTAAGGATGAAATAGTATCAATTTACTTTTGCACAATTATTCTAATTTTTTTTGATAATTGACTTGCCAATATTTTAACACAGAACTTATCTAAAATTTAATTAAATTACCCTGAATTAAATCTCTTTATGCAAAAAAAGTTGCTGAAGAGATACTTGTTCTTCAGCAACTTAGCTAAAAATATTTTGATATAATGCAAATCCACTACTTTTAGCATAAAATCATCTTTTCAATTACAATAAGTATCATATATCTAAATTAAATTAGCTTTTATTAATAATCTTTGGATTAATACTGTTGCCTCTGCTCTAGTAATGGTTGCTTTTGGTGCTAGTCGAGAAGTGCTCCTACCATAGATGATACCTTGCTGTATGGCTTTTGCTATATCTTGCCTTGCCCATGCGCTTATCTGCTGAGAATCTTGGAACTTTGCTAAGAGTTCTGCTGCTTCGCTAGTTTGAATCTGAACTCTCAAACCAGATAGTTGCATAGCTTTTGCTAATAAGCTGATAGCTTCCTCTCTAGTGATTTTTTTCTGAGGTGCAAATTCATTTTCACCATATCCACTAATTAAATTATATGCTGTTGCTGTAGCGATTGCTCCACTATACCAAGCACTTTCTTGTACATCTGCGAAGCTGTTAGTCCCTTGGCTTGTCTTTATTCCCAAGCCTCTCATCAAGATGGCAGTAAATTCCGCCCTAGTAATTGCTCTGTTAGGCGCAAATTCCTCTTTGCGAATACCTTTAACTACCATCCGTGAACCCATGTCATTGATAGCATGCTTTGCCCAATGCTGTGATACATCCTTAAACTCGATTGGATGCCCAACTAATGCATAGATGCTATTGGTTAGACTGTTGATTATTGCAAAATTCCCCCAACCTTGGATGACTATTTTTGTAGGTATGTGTCTTACTGTTCCATCCTGCTCTACTAGGATACTTGTAGTAATCTTGGCTGGATCTATACCTGCGGATAGAGCTATTGTGCGTTCTACATGGCTAGAAAATTCATTGATCAATATTGTTTTATCACCATAGCTACAGCTCACAGAAAATCCTACAGCAGGCACAAATATTTTAAATGTCCCAAGTCTTGCTGCATTTTCCAAAACTTGCGCTTGCTCTAATGTTGCTTTACTGATTTCAATGGATACTTTAATATCTTTTAAGTCAAGGTTTTTTCCTAACTCTGCTGAGATAGCAGATATCTTAATTTGGGATGCTGGCAGTATATAGCTTGCCTCAGGGGTTTGCATTTCTACTATTGCCTGTTTGTCTTCAAGGTTTTTAATCAGTTGCCCATTCAACTGGCTTACAACTCGAGTAGAACTTGTGTTAAAGGGAATTTTAACTACTGCTCCCTCTCCTGCAATTCTTAGTCTTGTTGTTATTTTCTCTTCATCAAGGATGATAGTGGTAGTGCTTTGTCCACCAATATTATCCTCAACCGTTACACCTCCACTAAATTCTAATCCATTAACAAGAATGTCAGTATTGGTATAGGTATAATTATAAGTAGCTATTTTTCCTGCTGCTATCTCTAATTCTACCGCGTCACCTGCATTATAATTTATTTTAGCTTGATATCTCACAAGGTATGTTCCTGCTGCTAATCCGTTAATTTCTGCTGCCTTTGCTACTTTGTATAGACTTTCAGTTGCAAGCTTGTATTCCATCTCTGCGGTTGTCCCTGTAATCTTGCCGTCACTTAAACCATAGGAGGTTGTTTTTATACTTTCTAAGCCTATCGGAGCAATCTGCTCTGCATTATGCACGGTAATACTTACTTCAGCTACTATTGTTGCCATATTATTGTAGCTAATTGTAATGGCTTCAGTATGAGTTCCAGCTGTTAAATTTACTTGTGGCTGAATTGTCCAGGTGTTGATACTATCACCGTAGGCTACTTCCATTCCACTACCCCTAAGAATGAAGCTGTCGCCGCTTACCGTTATATTAGTAATATTTGCATTAGTATTGCCACTGTTGGTAATTAAGATAGCTTGTAAGCTCGCTTGCTGAGCACCGTAAGTGATAGCTGCAAAACTCGGGGCAGTTATACTGAGCGTATAAGTATTGGCAAGCCCAGACGCAATTGTTATTTCAGCATCTTCACCTGCTTTATAACCTGCTTTAGCTTGAAATCTTACCTGATATGTTCCTGCTGCTAAGTTGTTTAGTACGCTGCCACTTATTGCAGCATAGGTAGCATTACTCAATAATTTATATTCCATTGCACTAGATACACCAATAATTTTGCCATCATTTCTACTAGCAACCGTTTCATCTATCTTACTTAAGCTAGGCGCTGTCTGCTCTAGTGCTATTACTTTTTCCGTCGCAGAGCTTGTAACTATCCCACTATAGCTAGCTGTTCCCGATGCGATAACCGTGATTGGTTTACCTACGTCTGCGATTTGCACTGTATAGCTCGCCGAGTTTGTTCCTATATTCTCAGTTCCTGCTTGCCACTTGTAGCTTACTGTAGCTGCCGCTGGGGTCAGTGTGCCTGCAGTAAGTTTTCCTCCCACAATAGCAACTCCTGAAATTGCTCCAATTTCCGTAAGAGCAATTGTCCATGCATCTCCACTACGGGAGTATGTATTGGCTTTAGCTGCTCCATAGATTGTTATGAAGTTTGGTGTCGCCGTAGCACTGACAAAAGCACCTGTTCCAATTGTAGTTGCATTATTCTCCATGGTTACGCGAGCTAAACTGGTACAACCTAAAAAGGCACGCCTGATAATCGTGGAAATATTTATTGGTATGGTAATATCTGTTAAACTTGTGCAATTTAAAAATATTCTATCTTCTAATGTTGTTAGACTAGTGCTTAAGACCACACTAACTAAGCTATTACATCCATCGAAAGCTTGGATACCAATACTAGTGATACTGTTTGGCAGAGTAATACTAGTAATACTTGTACAAAATTGAAAAGCTCCAGCATCAATAATTTTTACTGGAACTCCAGCTAAGGTTGCCGGTATGACTACGTCAGTTGCATTGCCATAGTATTTAATAATCATCGCACTACTTAAATTGCTAGAATAGTAATATGGAAAAGGATCTATTGTTATGTATGCGATTGCACCTGCATTATAGCCCTCTTTTGCCTGATACCTAACTTGGTAGCTTCCTGCTGCTAAACCACTAATAGTTGTTGATGCTGCCGTGGTAAAATTGTCAGCTGTTGATAACTTATATTCCATTGCAGTTGTTGTACCAATTATCTTGCCATTGGTGCTATCATAGTTTGTTGGGGAAACTGCAACGATACCTGTGGGAGCTGCTTGCTCTAAATTTTCAAACAGATTATAAGCTGCGAAAATTGTGCTAGATAAAAAAGTTATGATCATTACATTCACCAATATTAATCTCATTACTCTTATCATTTATCTGCTCCTAGCTAGCTCTGACTATTCTTTTTGTATATATTTTCCCCTATCTAAATTTTTATCCTTCTCTATTCATTAATACTCCATTACCCATGATTTATGCTCAATCTTGCTAGCATAATTTCTATTTTTTCAGCTTCAAAGGGCAAGAGTAAAAAACCATCTGCTTCACATTCAAATGCTTCTATTGCATAGGAGCCTTGATTGCTGATAAAGATTACCTTGACTGTTGGATTTAGCCCTCGTAGCTTTGCAGCAAGACTAAAAGCATTGATTTCAATTTTTCCCATTCTAATCAGTGCCAGACTAGTTGGTACTTCTCGTATGCTTTCTTCAGCAGCTTTTTGTGTAGTGAAAATTCCTTGACATGACAAGTCTAAATACTTATCTAATATTGTTTTTAGTTCTATTCCATTTTTTCTATCCGGATCTGCAATGAAATATTGCATAGAGCATAAGCCTCCTTAAACTTCTCCCTTCATTATACACCACTAAACCTAAATAGACCCTAAATGGAATAAGCTTGGCTAGTTTTATATATCCTCTATAGCTCAAACTAGAAGTGTTTGTTAGCAAATACTGAAACTGTTTCAAGTATATAATATCATTTACTTTTGGTATCTATCGGTAACTTGAAGATTATCCAACACTTCTTGACATTCTATAGTAAGCTCCGCTGCTCGTGGATAAGACCATTCATAACCATTTTCCTCTAAATACCCCTGTTGGAGCAATTTTTCTAAAAGTGTAGAATCATCTCTCCTTCTAAAATTTTTATTCCTTAATTGCTCTTCTAATTGATAGATATCACATTTAATCTGCTCTTGTACGATACGATAATTTCCACGACTGTTTTCTAAAATGAAGGAGAAACCAATATCTGCTAATTTTTTTCTTAGTAAATAAGTAGTTGCATGAAAATTAGCATGTGCTTTTTCAGCATTATATTCTGGCCAAACTGCATCTGCAATCTGCTCCCAATTTAAGGGTATTCCTTTTTTATGTACTAGAAAAGCTAGTACTTCCTTCGCCTTCGAATTCTTCCAGCTAAGCGCTTTCCCGTTAATGTACATTTCAAAACTTCCTATACATTGCATATATGGTAGAGTTGTTTTTTCTAAGATACTTCTAGGTCTTAGTAATCTTCTTAATATTTTTTCTAGTCTTTCCAATATTATTGGTTTCATCAGATAATCTACTGCTTGCACATCAAAAGCTTCTACAGCATATTGATTAAAGGCCGTAACAAAAACAATTTCCATCTTTTCATCTAACTCTAGCAGCTCTTGTGCAAGCTGCAAACCATTTATGCCTGGCATTTCAATATCTAAAAAAACAGCATCAAGCTGTTCTTCACTTAAAAAATCTAAAAGCTGTTCCCCAGTTTCAAATAATCCACAAAGTTCTACATCTTTTATTTTTTCCACCATACGAGCAAATCTCTCTAAAACATGCTTTTCATCATCTACGGCGGCAATTCTTAGCATGTTTATTTTTCCTCCTTCGCAAATAATATTTTTACACAGGTACCTATACCTAGCTCGCTACTAATTGCAAGATAGTTCCCATATAATCTCTGAAGTCGATTATTTATATTAACAATGCCTACCCCTTTTTCTATCCTATCCTCTGAAAAAATTGTTGCCAGCTTTTCCACATTCATGCCAATACCATCATCTCTAATCTCTATTTCCAAGTTTCCATCGCTCTGCACGATACTCAAATAAACGGTTCCACCATCCAATTTTTTTGAAATTCCATGACGAACTGCATTTTCGACTAAGGGTTGAAGCATCAATACTGGAAGTTGATAGCTTAAAGGTATCTCAATTTTTTTTACTAGTTTAATTTTATTACCAAAGCGTGCCTCTTCAATATGAAAATATGTATCTACAAATTCTAATTCTTTTTCTAAGCTAACCATTTTATCTAGATTGTTGAACTCTAGACTACCTCTTAAATATACTGCTAAATCAAGAATTAATTTGCTTGCTTTGCTACCATCCTTTTCACAAATATTGGCAATAGCATTTAGGGCATTATAAAGGAAATGTGGCTTAATTTGAGCTTGCAGAAAAGCTGTTTCAGTTTCCATAATTTTATCCTTCAGTTTAGCTGACTCTTTTAATAGTTGTTCTTCGATAATTCGTTTTTTTACATTAACCAGCATCTGGGCAAAGATTACCAATAATTCCTTCTCCCGCTCGGTATATGCATGCATGCTTTTCACAGCATCAAAACCTACAAAACCTATTAAAATACCCTCACTAAGCATTGGAACTGTTATCAAGCTCTTGATTCCTTGGGGTTCAAGTACTTCTCTTAAGCCTCCCATCTCATCTTTGGGTAACAAGCTAACATCATCCACATAAAAAGCCTCTCCTAATACATGCTTTTCTACCCATTGAGAAACGACTTTTAATGAAATATTTTGCAGGTTCATCTTTTCAGCATTGATGCCATCTCTACACCATTCATAGGTGTTAGAGGTAGTATCTTTTATAAAATCATATTCGAAAATATATGATCTATCAGCCCCCACAAATTCTGCTATCTCTTGCAGTGACTTTTCCATGGTATTTCCAAATTCCGACAAATCTATATTGATGTAGACAGATGATATTTTTAGGATTAAATCTTGCATCTTGGAATAATATTCAATTTGTTCTTCTTGCTTTTTCTTAGCTGTGATATCTCTCATAATTCCATCAACTCTAATGGGGTGTTGATTAATGTCGAAAATTAGCTTCAGCCTTTCATCAATCCAAATTATTTCCCCATCAGCTCTAATAATTCTAAATTCTAATTGAGAATCACCCAATTTTTCCAACGCTTCTAAATTTTTTTCCACGCTCTTTCTATCCTCAGGATAAATTAATTCAATCCACTTAAAGGTTTTTTCATTTATAACTTTATCTTCCAGACCATATAAAGCTTGCACCGATGGACTAATATATAATCTTTCCAAACTTGGCCATACAGCAGACCACACTACATCGCGCATATTACTCATGATGCTACTAAACTTCTCCTCTGTCTTAAACAATTCTCCTTCGATTTTTCGGATATCTGTTATGTCATTCATCACTGTCAAATAAGACTGTTCTAGCTGATTGTCAATCATTTCTCCAGAAAAAAGACCATCTAAGATTCCTCCATCTTTTTTCCTAGCTTGCAGTTCAAAGTTTGTTAATTTACCTACTTGTTGAAGAACCTTCTGAGCCTCTGCCTGCTTTGAATTTTCAATGAATAGACCAAGCTCTATACTTGTTTTTCCAATGACCTCTTCCTTTGTATAACCTAGCTTTTTTAAAAATGTTGAGTTAACATCTGTAAACTTATCGTTTTGCATATTTGTTAATGCCATTAATGCTGGGTTATTATCAAATATTTTTTGAAATTTATCAAAAGCTGCCTGTTGCAAGGTTAAATCTTTGGAAATGCCAAAAATGCAGTCCATCCCATCCCATTTACCAAACCATACTCTCGTTTCCACTGATAAAAAGCTTTTATCTTTTCTACCAAGTGGCAAGGGACAAGTGCTTCGCTTGCCTGCAAACATATCTCCAAAAATCTGTTCTGCCTCAGCTCTTTTTTCTGCTGGATGCACATCGAGAATATGCATGCCGATTAGCTCTTCCATCTTATATCCCAGCTTAGTAATTGCCGCTGTATTGGCATAGATAATTCTGCCTTCTGGATTACCAACTAGGAAGATATCATCTACAGTTTCAAAAAATGTGCGAAAGTTAGCTTCACTCTCTTTTAACTTATTTTCGACATTTCTATGCTCGCTAATATCTTCGAAAAGATAGAAACGCCCAAAGTAATCATCGTCATCTCCGCGCATTTGAGTAGAAAATCTGCGTATTGTTCTTCCATCTAAAAAAGGGATATAATCTTCAATCGTAATACGATTTTCTTCACTTTGTAATGGCTTACAAGATTCAGCAAAGGCTGGCACATCTGCTAAAACAGCCAGACAGTCTGGTAAAATCTGATTATTTGTCAGTTCTCCCCTTTGCATTTTTGCTTCTAAGTGTGTTATTCCCCAGATTTCACAAAACTTATGATTAAAATGCAAAATCTCATCGGTGCGATTGTCCACCACTAAAAGGGCAAGTGTAGAGATGCTCGACATCAATTTTAAAAATAATTCATTTTCTATTTTTTTACTCATTTTCTTCTTTTCTCCTTCTATTTTCAAGCGCTTTAACCTCCGAAGCTTAGCTAAATGTGAATCTCTCCGCAAGTTGATGTACTGTTAGAACAATCCTCATAAATCACTATACTTGCTTTTGATAATATGTTCTCAGCTTATAGGCTTCTTAAAATAAAATAACCCGTAGCTGGAAAATACAGTGTTATTCATATATTAGGATGCTGCAATATTTGTCTCTGAACTATTATTACTGTCAGGTGATTTTGGTAAACAAGCTATCCAGAAATTCAACTTTATAAATCATATTCTATGCTAAATAACTCACTGTCACAATATTTTTTTAGTTCTATTATAAACAAAACAGCTAGGCTTATGCAGTTAATTATGCCTAAGACTAGCTGTTTATTTTAAATTTAAAGTTCATTAATCTCTTAGCTATTGTTAAATTATTCATTATACATTGCGATAAATTCTTGCTCACAAGCTAAAAAACCTTCTACCACAGTAGGATCAAAGTGACTTCCGCTATCTTTTATAATAATATTTCTGCTAATTTCATGGCTAAGAGCTTCTTTATATGGCCTTTTTGTTCTAATAGCATCATAGGCATCAGCGAGCGCAACGATGCGAGCTGCTATTGGGATAGCTTCGCCTGCTAATCCATCGGGATATCCTTTACCATTCCATTTTTCGTGATGAGAACGTGCTATTTCAAAACCCGTCTTAGTAAATTTGTTTTGTGGGTATTTATCAACAACCTCACTAAGAGTTTTTTCTCCTATTAATGTGTGCTTTTTAATCTCTTCAAATTCTGTATCTGTTAATTTACCAGGCTTTAAGAGAATACTATCTTTAATTCCCACTTTACCAATATCATGCAGAAGGCTTGCTTTCTCAATAACACTAATAACTTCAGCTGTTAAGATATTTTTATACTCAGCCTTTTTACTTAACTCTGCAGCCAATAACCTGCAACCATTCTGAACCCGTTCTAGATGACCACCAGTGTCATCATCCCTAGATTCTGCAAGCTTAGCCAATGCATAGATGGTAGCCATTTGCGCATCAATTACCTCTTCGGTTCGTTCATCTAACTTTATACTCAAAGATTTATTTGCCTCAGCTAACTGTTGTTGCAAATTATGGAGATTTAATTGAGTGTTTATCCTTGCTCTGACCTCTTCACATTGAAAAGGTTTTGTAATATAATCTACCCCACCAAGCTCAAATGCCTTCACTTTATCAAAAGCTTCTCCTAAAGCGCTTACAAAAATTATAGGTATATTTTTTAATTTAGCATCACCCTTGATGCGTTTGCATACCTCATAGCCACCCATACCAGGCATGATTACATCTAATAAAACTAAATCAGGCAGTATCTTTGCATCAGATAATAGTTGCAAAGCTTTTTCACCATTTAAGGCAATTTGACAAATACAATTCACCGGCAAGATGCTTCCCAAGACATCTATTTCTTCTGGGCTGTCATCCACAATTAATATTTTTACATTTTTTACTTCAATCGAATTTTTCAAAGTTTTCTCCTCTGTTTTAATCTAATTCTTTTAAGATTTGTAAAGCGGCTTCAAATCTATAGTCGTCTAAACAGGCTTTTATATCTAAAAATTTTTCATTGGAATTTAAGCATTCAGTTTGCCTCAGAATTCCCTCTAAACAATTCACTGAGGCCATATCATTTTCCTGTAATAAAAGTGCAAGTTCTTTTTTAAGTGAGCTAATACTCGAGAAATCAGCTATTCCTATAGGATTTCCTTTAGCAACTAACTTTCTATCGTTCAAGTTACCAAGTGCATTAAATGCCTCTAATAGCGCTTCATCTAAATCGTCTGTTAAAACATTTAACTCAGCTAACTGCTTATTTTTCAGAGCATTTTCTAGTGCTATAGCACTTTTAACTACCTTCTCCGCCGCAATGTGTCCCGCTACACCCTTTACTGTATGTACAAGCCTCTCAGCTATTTCTAACTTGCCACAGCTTAAAGCTTTCTTGATATCTACTATAGTGCTATATTGATTTTTATGAAATTTTCTTAAGATTTTTTTTAAAAGCTCTTCATTATATTCTAAACTCGAAAGTGCTTTGAGATAATCAATCCCCGCAGGCTCTAATACTTTAACTATCTCGCGCGTTAATTCATCTAACACTATTTTTTCTTCTATGGGGTGATATTCTACAAATTCTTCAGCTACTGCCAATACATTCGGAATCGAACTGTGCTTGTGCCACAATGCCATTTTATTAAAAAGTACCACTGTAGTAATTGGCTTACTGATAAAATCGTTGATTCCTGCCTCAAGACATTTTTCTTTCTCATCTAAAAATGAGCTGGCTGATACTGCAATGATTGGTAAATCTTCAAAGCTCCTGAATTTTCTTATTTCCTTTGTGGCTTGATATCCATCCATATCAGGCATTCTAATATCCATTAATACCATATCATAATTTTTCTTCTTAATATAGGCAACTGCTGCTGCACCACTATGTGTCATAGTCACTTTAATTTTTGCTAAATGCAGTATTTCAAAAAGTACATCCTGATTAAGCTCGTTATCCTCAACTACTAAAACATGCATACCCTCTAATTGCTCTATTATTTCTCGTCTTGGAGCTTTGAAAATGAACTGATTATTTGGTTCAAGAATTCCGTAATTTTTATTGATATGATTAAAACAAGCCGTAAAGAAAAAAGTGCTTCCACTGCCTATTTCACTCTGGAACCATATTTCACCTCCGAATAGCTCAACATATTTTTTAGTTATGGCAAGGCCTAAACCTGTTCCACTATAGCTTCTACTATTTTCAGTGTCTACTTGATAGAATGGTTCAAATATATGTTTCCCTACTTCCTCCTCAATCCCAATTCCTGTATCTCTAATAGAAAAGTGCAGTCTAAGATAATCTTTACAATTTTCTGCCACTTTTACCCTAACTACAACTTCACCTTTATTGGTATACTTTACCGCATTACTTAACAAATTTGCTAAAATTTGTTGTAACCGTATGCTATCTCCAATAAGATTTGATGGCACATTTTCCTCAATATTTATGAGTATTTTTAGCCCCTTTAGCTCAATAATTTGCTGCAAGAGATTCGCAGCAGCATCTAAGCTTGCTCTTAGGTTAAATCGTTCTGTACGCAAGATTACATTTTTAGATTCAATTTTATCTAAATCCAGAATATCATTGATTATTGCTAACAAAAGCTTCGATGAACTTTTGATTTTATCTAAATAATCATGTTGCTTCTCTGTTAAGGTAAAGTTATTGAGCAATTCTACATAGGCAATTAATCCATTAATTGGCGTACGAATTTCATGGCTCATATTGGACAAAAATTGAGTTTTGATATTATTTGCTCTGATTGCCTCCTCATTAGCCAAGTGTAAACTTTGCTCGGTGTTAATCCGTTTTTTCACATTAACCAGCATCTGCGCAAAGATTACTAATAATTCCTTCTCCTTATCAGTGTAAAAATGTTTGCTTTTCACAGCATCAAAACCTACAAACCCTATTAAAATACCGTCGCTAAGCATTGGAACTGTTATCAAGCTCTTGATACCTTGAGGTTCAAGTACCTCTCTTAAGCCTCCAATACCATCTTGGGGTAGCAAACTAACATCGTCTACATAAAAAGCTTCTCCTAGTGCATGCTTTTCTACCCATTGAGGAATAGCAACTAACGGAATATTTTGTAAATTCATAATTTCAGCATTGATGCTTTCACTACACCATTCATGTGTGTTAGAGGTAGTGTTTTTTACAAAGTCATAGTCGAAAATATATGATCTGTCTGCCCCTACAAATTCTGCTAGCTCTTGCAGTGATTCTTCTAAGATATTTTCGAATTCTGACAAATCTATATTGATGTAGACAGATGATATTTTTAAGATTAAGTCTTGCATCGTTGAATAATATTCAATTTGCTCATCTTGCTTTTTCTTAGCCGTAATATCCCGAATAATTCCATCAACCCTAATCGGCTGTTTATTCCGATCATAAATCAGCTTCATTCGTTCATCGACCCAAATTATTTCCCCATTGGCTCTAATAATTCTAAATTCATGTTGAGAATTCCCCAATTCTTCTAGAGTTGCTAACTTGTTTGACAAACTCTGTTTATCCTCTGGATGAATAAATTCATTCCAGTTGAAGGTATTTTTATTAACTACACACTCATCTACTCCGAACAAGTCTTTTGCTGATGGACTAACATAAAAATTTTCCAAGCTAGGCCAAGCAGAAGACCAGACAAAATCCAGCATATTATTCATAATACTGCTAAAATTCTCCTCTGTTTTGACCAAGTCTCTTTCGATTTTTCTAATTTCAGTTATGTCATTCATTACTGTTAAATAAGATTGCTCTAGCTGATTGTCGATTATCTCACCAGAAAAAAGACCATCTATAATTCCTCCGTCTTTTTTCTTCGCTTGTAATTCAAAATTTATTAATTTTCCTTCTTGTAGTAGTACATTAAGCGCTTCACCCTGTTTTTCATTTTCAATAAATAGACCAATTTCTGTGCTAGTTTTACCAATGACCTCTTCTTTTGTATATCCCAGATTATTTAAAAAAGTTGAGTTAACATCTGTAAATTTCTTATCCAGCAAATTTGTTACTGCCATCAATGCTGGATTATTATCAAAGATTTTTTGAAATTTATCAAATGCTGCCTGTTGCAAGGTCAAATCTTTGGAAATGCCAAAAATGCAGTCCATCCCGTCCCATTTGCCAAACCACACTCTAGTCTCTACAGGTAAATAGCTTTTATCTTTTCTGCCAAGGGGCAAGGGGCAAGAGCTTCTCTTACCTGCAAACATATCACCAAAAATTACCTCTGCTTCCGCTCTTTTTTCTGCTGGATGTACGTCGAGAATATGCATACCGATTAGTTCTTCTAAAGTATAACCCAGCTTAGCAAGTGCTGCAGCATTCGCATAAATAATTTTACCTTCTGGGCTGCCAACTAGGAAGATATCATCCACGGTTTCAAAGAATGTGCGAAAGTTGGCTTCGCTTTCTCTTAATTTTGCTTCTACATTTTTTTGCTGGCTGATATCTTCGAAAAGGTAGAAACGCCCAAAGTAAGCATCGTTCTCTCCACGTATTTGGGTAGAGAATCTGCGAATTGTCCTTCCATCTAAAAAAGGAATATAATCTTCAATTGTAATACGATTTTCTTCACTTTGTAATGGCTTACAAGATTCAGCAAAAGCTGGTACATCTGCTAAAACAGCCAGACAGTCTGGTATAATCTGATTATTTGTAAGTTCTCCCCTTTGCATTTGTGCTTCTAAGTGTGTTATTCCCCAGATTTCGCAAAACTTATGATTAAAATGCAAAATCTCATCGGTGCGATTATCTACAACAAAAAAAGCAAACGGCGAGGTTTTAGTCATCATTTTTAAAAATAATTCATTTTCAATACCCTTATTAACTATTTTTCCTTCTTTATCAATATTCATTAGGCCTTAACCTCCATTTAATAAATAATTGTGTAACACTCCACTTTATAGGCTACATTTATTTTTTTTTATCTTTAGTTTTATAAAAGTATTGAAAAATAAAAAACTGCCCAAGTATTTTCGGTTACGCTACTAGCTCGCATAGGGGAAAGCGTCCAAATACTCCGCCCATGGTCATCACTCAAATTCTCTAACAGTTATTGTAACTTTACTTCTATTTATTGCTATTGTCAATTAAATTCATTTTAGCTTAATTCTTTAAGTTCATAGCTATTTTTCGAGCTTATTCCTATATATTTACTGTCATACATTAATTTCGCATGATTTTTTTTAATTAGCTTACTTGATAGAATATTTCCTGTTGTACAGTCTAAAGTTTCCCGCAAAATTTTACCGTTTCGATAATAACCATCATCTTCTTTGGAAAAATATTCATCTTCTACTTTAATGTGATATTTTGTGCTTAATGGCTTGTTGGCTCTTATTTCACCACATAAATATTTATCAGTTGTTGCAACAACAACTTGAAAATCTTGCTCAGTAGGGTTCATAAACCTATAATCCAAATAATTATAGGCAATAGATGTTCCAGTACCGAAAGGGATTTGCCTGCCATAATCAGGAAACATGTCTAGCCCATCGTGATGATGATGCTCCACTATCTCTAATGGCGTGTGTAAGATCAACCAATGAATTAAATTTGTTAATTGACACATCCCACCTCCAATACCGCTGGTAGCTTTACCATTGCTAAGTAGTAGCCCTGCTTGATAACCCTTTGCCTTATTACAAGACCCCACCAAGTGCCAGAAGGAAAAGACTTCGCCAGGTTTAATGATAATACCACTTAACTTTCTTGTAGCTAGCTTTAAGTTCAAGGCTTTGTTCTCCTGCAGCTGCATATCTACATTACCAAGTTTTCTTCTAATCAGAGATTTACTTGAATATATAATTATTGGGAGTAATTCTTTTTGTCTTTGCTTAGCAAAACTAACTTTCGAAAAAATATCCTGCATTTTTCGCACTATTTGACATTTTATACTGGATAATTTATAGGTAAATGGAGAGATCTCGCAAAATAATTTTCTCTTTTTTTCCATTTTGTCCCTCCCAAATATAATTAACCATTAAAGATAGTATTCACTTACTTAGCCTTAAAAGCTCCATTTTCGCAAACTAATTCATAGCTCTTAATTTTTTCTTTAGCTTATTTATCAATAAATAAGCAAGTATACATATTTCATGTTACGATAAGAGGGCAAGTAGCCAACTAGCTATTTGCCCTCTTAAAAACTTATTTTTTTCGCTCTTTTAATACTGTTTTTTCGCCTTTTTTGTTGCTCCTGTAGAATTTGGAGCAATTACTGTTTTGTCAGCTTTTTTCTTCTTTTCTTCTTTTTTCTTTGGACTTTTATCTCCCATGGTGAAAACCTCCTAAAATTTATTAGCTTGATTATACTCTTTTTCTGCTATTTTCGCTATCTACAAATGCAAAAATCTAATTATTTTTATAATTTTAGTGACTAATTTTTAATATTCACAGCTTAAAGTATATATAAGTTGATTGTTGGGCAGATGCACTACTTTTCTTCCAGCTTTTTTTGGATAAACTGACATACTTCATTCATTGCTTGGGTCGCTTCTGGAAACATCGGTGCCATTAGGGGAAAACAATGAAACATCCCTTCCCATAGATGCAGTTGTACTTCCACACCTGCATTTTCGGCATTTTTAGCCAAGCGTACAGCATCGTCTAGCAGTGTTTCATTTTCTCCTACTTGAATCATTAAGGGCGGTAGCCCTACCAAATTACCAAAAAGTGGCGACATATAAGGGTCGCTAGGATCACTTTCACCAATATAATAACTTGTATAAGTTTCGGTTGCACCTTGTGGTGTAGCAGGATCAAGTTTTGCTTTAGTCTTATGGGATTCACCCGAGCAAGTTAAATCTGTGCATGGAGAAAATACAACGATAGCTGCAGGTAAGGCTAGCTTTTTATCTTTTAGCACTAGTATTGTACTTAGTGCAATACCTCCACCTGCTGAATCCCCTGCAATAATGATGTTTTGTCCTTGATATCCACTACTAAGCAACCATTCATAAATGGCCACTCCATCATTTATAGCCGCTGGGAAGGGATGTTCTGGTGCTAAGCTATAATCGAAGGTCAAGGCCTGCACTCCACATTTTTCCACAAATTTTGCTACCAAGCCACGATGATCTTTACTTGTTCCCATGACAAAGCCACCTCCGTGAAAATAGAGAATTACTTGCTCTTTTTTACACTCTCTAGGTATTAACCACTCTGCATAAAAGTTAGGAAAATCAGCTGGTTGTATCTCCACTCCAATGGGAATTTTTGCCATTTTTGCCGCAGACTTCTCTACATCATCCCTCAGCTTTTGAATAGAGGTATTCCGATCTATAACTTGACTTTTCAGCTGTCCCTTTAGTAAATGTCTATATCTTAAAATTATACTAAATATCTTGCCTCTCAGACTTGCCATTACACCTGCTCCTGTTCATCCATTTTCGACATGTTTTTCCAATACTCTCTACCGTCTTTTGTCCTGCAAAGTAAATCACTATCAATTAATCCTCTTCGTAAAATAAAGTAGTCACCGATTGTACTCCATAAATTTAGTAGCTGGTTAACTTCTTTTTCCGAATATCTTATTTCTCCAGCAAATTTACTACTTAAATATAAAAATATTTCTTGTCGCATAGTATTTTTAGCTGGTAATTGCTTAACTCTGCCTTCTTCATCTAAAAATTTACTACATTTTACTTCCATTATTCTCATCCTCCAAAAACATATTTATGATAAGCTGAGTATTTTTCACCACTAGGCTAGCTGGGTGATTTGCTCGGTAAATTGCCAAACCATTAATTGTTGTCCAGAAAATTAAGGCTAATTCTTCTGGGTCTGCCTGAATGATTGTGCCTGCTTTTTGACCAGCGACCATAATCTTGGCAAGCTCTTGATACGGAATAGCCCGCTTTGTTTCTAGTATTTTTTTCGTCTCCTCTGGAATTGCTCGGAGATTTGTGGTTTGGCTAATTAGGCAACTGGTTTGGACAAAAGCATCACTGCTTGCAATAGTTTTCAACATTTCATTAATGGCAAGACTAATTTTTTCATGTGGTGGCAGTGGCATGGCTTGCAGGGAAAATACGGCGCTATTCAATTTATCTAAAGCATTTTCTATCAGTTCTACATAAATTTTCTCTTTGGAGTTGTAGTAATGATACATTAATCCCTGAGACATGCCTGCCGCGGTGGCAATATCCTTAATCTTTGTAGCGGCAAGACCATAAGTTGAGAATTGTTTGAGTGCTTCTACGAGTATTTTTTCTTTTCTCTCTGTCCTCATGCTTGCATTTTGTTCTTGATTTCTTCCCAAAGCTGTTCTCCTTTTCCACTTAAATTTGATTGAACTTTCATTCAATATAATAAAATATTTTTACATTTATGTCAACAGCTTCCTAAGCATTTTTTAGATAAACTCTAGACATTTTACTTATAAAAAAATATGGACAACTGGCTAAACGCCAATTATCCATACTTCTTGCATATTATATAGCTATTTCGGTCTTTTTACCGTATCCATAATTGATGAACTTGGTGTATTAGTAGCCTTCTTATCAGTTTTTTTCTTCTTCTTTTCTTTATCCTTAGGACTCTTGTCTCCCATAGTAACTACCTCCCATCATCTAGAATATAATTGTACGAGTTAACAAGTTGCAAAATATGGGTGCAACTTTCTATTTATTCAAAATCAATTTCATTAGCTACTTTTTTAGCAGTCTTATTGATGTCCTTGGTGATTTTCTGATATCCTTTTTCTAATTCATTTTTGACAATTTCAGTTTTCTCTTGTACTTTCTGTAGCACATGTACAACTTCCTCAGAAGCATCTTTAGCTGATGCTTTCACTTTTTCTGTTTGCTCTTGGAGCTTATGCTTGAGAGCTGATGCTGTTTGTACTGCCTTCTTTTCTAAATCTTCTCTTGTTTGTTTATTCTGCAGTGAAATAACAATTCCAGTTGCTACTCCTGCTGCTACTGCAATTCCTAAACCTACAGCTATTTTTTTCATCTTTTTCATTCTAGCTCTCCTCCTCAGCTTTTTACCTACTTTATCCATTAAGGTTTTCAACATCATTTTATAGCCTCCTATATTTGCAATAAAATTATACTCCACTTATTATTTTAAATAGCATTTCAGAGTGGAAGCTGAAATAGTGTCCAGCCAAGAAATTTTGATAATCTGTTTTCTTACTAAAATAAGTAAATACTATTGCTCTAATTATCTATATCACTTCTTAAATGTTCAATCGAATAATTTTTTCTAATTCCTTCCTTGGGTAAGGACTTTATCACCTGTGCAATATCCTTTTCCTCAAGGCTTTCCAAATACTCAATTAGTGCTGAAATTCTTTCATACTCTACCAGGGAAAATAAAACTGCATCTGGCTGATTATTTTTCAGCACAAATATTTTACCTAAGCTTTCTGCCTTTTCCCTACATGCTTTGTAATTCTTGATCATATCAGAATTAGAAACTATTGCGCTTGTTGACATGTTCATTGGAACCATCCCCTAACTTTTTCTATCTAGTTATATCATACGCTTATAATAACAATTTATCAATATATTTTTCTAATTATTATTAATATAATAGTTGTTATATATATGGATATTCTGAATGCAAGAAAATGTATTACATTTCTCCGAAAAAAGAACGAGCCCAACACTGAGCTCGTTCCGAAAAAATATTACGCTTTATCCACTACTTTTTTTGCTATATTCGTCGGCTCTGCCTGTACTTCTTGCTCCATTGTTTTCATGATAGAGGCTTTTATACTCTGCACCCTAGGGTCTTCCGCCTTAGTGCTCTCTTTGAATTCTACTCCTAATTTTTCACTGACTAAAAGTCCTAGTAGCATTTCAAAAGCATTAACTGAGCTTCCCATGCCCTGTCCTTGGCCTCCACCCATATTTACTACAGTCTTTGGTACAATATCTATCTTGGATTTTTCGATTGCTGTGGTAAATTTATTCATCACATCCTGTACAACCTGGTATTGAGGGCCGCCGTAAGCCTTAACCTGCTCTTCAATAGCAATAGCTTTACCAATACCAACTCTAGCTTCTTTTTCAGCTTCAGCCTCGGCAATTGCCTTGATTTTTGAAGCTTCTTGTAAGGATCTTTGATACTCGGCCTTACCTTGATTGCTTTGGATTTGAATATTAATATCGGATTCAGTTAAAAATCTTTGTTGTAATGCTTTGGACTCAGCTTCTCTCAGCTCTTTCTCTTTGCCAGCTGCTTTTTCTTGTTGAGTGTAGGTCTCTATGCGCTCTACCGCAATCTGACGGTCACGAAGCTGGGTCAAGATAATTTCAATTTTATTATCATTCTCTGAGGCGGAAGGTGTACCAATCAGTACTTCCTCAAGTTCTAGATTGTAATGGTCAAACTTCAGTTTCATTTCTCTCGAGGAGGTATCTTGAATCTCACTTCGTTCCTGAATAAGCTGGATTAAGGTTTTTGTCTGTCCAATATTTTTGAAATACGCTGAAACCATTGGATCTAAGGTTTGATCTACTAACATTTTCACATCACCAAACCGTTGAATAACTAAAGGTGCTTTTTTATAATCTATGTGCATTACTACTGATAAAGGTAAGGAAGGCTCAAAAGCATCCTTGGTAATTAGGCTTACTTCTTTCAGATTTTCATCGAATTTGTGGGAACCAGTCTGGTTGCTAATCCACTTAAGAATAATATTGGTGGTAGGAATTCTGATTATTTTACCTGCATAGGTATTAAATGCATATTTACCAGGCATTAACGGCTCTCTCCAAACACCTCTTGAACCTTTTTCCACTAGTTCACCATGTTTATAATCTGCTCCAGTTGAGTCTACACCTTTAGGTCCTATATAGGATACCACTACTCCTACATATCCTACTTCAATTAGTGATTTATCGATTAATTCTACCGTAGCAAAAAATCTATTAATAAAATAAGTACCTTCTACCAAGACCTGATACTGCCTGCCTCTAAAGCCGCCAGCTTTTAAAAACTTTTCAGGATCCTGAAAATTGTTGTGATAAGTTGTTGGAATTGTTGGATCATCTCCAACTGCAGGGGCAATAATATCATCCCTGTTTAATGAAAGACCATCGTGAACTGTAACTATTCCAACTCTGTCATCATTGCCTTTGATAACGATTGGCTTAAATCCATCTCTTTCCTTCAGTAGCTCAGCCATTTTCATAATTGTAGCTTCTTCCGAAATAGTACCCATCGGTAGGTAATAAATCTTATCCTCTGTGATAATGATAAATTGAGCAAGGTTGAAGGCATAAGTACCTTCACGAATAATTCCTCTTTGTGGACCCTTTTGACCACCATTTAGTAAAAATCCTCTGGCATTTTGAAAGTTACTACCTTCAGGAATTATTTTGCAAAGAGTTTGGATTGGCTCTAATGGTTCTCCATCACGAGCAAAGACGTAAGCTATTTGTCCTTGTGGAACTGTTACTAGGGGACAAATATGCACCTTGTACATCAACGGTGTTAAGAAATGAATACCACCCCTGATAATTTGTGGTTGAAAACCGGCCTCACCCTTTAGTGCAATAATCTGTTCATTTAGTGACCCTTTATGTGACCACCATTTTTCCACGATGGCAATCTTGTTATTAGGAATAATACGAAAACCAATTAACTGAAAGAAAACTATTATCCCGATAAATATTAGAATAAATGGTGTTAATTGTGTTAAAATTGCATTCATTTTTTCCACCTCATCATATTTTTTAATATTCTCTATTTTGCCAGCTTATTACCTATGCTTTAGCAATTTTCTTGCCAAACTCTATTGCCTCAAGCTGTCTGGCACTATCCATATTCCATTGATTTTTGAATCCTTCTGTAATAAGCTCAAAACCAGCAAGTCCTAATAATTCATCCAAGAGCTTTGTTGATTCACCGCTCCAGCCATAACAACCAAATGATGCTGCCTTTTTACGCTTAAATTTCAACTCTTTTAGCAATTGTATTAGCCCTGCCATACCATGTAGCACTCCACCATTAACTGTAGGCGAGCCAAGTAAGATTGTTTTAGACTTAAATACTTCTGTAATTAATTCATTTTCATCACTCTTGTTTAGATTATACATTTTAACTACCACTTTTTCATCAGCTAAACCGATACCCTCAGCAATACCCTCGGCAATTTTTTTCGTTCCATCCCACATAGTGTCGTAGATAATTGTTATTTGGTTTTCTTGATAATCATCTGCCCACTGTGCATACTTCTCCACAATTTGCATCGGATTATCACGCCAAACAACACCATGACTAGTAGCTATGATGTCAATTGTTAAGTTTAATGCCAAAACTTCGGCTAGTTTTTTTCTTAAGACTTGACTAAACGGGGTAAGAATATTTGCATAATATTTCATGGCTTCTTTCTGCAGCTCGCACTGATCCACTAGATCATTAAAGAGCTGATCTGTAGCATAATGTTGCCCAAAAGCATCATTGCTAAACAGGATATTATCCTTTGTCAGGTAGGTTGCCATGGTGTCTGGCCAATGCAACATTGGCATTTCTACAAAAACAAGTTCTTTCCCATTACCGACAGCTAGCTTATCTCCTGTTTTAACAACATGAAAATTCCAATCCTGGTGGTATTGACCCCGTAAAGATTTCACAGCATTGGCAGTGCAGTAAATTGGGGTGTTAGGAATTCTTTTCATCAGAGCAGGTAATGCACCACTGTGGTCTACTTCCCCATGATTTGCTACAATATAATCAATTTTTGTGAGCTCTATTTCTTTGGCCAAATTCTCGACAAATTCCTCAGCAAAAGGCATCCAAACACTGTCAATCAAGACATTTTTCTCTTCTTGGAGTAAATAGGCATTATAAGTAGAACCCAAATGCGTATTGTATTCAGCTCCATGAATTTGCTGTAGCTCCCAATCAACCTTTCCAACCCAATAAACATTATTCTTGACCTGTTTTTTCATAGCATTACTCCCTTCTAAAACTTTTCCGAAACAGCTCAGGCAATATTCCAAAATAGTATGACAATTATTAGAAATATTTGCACTTCAACTTAGCTCTATCTTAGCACATAATTCTAGTTTTTCATGCATTACTTATCTTTCGTTTCATAAAGATGGTGAGCATAATCATAATTACAAAGGAAAATAT
>JBAXCZ010000028.1:0-25145 GCA_037141195.1 Clostridia bacterium
ACTTTTAGAATTATACAGGCTTTATCTACCTCTGTCAACTGCTTTTCTGGCTTTTTCTACCGATTAAACAGTTAACTTCTCTAACTTGTCTTAGCTCGCTATATGCGACTTTTACATTCTAACAATTTTAGCTTGTACTGTCAACACTTTTTCTAGCTAATAACAGCTATTTATAAGATATTGTAGCTATTAAATATTCCGATTAGTCTTTTTCGTTTTTCCAGCAAATATCTGACTTCCTAATAAGATTAATTGTTCGTTATTTTTGGTTTTTCTTAGCGCATCAATTAATAATTCAGTTAACTCTTCTGTTCCCATATGACTTGTTTGTTTACGATAATTCCACACAAAATCCATTTCTGCTTGGCTTAGAAGTAAATCTTCCCTTCTTGTGCCTGATCGTTTGATATCTAAAGCAGGGAATAGTCTAACCTCTGCCAGTTTACGCTCAAGGATTATTTCCATATTCCCAGTTCCTTTGAATTCTTCAAAAATCACTTCATCCATTTTACTTCCTGTTTCTACTAGAGCCGTAGCTAAGATAGTTAAGCTACCTCCTTCTTCTACATTACGCGCTGCACCAAAAAAACGTTTTGGTCTAAAAAGTGCATTAGGATCGACACCACCCGACAGTGTTCTGCCACTAGGTGGCTCTACTAAGTTATGAGCTCTAGCTAAACGAGTAATGCTATCCATTAAGATTACAACATCTAATCCTTCTTCAACTAAGCGTTTTGCTCTTTCTAAGACCATTTCTGTCACTTTTACATGATTTTCCGAAGGTTCATCAAAGGTTGAGCTTACCACTTCTGCCTGTACGCTGCGTTCTAAATCGGTTACTTCCTCAGGTCTTTCATCAATCAAGAGGATGAAGAGATGAATTTCCGGATGGTTAGTGGCGATAGCGTTAGCAATTTTTTTAAGCAAGATAGTTTTCCCAGCCTTTGGAGGGGAAACTATGAGACCACGTTGGCCTTTACCTAATGGAGCTAATAAATCTACTACTCTTGTAGCAATTTCATCTTGCTTGGTTTCTAAATGAATACGTTTATTGGGATAAATAGGTGTCAATCCATCAAAGTGTAGCCTTCTGATTTGCTGATCAGGTTCTCTTCCGTTTACCTTTTCTACTCTTAACATAGCAAAATAATGGTCACCTACACCCTTTGGTGGGCGCACCAAACCATATACTTTATCTCCTGTCCTTAAATCAAAACGTCTAATTTGCGAGTGCGAAATATAAATATCTTCTTTGCTCTGATAGTAGTGAAATGGCCGTAAAAATCCATAGCCATCAGCCATAATATCCAAGACACCCTCTGCATACATGGTTTCACCATTGTTTTTTTCGATATGCGTTTTAACAATCTCGAATACTAGTTCCTTTTTGCGCAGCTTTGAATAGCCAGCTATTTCCATATCCCTAGCTATCTGATAAAGCTCCACCATATTTTTTTCCATTAATTCACTTTGTTTCAAGATATAACCTCTCTTCTGCTGATGACTTCTTGATTCTCAATGTAAATTCGCGGCAACCTGCTGCTAGCGGTTAGCCTACTAAGTGGGATATTCGCTATTTGTCCAACTGAAACTTCTTGATCTACTTGGAAAATACTCATTTGCATCGTTAAGCGTCCTACTTGAGCATAGCTTCTACCATTAATTTCTATCCGAACTCTTTCTCTTTTAAAAAAGCTCTGCCAGATTTTAAGGCTTTGTTTGACTGCTTCTCGCCAACTGGTAACCGCTCTTTGTGGCCTTATACCCAAGCCATCTGCCCAACCAATTGGTACAACCGCAAGCTCTAATTCTTGCTTTGCTAGAAAGTCATCGCCATATCCAATTGTTTCGCCCCTAGGGCAAGACTTTCTCTGGATTACTCTTGCTTTTCCTTGCCATGGATTTTGCAGCTCAAGTTTAAGTTTTGTATTGGGAGGATATTGTCCATATAGTAACGTTCCAATCCTAACCATATTATACTGAGCTTTGGGCACCTCTAATGCAACAGCACTGTTACCAACATGCTTGATGATGTCCTTATCCAAAAAAGTAAAATGCTGGCATAATTCATCATATTTTTTTAATTGATCTGCCATACTTCTGCTATTTCTATGAGCTTTACTGAGATGAGTCATAAGTCCGCTAACTTGCAATTGTGGATATTTTTCTAAATCAAATAAAAATTCAGCTATTTCTCTTTCTGCTATTCCACTACGGTGCATTCCAGTTTCCAACTTAAGATGTATTTTAAGGTGTCCATCCTGTTCACATGCTTGTGCTAACCAACTTAGCTGTTCTTTATATGATACTACTGGGATTAAATTATGTTTTAAGAAAATGGCCGCTTCATCTTCCAAAAAAGGTGACATAACTAAAATAGGAATTCTAATGCCTGATTTTCTCAATTCCAAACCTTCGTCAACTGTTGTAACCGCCAACATATCAACTTCTAATTCTTGTAGGAGCATGGCAATGCGCACAGCTCCCAAACCATAAGCATCGGCTTTTACCACTGCACAGAAGCGAACATTTTCTTTTAGTTGCGCTCTTATTACTCTGTAATTATGGATAATTGCATCTAGATAAACTTCAATCCATCTGTTCCCGGTTACCATTTTCACACCTCCTATAGAGAAGGTGCAAACTAACACCTCGTTTGCACCTTATATTTTACCTTTAATTTTTTTCTTGAAGCGTATCCATTTGCGAATAAGCTTATAATAAATTGGTTCCGCTAAATTCCATAGTTTATATATAAAAGGAGCAAATACTAGATCATATTCTCCTATAAAACCAATAAATTCTCCGTTAAATCCCTTTTTAAATCGATAAAGTCCATAAAGCGGGTTATCCTCTGTTAGTTCTCCTGGAACGCCACGGAAGTCATACATTTTGCAACCATGAGCCTTCGCCCACTTTATCATATGCCACTGTATTAAATAATTCGGCATAACGTTTCTGTGATCATTACTTGAAGCGCCGTATAAATACCACGCTTTTTCTCCACAGAGCATAAGCAATGTTCCAGCTATTACTCTTCCTTCAAATTCTCCTAAAAATATTTTTGCTTTTCCTTTAGTTACCATCTCTTGCCAAATTATTTCAAAATACTGTTTGTTTCTAATGAGAAATCTATCACGCTCAGCAGTTTCTACTAATACCTGATAAAATATGTCTAAGTCTTCCTTGCTTGTAGCTTCTCTGATAGTTACACCTTTTTTAACAGCTACCCGCAAATTATATCTTGTTTTGTTATGCATATTTGCCAGTAAGATATCCTCACTTGGAGAAATATCCAGGCGAAAAACAAAGCGCGGCTGCGTTCCTTCAAAGCCTTCACTTCCGTGAGCTCTCTTAAATCCTGTTCGTTGAAAGTAATCTATAAACTCGTGCTCATGCAGAGAAATATCAGGATCTATCTTTAACATAATAGCTTTATGCTCTTTTGCTAGCTTTGCTACCTCTTGCCAGATAAAATCCATAGTTTTTTCATCTTTAATATCATTTATAACTGGACCTCGCGGAGCATAAAACAAGGAATATACAAGATATGGAAGCTTGCGTTTTAGCAAAGAAATAGCCGCTATAATCTTGCAATTATCTTCAACTACTAAACGTAAAGGCACCCAATTAGTTAACCCTTTTACATTACCCCAAGCATAGCTTTGTAAAAAGTGCCCTTTAGTTGCCTCTTCTACAAAAGCATCAAATTGGCCTTTTTCATTTTCTCCTATTAAGCGGGCCTTCATTTTACCACTCCCTGCTTAATTGACTTTTCCATAAGCAATCTAAACAATCCATGAGCTCTATTAGGTCTTGACTTAAACTGTGGCTGAAATTGGCAGCCAACAAAAAAATTCTTTTCCGATAATTCAATTGCTTCAATCACAAGACCATCAGGAGAAACTGCACTAATAGCTAGCCCATGCTCCTTTAATATATCTTTATATGCGTTGTTAATTCTATATGACTGTACATGGCGCTCATATACAGTCTCAACATTATTGTAGGCTTCTGCTACTTTAGAGCCAGGTTTGATAGCACACGGGAAGCTTCCCATGCGACGATTGTCTCCATCATTTTGTAATACTTGAGATACTCTTTTGATTATTTCATTTTGCTCATCTTTTTCAAATTCGCTGCTCACTACATTTAAGCCACAAACATTTTTTGCATACTCCAAAAGCATCAATTGCATGCCTTGATCAATAGCCAAAAGCGGGATATCATTTTCCCTAGCAAAGGCAATTGTTGCTATTTTACCTTCAACACCTAAAATACCGTCATCTGGCGGAATCACCAAACAATCAAGTCCTGCGCAAATTTTTGCTACATTTTTTCCATTTACCTCCGCTGCATCAATCCATGCTATATCAGTTTTCCGTTCGAAAACAAGAGCAGCATGTGACAAAGCTTCATTTAAGCTTAAATAAGCATCCTGCAACTTAACATATTTTCCCACTAATCCTATTTTCACAGTTTTAGAGAGCTTATTAATGCTTGCAACCATAGCACTCCATTCAGCAAGATCTGCTGGCTTGAGCTCTAATCCTAATTTAAGTGCAATATAATCATCTAACCCTTGTTTTTGAAGTATTAGCGGTACTTCATAGATTGTTTTAGCATCAGGGCAATCTACCACAGCCTCTTTTGGCACGTCGCAAAAAAGCGAAATTTTATCCAACACTTCTTGCTCTAGAGGGTTTTCCCCGCGGCAGACAATAACGTCAGGTTGAATGCCTATACTACGCAATTCTTTTACACTATGCTGAGTCGGCTTAGTTTTTACTTCACCTGCTGCTTTGATATATGGAACAAGAGTGCAGTGTACATAAAGCACATTCCCTCTTCCTAAATCATTTTTTAATTGACGGATTGCTTCTAAAAAAGGCAGTGATTCTATATCCCCAACTGTTCCACCTATTTCTGTAATTATTACATCCGGTGCAGCGGTCCGCGCAGATTCTTGCATACGTTTCTTGACTTCATTGGTAATATGAGGAATTACTTGCACTGTACCTCCACCAAATTCTCCATGACGTTCTTTATTTAAAACCGTTTGATATACCTTACCCGTGGTCATACTATTATTTCTGCTCAAGTTTACATCTGTGAATCGCTCATAGTGTCCTATATCAAGATCTGTTTCTCCGCCATCATCAGTAATAAAGACCTCACCATGTTGCCATGGGCTAATAAGACCTGCATCCACATTAATATATGGATCAAATTTTTGTTGTACTACATTTAAGCCTCTGCTCTTTAAAAGGCGGCCAATAGAAGAAGCAGCAATCCCTTTTCCAAGAGATGAAACCACTCCTCCTGTAACGAAAATATACTTTGTCAAGCTAATCGCCTCCTACATTTTTTCCGGTGCAGAAACACCTATTAATTTCAATAAATTACCTAAAGTAATTCGTGTTGCAGCTGCTAATTGTAGTCTTACAGCTGTCAACTCAGGTGCTTCATTGAGAACATGGCATTTCGCATAAAAGCTGTGAAAAATAGCCGCAAGATCTCCGGCATAAGTTGTTAACCGGTGCGGTTCACGCATAAGAGCTGCCGTTTCAATCAAATTAGGGAAATCTGCCAACTTTTTCAGTAAAGTGAATTCTGCAGCATCACTCAAAAGTTCCAGCTTGGTTGTTCCAGCTTCTGGAACATCAATATCATTTTCAGCTGCTTGCCGCAAAATACTACAAATGCGTGCATGAGCATATTGCACATAATATACTGGATTATCACTGGATTGTGATCTCGCTAAATCCATGTCAAATTCCAAGTGGCTATCTGCACTCCGCATAACAAAGAAGTAACGCGCTGCATCTACCCCTACCTCTTCCATCAACTCTAATAAAGTAATAAACTGTCCAGTACGTTTAGACATTCTAATCAATTCTCCATTAGAAAAGAGCCTGACTAATTGCATTAATATAATATCTAAACTTTCCTTTTCATAACCGAAAAGATTCATAGCGTTTTTCATTCTTGCTACATGACCATGATGATCTGCTCCCCAAATATTGATTAGCCATGTAAATCCACGTTCATATTTATTTAAGTGATAGGCAATATCTCCTGCAAAATAAGTTGGAGTTCCATTAGAGCGAACCATAACCTCATCTTTTTCTTCCCCTAAACTTGATGTTTTTAGCCAAAGAGCTCCCTCTTTTTCATAAACATAGCCCTTTTCTTGTAAAATATCCATAGCACGCTTTACTGCACCTGAATTATATAATTCGCTTTCTCTAAACCAAACATCATACCGCACACCAAATGCGGCTAATGCATTAGAAATATGATCAAGCTTTTCTTTCAGTGCGTAATCTATCAAGAGCTGCCTGCGTTCTGCTTCAGATAGCTTCATGATTCCTGTTCCATGCTGACTTAAATAGCGCTGCACTGTATCCATAATATCTATACCTTGGTAGCCATCTTCCCTTAGCTCAATTTTTTCGCCTAAGTGTTGGCGTAGTCTTACATCAAGAGTTTCACCAAAAAGCAAAATTTGATTTCCTGCATCATTGATATAATATTCTTTTTCTACATAAAATCCAGCAGCTTGTAAAAGATTTCCGATTGTATCTCCAAGCGCTGCTCCCCGAGCATTTCCCATATGTAAAAGACCTGTAGGATTTGCACTAACAAACTCTACATTGACTTTTTTACCAGCTCCTATTTTGCTAGAACCATAATTTGTCTTTTCACTTAAAATTGTAGGAATAGTTTCATAAAGCCACGCATTGTTCAAGCTGAAATTAATGAAGCCTGGTCCAGCTATCTCCAAATTTTCTACCCATGTTCCATTTTTATCAAAGTTTGCCAAAATTAATTCCGCAATTTCACGAGGTTTCATTTTTGCTTGTTTTGCTAAAAGCATTCCGCAATTTGTTGCAAAATCGCCATGACTTTTTTCCCTCGGTACCTCCAAAGTAAAATTAGGCAAATCAGTATAGCAAATTTTTCCTGCCGCCTTTGCTACTTCTAATGAATTTATAATTGCTTGCTTTATTTTGTCCTCTACATTTTTAACGATATTCACTATATTCCCTCACTTCTTATCATTTCAAAAATGAACATTTGAAATTAATTATACCTTATTTATTTGTTTTTTGCATGATTTAAGATAAAAATTTTCCGTTATTCTTGATTGAAAAGAAAAACGGAAGGTGGGCATAATACCCGCCATCCGTTAATTTAACATCTAAAATTTATAAGCTTTTGCCAATCAATTGGGCCTCCTCTAATGCTGCCGGCTGCCTTAAAATATCGTCTATTTCTCCAGTAGAACCAACTACAATTGAAGCAATTACAGGCATTTGCATATAACCATATAGCGACCGCTCCATAAGTGCAAAATAACTTTCGAAACGGGCTATATCCTCTTGATGCTGAGTATAGGCAACAATCACCTTTTTACCAGCGAATGGAGCTGCTGGTAAATTTTTTGAAAAAAATACTCTATCGAGTAGAACTTTGAGATTTCCAGTCATTGTGGCAAAATAGATGGGAGACCCTATAACTAGTATATCAGCTGAGAGCATTTGTTGGCAGACAGCTTCCATTCCATCCTTAGTAATACACTCTCCTACATGGTTACGGCAATACCTACACGCTAAACATGGTTCAATATTTAGTCCAGCTACATCAATATAGGAAACCTCATGACCAACTACTTTAGCTCCAGCTAATATTTTTTTTACTAGTTTAGCTGTATTACCTTGTTTTCTCGCACTGCCGTTAATGCCTAATATTTTCATTATACTTCCTCCATTAATTTACGCTTCTAAATATGTGTTTAATTCTATCATAAAATAGAGCAAATGTTAATATTACGAAATACAACATTAAACTCAGTTTTGCTTGCAAGCAGGATTTTTACCGTCACTGTCGAATTAATCATAGTAACATATTTTAAAAAGCACACCTATATATTCTAACTTGTAAACTATTAAAAGAATTCTTGCAATACATATATTTAGATACCCATACTATAGTAATAAAATACATTTTTCATGGTTTTTTTACAGTTGAAAAGCATCTTTTGCTAGTTGCTTTGCAAAGTTACCATGATTTTCATAAAAAATGTATTCAGCAAATTGCTTTATGTATTTAATCTTTTCTCGCCATCTAATCTTCTAAAACGTTGCTACATCAGCTTTTTAGCGTTATTGCCATTGAGTACTCCAAAAATATTTTAGAGTAACTATTCCATCTAAGTACAACTTTCCAGCTCATGAAATATTTTTTTCTTTCCATAAGTTAATTTTATGCTTTGTCTTTTAATGTTCTCAGCTTAATACAAACAGTTATTATTCTTGTTTTTATCAGAGTCCTTTTTTGTATCTAAATCACATGTAAATCATTTTGTCAAGTTGAACTTTATGTTTTTCTTGTGTTATTATGAAAAAGGTTTTGAAAGGAGCTAATTTATGAATATATTTTTAAGAATTGCAAAAGCAGTTTCTATTGTTACGCTGTTATCATTCGCGCTTACCCCATTTCAGAACTTAGCAGTCAGCGGACAAGATGAAATACCAACAGAGAGCATCCAAATTGTAGTAAATGGTACTCCTCTCGAGGTTTCCGATGCACCTTATCTTTTTGAAGGTAATATGTATCTACCCACCAAGGAAATATTCACAGCGCTTGCTTGCGAAGTAAATTACAATGAAGAAACACATCAAATAGAAATTAATAAAGAAAATACCATCTTGAAATTTGGTATTCAAGAAAAGGCGAACCTAAATTCGACAGATTATTTTTTATCTTTGCCTGCACAGGATAAAAACGGAAAAAGTTTTGTGCCAGTTGATTTTTTCTTAAGCACTCTTGGTGCTGAAGTTAATTACAATATCCAAGAAAATATCGTCTATATCACCACCCCTGAATTTTCAGGGCGAAGAATTTCTGCTACACCAATTAGCCGCAGTGCTACATATCGCGTAGAAAAAACTTTAAGTGTTGTTTCTACAGCATATTATCAAGGAACCAGGACTTCTACCGGTACGAGACCAAGAATTGGTACCATTGCGGTGGATCCACATGTAATTCCCTATGGAACAAAACTTTATGTAGAAGGGTATGGTTTTGGGATAGCTGAGGATTGTGGTGGAGCAATTAAAAACACCAAGATTGATTTGTTTATGCTAAGCGCTACCCAGTGTCGCAACTGGGGAAGACGAACAGTAACTCTTCATATCTTATCATAAATACCGAAAAACAAAAAACGTGTATGCACATACTATTGTGCATACACGTTTTTTTTGATATGCTTGCTTCATTAATAAATAAAGTGAGGTTAATATGAAAAAAATTCTTTTACCTAATCCTCTACCTTTAGAGTGGCTCTCACCATATGCTGCCGAATATGCATTCACGACAAGCGACCACCACTTAAACAAAAAAGAAATTATAGCACAAATTCCCGAATATGATGTATTCTTCACAATTTATTGCCCAGTAGATGAAGAAATTCTGCTAGCGGGGAATAAATTGAAAATTGTCAATACCTTCGGAGTTGGCTATAATCACATTGATATAATTGCAGCAAAACAACTCGGTATTAAAGTTTGCAACTGTCCCAATGCTGTAACGGTATCTACTGCAGAACTAGGTATGGGTATGATTTTTAATCTTCTACGACGGATAACAGAGGCTGACCGACGCATGCGAGCAGGAGACCGAACTATTTGGGGAGCTTTAGGACTAACTGGTACTAATCTGCTAGGTAAAAAATTAGGTATCATTGGTTTTGGTAGAATAGGTCAAAAAATTGCATCTTACGCCAGCATCTTCGGCATGGAAATCTTCTATTACAATAGAAGCAATAAAATAGACGAAGCAAAAAAAACAGCTGCAACCTATTTACCTCTTGACCAGTTACTTGCGAGTTGTGACTGCATTTTGCTTTCGGTATCCCTATCCGAGACAACTACTAGGATGATTAGTGAGCGAGAACTAGCTTTGATGAAAAGCACTGCCTTTTTAATCAATATTGCTAGAGGGGCTGTCGTCGACGAAAAAGCACTTTTATTAGCTTTACAGCAAAAAACTATTGCAGGAGCTGGTTTAGATGTCTTTATCAGTGAGCCAGACATAAATGAATCATTTCTTTCATTAGACAATGTAGTGTTAACACCACATATTGGAACGGAAACTATCGCAACTAACCATGCAGTTTTTACTGAAGCTATGACAAATGTTCAGGATTTTTTTCATGGCATTAAATTGCAAAATCTAGTAAATCCATAAACTTTGAAATAAAAAACTTAAATTAAAAGTAAATAAGAAATTTTGGTATAAACATCCCATGTTTATACCAAAATTTCTTATACTTAAAACCATTAAATATATCCTATCATATCTAAATCTGCCCTAATCAATTCCACATCTTTGTTTACTTGTGCCTTTACCTCTTCTATATTATTAAACTTCATAATTTCTCTTATATATATATGAATTTCCAAAGCAATGGTTTTATCGTATAAATCACCTGAAAAATTTAGCAAATAGGTTTCGATAGTTATATAATAATCACTATCTACCGATGGTCTATACCCTATGCTGGTCAAGCCCTTTACCTTTTCTTCGTCAATCTCTGAAATGGTTCCAAAAACGCCAAATGCAGGTAGTTGCTTGAATTTATTTAAGCCTAGATTAACCGTCGGCATCCCAACAGTTCTTCCTAATTCTCTGCCATGCACAACCTTCCCCATTATTAAGTATGCATGTCCTAACAGCTTATTAGCCTCCGCTATTGTTCCATTTACCAATTCTTTTAAAATACGCTCTGATGTTATTAGCTTTCTATCATAAAGCACGTCTGCGCATTCAACTATCTTAAACCCAAATTTAGTTGCACATGATCTTAAGAGACCAATAAACTCATAGCTTGTCCCAGCAACAACTACCTTTGTCCCAAGTTTTTCAATCAAGACATCCTTAATAAATGCTTCCGTCACTACATTTTCTGTTCTTACCTTATATGAAATCATTATATCCGGACCATTTTTTTCTAAGAGATGCCTTTTTTCTTCCTCAGTAGAAAGCAATTTCTTTTCCCCTAGCAAGGATTCATCAAGATCAAAGCTGATAAGAACTGAGGTCATCCCTACTTTCGATGTTTCCCATAGCTTACTAATAACCGCACTATGACCTACGTGAATTCCGTCAAAATATCCAAAAGTTACACAGGTATTACTAAAATCAAAGTCATTATTAGCTATATATTTCACTTGTAATCTTCTCCTTTGCTTGCATACTTAGTAATTCTGCCATGCAGTTTTTTACCGCATGGCAGAATTAAATATATCCTTTTATGTAGCCAAGGTAAACATAAGTATACCCAAAACTTTTATGTGTTTTTGGTTTCTTTTTATATTTACTTCACTACAATATTATAAATCTTACCTGGAACATAAATCTCTTTAACAATGGTTTTATCTTTAATCCATTCTTGAATTTTTTCATCTGATTTGACGATTTTTTCTGCTTCTGCTTGCTTAGCAATCCTAGGAATCAATACTGTGCTACGCACTTTCCCACTGATCTGTACTCCTATTTCGATAACGTCATCAATGGTCTTACTTTCGTCCCACACTGGCCATTGTTGCTGGAAAATATATCCAGGATGCGCTAATTTTTCCCACAACTCCTCGGTAATATGTGGTGCTACAGGATTTAATAGTAACAAAAATGTTTTAAATTCATCGGTTGTAATTGAACCATTATCCGTAAATTCATTCAAAAGGCTCATCATTGCCGATATTGCAGTGTTGTATTTTAAGCTTTCAAAGTCATTACTAACTTTTTTAATAGTTTTATGTACACTAGCTTCTAATTCTTTACTGTAGCCCTTATTCTTATTGGCAATTTCTTGTAAGCGCCAAACCCTATCTAAAAAGCGACGGCACCCTTTTACCCCGTTCATAGACCAAGGTACGCTCTTTTCAAAGTCACCTATAAACATCTCATAAATTCGCAAGGTGTCTGCACCAAATTCTTCTACTATATCATCCGGATTTACTACATTGCCCCTAGATTTAGACATCTTCTCGCCATTTTCGCCCATAATCATACCGTGAGAAGTGCGCTTTTGGTATGGCTCTTGTGTTGGTACAACACCACACTCATAAAGAAATTTATGCCAGAAACGAGAATATAAAAGATGTAAAGTTGTGTGTTCCATTCCGCCATTATACCAATCGATAGGTAACCAGTAAGCTAGAGCTTCTGGTGAAGCTAATGCTTGATCATTATTTACATCAGTATAACGTAGGAAGTACCAAGATGATCCTGCCCACTGTGGCATTGTATCTGTCTCTCTCGCTGCAGCACCACCACATTTGGGGCAAGTAGTATTTACCCATGATGTCATCTTAGCTAATGGTGATTCACCATTGTCTGTAGGTTCATAAGACTCTACATCAGGTAATAATAGCGGCAATTGGCTCTCAGGTAATGGTTGCCAACCACATTTTTTACACAGCACCAAGGGAATTGGCTCACCCCAATAACGCTGACGCGAAAAGACCCAATCACGCAGTTTATAATTTATCTTGCTTTCTCCTAAGCTTTTGCTAATTAAATAATCAGAAATAGCAGTTTTAGCTGCAGTTACCTCCATACCATTTAAAAAATCAGAGTTAATCATACTGCCTGTTTCAATATCAGTAAAAGCAGCATCTGCAATATTGCCTCCAGCTACTACTTCCACAATTGGCAATTGAAACTTTTTGGCAAATTCCCAGTCTCTTGTATCATGCCCAGGTACTGCCATAATAGCTCCTGTACCATAGGACATTAAGACATAATCGGATACAAATATTGGAATTTCTTGGCTATTAACTGGGTTGATTGCGCTTAATCCATGAACAATTAACCCTGTTTTTTCTTTACTCATTTCAGTTCGTTCAAAGTCGGATTTTTTTGCAGAAAACTCTCTGTAAGCAATAATTTCTTCGTAGTTGTTGATTTTCGCCTTTTCTTGTTCTAAAATTGGATGTTCTGGCGATATTACCATGTAAGTAACCCCAAAAAGTGTATCAGGACGAGTGGTATACACTCTCAGTTTATCGGTTAACCCCTGAACAGTAAAATCAACTTCCATGCCTTCTGAGCGGCCTATCCAGTTTTTTTGTTGTATTTTAACTTTTTCAATATAATCTACTAAATCTAAATCTTTAATTAGTTTTTCTGCATAATCTGTAATTCTCATCATCCACTGATTTTTTACCTTGCGTACTACTTCTGTACCGCAACGCTCGCAAGCACCATTAACTACTTCTTCATTTGCTAAACCACATTTACAATCAGGGCACCAGTTAATCGGGAATTCTTTTTTATATGCCAGTCCTTTATTAAAAAGCTGGATGAATATCCACTGGGTCCATTTATAGTAATTAGGGTCAGTGGTATTTATTTCCCTTGACCAATCAAAGGATAAACCTAAGGATTGCAACTGACCTTTAAACCTTTTAATGTTTTGTTCCGTTACAATGCGCGGATGGATCTTGTTTTTTATTGCATAGTTTTCTGTCGGCAGTCCAAAAGCATCCCAGCCCATTGGATAAAGCACGTTAAAGCCTTCCATCCTGCGTTTTCTTGCTACAATATCAAGTGCAGTATATGGTCTTGGGTGCCCAACATGCAATCCTTGACCTGATGGATAAGGAAATTCAATCAAGGCATAGTATTTTTCTTTTGTATAATCATCACTAGCATGAAAAGCTCCTGTTTCCTCCCAGAGTTTTTGCCATTTTTTCTCCAATTTACCATGATTATAAGCTTCCACAGATATTTCCAACCCTTCTTAAAGTTACTTTTTTATTATTTAGCTGTTTATATTCAGCATTTAAGACATTTTTTTAATATTAATTCAGCATTCCGTTTTTACACGCAAAAAACCTTCACCGTTGAGTGAAGGTTTTGCTTGGTGCCCGGGACCGGAATCGAACCGGTACGAGGGATGAACCTCGCAGGATTTTAAGTCCTGTGCGTCTGCCAGTTCCGCCACCCGGGCTTACGTTTTTTTAAGTTTTAATGGAGGCGACGCCCGGATTTGAACCGGGGATGGAGGATTTGCAGTCCTCTGCCTTAGCCGCTTGGCCACGTCGCCACAGTGGAGCGAAAGACGAGATTCGGACTCGCGACCCTCGCCTTGGCAAGGCGATGCTCTACCACTGAGCTACTTTCGCACTGGCATCGCAGTGTAGTTATGCAAAAAATGGTGCCTCAGGGCGGAATCGAACCGCCGACACGAGGATTTTCAGTCCTCTGCTCTACCGACTGAGCTACCGAGGCAGACAAGATGCTAGCTAAATGGCGACCCCGAACGGACTTGAACCGTCGATCTCTAGCGTGACAGGCTAGCGTGTTAACCAACTACACCACGGGGCCATAATGGTGGGCGATGACGGGATCGAACCGCCGACATCCTGCTTGTAAGGCAGGCGCTCTCCCAGCTGAGCTAATCGCCCATTCTTAACCTCGTAGGCATTTACTATGTATAGCGACGTTTTTTATTATAACTTCTGCTCACTTACTTGTCAATACTTACTAGTTTTTCTTCCCAGAAAAAACTTTCACTACTTGTATAAGCTTTAGTTATTTCCAGCTACTAAACCACAACGACGAATTGAATTATACATGAATTATAGTTGTAACGTCAAGGTTTTTCTGACTATTTAGATTTTTTAATATAGTTTAAGAAAAAAGAGTTGGAAATGCAATAAGCCTGATTCTGTCATAGAATGATCATCTTTCTCAGCCGTAGCTGCCGGTAGTCCGTTCATTTCCTTTCCACCGGTTCCCTTCTCAGAAGGTTTCTAGCAAAGTGGGGTTTACGTCGTCTCACTCCTGCTGTTGCCAGCAGTATCGTCACTATAGCACTTTATGGATAATTGCAGGCACTTGGTCTGCTTTCTCCGCCGTAAGGTTACCCTCCCCTGGTTTGCACCAGGCACTTTCCCTGCAAGCAGGCACCACACCCCGTGTAAATCACGTCGCAGCTTGCGCTAGCCAGGACTTTCCTCACAAGAGTAAACTCCTGCGCGATCATTTCGCATTTCCAACAATTTAAAATTATATGCTTTTCTTGAAGTTACGTCAAGTACTAGAGTTACTACCGGTAAGTTTTTCAGCTACTCTAATGCTTGCTCTCAAGCTTAATAACACGCATCAATTCCTCATATTTGCTTTTTGACTCGTGCAGTTCATCTAAAAGATTAAGGGCTACCAAGACTGCAATTTCTTTACCATTTAAGTATTTAATAGTTTTATGAACTTGCTCCATCTTCTCATCCAATTCCATAGCGATTTTCTGTAGATAATCTGCATTATCACGATTTGCCTTTAAGTAATAATCAGCATCATAAACCTTTACTTTTATCCGTTCATTTTTAAGTTCTTCCGCCATAGTTCATGCCTCCACAACAGATTCCTGCATAATTTGCATATATGCATATTCTACCTTATTTTATGTATTTAGCAAGTGCTTTGCTAGAGAAAATATGTTGAAATAAGCTCAGCTATCCTTGCTTTCATAGTAAAAAGGATGCACGATGTGCACCCTTTTTATTTTTTTAGAAATCTTAGCCTATCTAAGCTTAGCCTTAAATTGTTTAGCAAGTTCATTTAGGATTTTTTCATGAAATTCTTTGATAGTTTCTTCCGTCAGCTGTTCACTAGCTGATAACCAAGTAAGGCTATAAGCCATGCTCTTAAATCCTGGTTCAATTCCTTTTCCCTGATAAATATCAAAAAGTCGCAGCTTACTCAAGTATTCCCCTGCTGCTTGTTTTATGGATGCTTCTACCTCACCTGCAGCTACATAATCAGGCAAAACTATTGCCATATCTCTTTCAGCCCCTTGGAAACGAGGTAAAGAAGTAGCTAGCGGTACAATATTTATACTAGAAATTAGTTCCTGTAAATCAAGCTCTGCTACATAGGTTTTTTGACTCAACCCATAATTTTCCACTACGTTTGGATGTACTTCACCTAGTTTTCCAATAATTGTGCCTTGATAGCAAATATTAGCAGCTCTGCCTGGATGCAGGTAAGTGCAGTCTGTTAATTCTTGATAAATCACCCCACTCAATTTTAGTCCAGCAAATATTTGCTCGAACAAGCCCTTCATAGTAAAGAAATCAACTTCCTGCTCATTTTGTGCCCAAGTTTTCAATTGTTTTCCACTTAGTAGGCAAGCTAAATGCAATCTTTCATTTGGCAACTGACTTTCATAAGCTGCTGCCACCTCAAAAACTCTTCCAATTTCAAAAAGGCGCAGATTAAGGTTTCTTTTATTCAAATTGCGAACTGCTGTTTCTAAAATTCCTGGTAACAGGGTGCTGCGCATGACACCTTGCTCCTCAGAAAGTGGATTAGCAATTGGAATTACTTGTCTCAATCCATCATCAGCTGCTAGTTGGAGTTTATCAAATGATTTTTCATTGATAAAGCTATAGGTAATAATTTCATATAATCCTGCTGCCGCTAAACTGCTTTTCAACTTATCCTCGAGCTTTTGACTCGGTGCTTCCTCTTCAGATGTGAACTTGCCACTTGGCAGTGTAGTTGGAATTGCATCAAAACCATAAAAACGAGCTACCTCTTCTACTAAATCAATTGCTTCAGTTATATCAATTCGGTAGTAAGGAATTCCTACACTCAAGATATCCCCTTGCTCCTCTACCGTAAAGCTTAGTCTTGCAAAAACATGCAGCACTTCTGCTTTAGTAAAGCTAGTACCTAAAACCCTATTAGCTAAATTCCAATCAATTGTCACAACAGTTTTCTGCTCGGTTTGAGGATAGCAATCAATTTCCCAGCTGCAAGCTATTCCAATATTCAATTCTTCAATTAGCGCAGCTGCTCGGTTCATAGCATGATAGCTAGTAACTGTGCTTAACCCTTTTTCATACCTACTAGCTGCTTCAGAGTGAAGACCTAGTTTGCGCGCTGTTTTTCGAATACTACTTCGATCAAAAATAGCTGCCTCAATAATTATTTCTTTAGTCTCTGCTTGAATACCAGAGTTCAGTCCACCCATCACCCCTGCTACCGCGATGGCTTTTGAACCATCCGTGATTAAGAGCATTTCTTCATCTAAAGAACGCTCAATCTCATCAAGTGTAAAGATTTTTTCGCCATTTTTAGCACAACGCACGAGAATTTCAGCTCCGCTTAAGAGTTTAGCATCAAAAGCGTGTAATGGTTGTCCCATTTCTAATAGCACAAAGTTAGTAATATCAACAATATTATTTATAGGCCTTATTCCGGCAGAGCGCAGGAAGTTTACTAACCATTGCGGGGAACGCTTAATGACAATATTTTCTGCTTTTCGCCCAATATAGCGATAGCATAAAGCTGGTGCTGCAATACTTACCTTTAAGTCCTTGTGTGTTGTTAATACTTGCTTAGGCTCAAGTAAAGTTGGTAGCATGAGTTCTTTTCCTAAAAGTGCAGCTACCTCTCTAGCAACATTGATAATAGCATAGCAATCAGCACGGTTAGGTGTTAAATCTAATTCTAATATAGTATCATCTAGTCCTAGGTATTTAGCAGCATCAGCCCCTATTGGCGCATCCTCTAGAAAGCCCATAATACCGTCCTTATCCTCATCGTAGAGCAAAGCTTCATCAATAGCTAGCTCTCTTCCTGAACAAAGCATACCATTTGATTCTACGCCACGAAGCTTACCTCTTTTAATTATTGTTCCATCAGGCAAGATTGCTCCATGCATAGCGACAGGCACAAGCATACCTTCATAAACATTACTCGCCCCGGTTACAATTTGAATAGGTGCTAGTGCCTCTTGCACCAACACTGAACAAATTAATAAATGATCAGAATCTTCATGTTTTTTAATATTCAAGATTTTACCGATAATTATATTTTCAATTTTATGTGGTGGATAGACATTATCTACCGCTAATCCTGCCATGGTTAAGCGTTTTGCTAATTCGTCTCCCGTCAGATTTACATTTACATATTTTTTTAACCAATTTAATGATAATAGCATATTTTTCCCCTTTCCCTTTAGAATTGTTGTAAAAATCGCACATCGTTATCAAATAAGAGTCTCATATCCTCAATGCCATATTTAAGCATAGCAATCCTCTCTACACCCATTCCAAATGCAAAACCAGTTGCCTTTTCCGGATCATAACCAGACATGCGCAGCACATTTGGATGCACCATCCCACTACCAAGCACCTCAATCCAACCTGTTTGTTTACATAAGCGACATCCAGTACCACCACAAGCCATGCATGATATATCTACCTCAGCGCTAGGCTCGGTGAAAGGAAAGAAACTTGGACGTAAACGAATTTCACGCTCCGCTCCAAACATTCTTTTGGCAAAAAGCAGGAGAATACCTTTCAAGTCTGCTAAAGTGATATTTTCATCAATTAATAATCCCTCAACTTGATGAAACATGGGTGAGTGTGTAGCATCATCATCTCTTCTAAAAACCTTGCCAGGGGCAATAACCTTAACTGGTAGCTTACCGTTTTTGCTCTGCATAACACGTGCCTGTACAGGCGAGGTATGAGTTCTTAAAAGCATTTCTTTGGAAATGTAGAAAGAATCTTGCATATCACGAGCAGGATGCTCTTTAGGAATATTTAAGAGTTCAAAATTATAATAATCCAATTCTATCTCTGGCCCTTCTGCAACAGCGAAGCCCATCCCTGCAAAAATTTCCTTGATTTCATCAATAATTATGGTGATAGGGTGTTTATAGCCTTTTTCTATATCTTTGCTTGGAAGAGTTACATCAATTTTTTCTTTAACTAATTGCTGTGCTAATTGTGCTTGCTGAAAATCTTCCATTTTTTTATTAAGCAATGCTTCAATTTCATCTCTAACTTCATTCACTAGGCTACCCATTAGTGGTCTTTCCTCTTGAGCTAATTTGCCCATGCCCCGCAGGATTTGTGTTAATTCACCTTTTTTGCCTAATAGTTGAATTTTTAGTTCATTTAACATCTCTAGTTGATTGGCTTTTTGCAACTGTTCTAATGCTGATTTTCGCAGTTCAGTTAATTGTTCGCGCATAGTTTCCTCCTATTTTCTTTCAAGTAATATATCATTATTCTTAAAACTAGCTTTTTCTAACAAAAAAGCTTTCATTCCCAAGGAACGAAAGCTACGTTACCACCTTATAGGGCAGACTCTCCCCTGTGACAATCAATAACGGTGATTACCGTCTCAGCCTACTACTATTTCAGCGAGAAACTCCCAGGTGAACTTCTATTGCCTGTCCATTAGCCGGACTTTCAGTCCATGATCCAGCCTCCCTACAACAACTACAGCAATATACTTTTCCTTTTCATCGTCTTCATATTTATTTTTAGCTCCAGCCTCTTTGACGCAAAGCCTCATACATTATTAAACTTGCAGCAACGCTGACATTAAGTGATTCTACAGCACCTGGTTGTGGAATCTTAACCAGTACATCTGCTAAATCTAAGCACTCTTTATCTGGACCAGTATTTTCATTTCCTATCCATAACACAGTACGCTTCCGCAAATCGATTTCAGTATAAATAGACTCTGCTCGCACATCTGCAAGCACCAGCTGATAACCATACTGCTGAAAAATGGGCTTTAATCTTTTGATTTGTAACTTTTCCACGATTGGGAGCTTAAAGCAACCGCCCATGGTAGCTCGAACCACCTTAGGATTATAAGCGTCAACGCTGCCAACTGTTAAAAGCAATCCACCAAAACCTGCTGCTGCTGCTGTCCTGATAATTGTTCCGAGATTTCCTGGATCCTGCACATGGTCTCCTAAAACAAAAAAGCTGATATCTTTATTTTGGAGTAAAACTTCTAAAGCAAAAGTTTTTCTTACAGCTATAGCTAAAACTCCTTGCGCATTTTTTGTTTCACTAATACTAGCAAAAGCAGCTGGGGTGAGTTCAAAAACCTGTGTTCCGCGCTTTTGCCACTTGTCTGCTATATGCGCATATTTTTCTACGAAAAAAAGCTTTTCCACTAACAAATCAGTGGTGAAAAGCTCTGCTACTACCCGCTCACCTTCTACTATAAAGCGTTCTTCTACCTTGGACTGAGCCAGTTTTCTTACCGCTTTAAGCAAAGGATTACCAGCTGAGGAAATAACATCACTCACAATTATTCTTCCTCCATAATACGTAATCCCTTATAGCTGCCCGCTACAATTGCCACATCATTTATCTCGAAAATTGTATCTGCACCTACACTATGGATATATGCACCATTAGCTTTTTTTATGCCAATAATATTAAGACCATATTTTGCCCTGAGTTTTAATTTTTCTAAGGTAATGCCACATAATTTTTTTGGAATACGCATTTCCTCAATCCCGTATTCATTACTCAGCACCATATAATCAATCACATTAGATGCACTTAAGCTATACGCCAATTTTTGTCCCATATCACGCTCAGGAAAGACTACCTTATCAGCACCTACGCGCTCTAAAACTTTACCGTGTAAATCACTTACTGCTTTAGTAATTACTGTTTTTACACCTAATTCCTTCAATAAAACTGTACATAAAATACTTGCTTGAATATTTTCACCAATGGCTACTACTACTACATCAAAATTACGCATGCCTAGAGCCCTTAAATCGTCTTCATCCGTAGCATCAGCCACTACCGCATGATCAACTATTTCGGAAGCATCTTGAACCTTTTCAGCGGAAACATCAATTGCTAGCACATTGTGCCCTAAATCTAGTAAACGTTCCGCCAAGCTAACTCCAAAACGACCCAATCCGATCACGGCAAATTCTTTCATCTTCTACACCTCGATTAGATTAACAATCAATTAAGAAAAAAGCTGTGGTGCAATAGCGCAAATTTAACTCAAGTTTGAGAAAAAGCTTTTTCGCTACAGGCACAACACAGCCTTTATTATACTCTATTTTACAGCTTCAACAATAGCTGCAAATGCTTTTGGATCACTTACTGCTAAATCCGCTAACATTTTGCGGTTTACTTCAAAACCCTTTAATTTCATTGCATTAATGAAACGGCTGTAGGACATCCCGTGCTCACGTACAGCAGCGTTAATACGCTGAATCCAAAGTTTACGGAAATCACCTTTCTTTTTCCTTCTGTGGGCAGTAGCATATGCCATAGATCTCATAACAGCTTGGTTAGCTGTTTTGAATAATTTAGATTTTGAGCCAAAGTAACCTCTAGCTAATTTTAAGATTTTTTTGTGACGACGATGAGTTGTCACTCCTCTTTTAATACGAGCCATGTAAATACCTCCTTCTTAAATATATGGTAGTAAATCTTTTACTTTCTTTCTCAATGTAGAGTCTAAAACATCAACCTGACGCAAATTACGCTTACGTTTCGGAGATTTTTTACCTAGGATATGGCTTTTATACGCATGTCCTGCTGTGAATTTGCCAGTTCCTGTTTTCTTAAATCTTTTTGCCGCGCCTCTATGTGTTTTCATTTTTGGCATGATAGTCCCTCTTTTCTTTGTTATTCTTCAGTCTTTTTAGCAGTCTTATCTGACCTAGGAGCAAGAACCATAATCATGTTTCTGCCCTCTACACTTGGCCTACTTTCAATGGAGGCTAATTCCTCTAATTGCTTAGCAAGCTTCATACAAATAACTGTACCCGCCTCTGTGTGCGCTCTTTCTCTACCACGGAACATAATTGTAACCTTAAGCTTATCCCCGTCCTGTAAAAATTTTTGCGCAGCTTTCGCCTTAACCTGATAATCGTGTTCTTCAATACCTAACCTAAACTTAACCTCTTTTACACTGACGACTTTTTGTTTTTTACGAGCTTCTTTTTCTCTTTTGCTCTGCTCGAAACGATACTTTCCATAATTCATCAGCTTGCAAACAGGCGGTTTACCGTTAGGAGAAATCTCCACTAAATCAAGTTCACGTTCTTGGGCTAGCTTAAGAGCATCGCGCGTAACCATAATTCCTAGCTGTTCACCATTGTCATCAACCATACGGACTTCTTTGGCGCGAATCTCTTCATTTGTTTTCAATTCCTTGCTAATAATTAACACCTCCAAATTTCGTTCCTATAAAAGAGCAAAAATACGGATAGGTATACACCTATCCGTATCAATCGTTACCTATAAACCGTGGCACACTACTGTGGCCAGGTGAGAAACGGATAGTTTCTTCTTGCTCTCAAAGAATAATATCAAAATTCACCAGTTAAGTCAAATTTATTTTATAAATTTCAACATATTTATTCCACAAATATTACACAAGCTTCAATAGAGAATTAATTTTTCAGCTCTTCTCTTTAATTTCAATTAACAGCTTTGCCACAAAATCCTCAATAGCAATCGCGCCTTGATCTCCTTCGCCACGCTTACGCACTGCTACTTCCCCACTTTCCATTTCCTTATCACCAATAACTAGCATATAAGGGATCTTTTCCATCTGTGCTTCCCTTATTTTATAGCCAATTTTTTCATTGCGCAAATCAGTTTCTACACGTATGCCCAGATCATCTAGCTTAAAAGCTAAAGCTTTAGCATATTCACCATGCTTATCTGTAGCAATAGGTAATAATTTAACTTGAACTGGAGCAAGCCAAGTTGGAAATGCTGCAGCAAAATGTTCAATTAAAATTCCAATGAATCTTTCTATACTCCCAAAAATTGCTCTATGTATCATTACAGGACGATGTTTTGCTCCATCTTCGCCAACATAGACAAGATCAAATTTTTCTGGCATTTGGAAATCCAGTTGAATAGTACCGCACTGCCATGTACGACCAATAGAATCCTCTAAATGAAAGTCAATCTTAGGCCCGTAAAAAGCTCCATCTCCCTCATTCACAATATAAGTTATGCCCTTTTCATCTAATGCTTGTCTTAAAGATGCTGTGGCAATATCCCATAAAACTGGATCTCCCATAGCATCTTCCGGTTTAGTAGACAATTCAATATTATATTTAAAACCAAAAACGCTATACACTGCATCAACCATATCAATTACTGCTTTTATTTCATCTTTGATTTGACTATCCAGCATAAAAATATGTGCATCGTCTTGAGTAAATGCCCTTACTCGCATCAATCCGTGCAAAACACCAGATTTTTCATGACGATGTACTAATCCCATCTCAGCATAGCGAATTGGAAATTCACGATAGCTATGTTGATTATGTTTGTAAACTAGCATGCAACCAGGACAATTCATTGGTTTTATGCAATAATCTTGTTCATCAATCTTGGTAAAATACATATTATCTCGATAGTGTTCCCAGTGGCCTGATGTTTCCCAGAGTATCCGATTCATCATAATTGGAGTTTTTATTTCCTCATAACCCCACCGTTTATATTGTTCACGCATAAAACCCTCTAGTTCATTTCTAAGCGCCATCCCTTTAGGTAAAAATAAAGGCATGCCAGGAGCTTCGTCTACCATCGTAAAAAGATTTAACGCCTGTCCTAATTTTCTATGATCACGCCTTTTGGCTTCTTCCAATCTTGTTAAGTACAATTCTAAATCAGCCTTTTTCAAAAATGCCGTGCCATAAATCCTCTGTAGCATTTTATTCTTTTCACTACCTCGCCAATAAGCGCCAGCTAAAGACATCATTTTGATAGCTTTCACCTTGCCTGTGGAAGGTATATGCGGTCCTGCACAGAGGTCAGTAAAATCACCTTGTGTATACATAGTAATTATCACGTCTTCTGGTAACCCCTCGATTAGTTCTACCTTGTAGATTTCACCTGCAGCAGCAAAAAAATCTAAAGCTTCCTTACGACTTACTTCTCTACGCTCAAAAACATAGTCAGCCGCAATAATTTTCCCCATTTCCTTTTCAATTGCAACCAAGTCATCAGGAGAAAATGCATGTTCTGTATCAAAATCGTAATAATAGCCATCTTTTATTGATGGTCCAATTCCAAATTTCACTCCTGGAAAAAGATGTTGTACAGCTTGTGCCATAATATGAGCAGTACTGTGTCTAAGAGCGACTAAAGCTTCCTCATCATCTGAGGTTAAAATTTCTATTGCCGCATCCTGGTCTAATGGAAACATCAAATCCTTGATTTCTCCATCCACTTTAGCTGCTAGAGCATTCTTTGCCAATTTACCACTTATGCCTTTTGCCAATTCCATAATGCTAGTCCCTGCTTCTACTTCTAACACCTTACCGTCTTTTAAAGTAACATTTATCATTTGTTTGCCTCCTGTAAAAAAATTTAAAAAGAGCTACAGTCTCGAAAGAGACGGCAGCTCCGTGGTTCCACTCTAATTTGGGATAAATCCCCTTTAGCCCCTTTATCGCAGAGATACGCCTAATTTTGTAGGTGCTCCGAGTTGGTTTTCCAATGTTCTTTGCTTAAAGGCACTTACAGCCTAGGTGCTTTCTCTCTTAAAGCCTTCATCATTGTACTCGACTCTTCAACGCATTTTCATATATATTTCAAGATTCATTGTAGTATAATTTTTGTTCGTTGTCAAAAAAAACTTTTACCATGGCTTAGCTAGTTTCTAATGACCGATTGCATTTGTTTTTGGGAGATATATCCTTGGCTCAGCATTGCATTAAGTACTTCTAATTGTCTTTGCAGTGCCATATCTTTGCCTGTACTAAGTTGGTAAGCACTAGGGGCATTAGGGAGTCCAGCCAAGAGCGACGCTTGTGCTAAGTTAAGCTTACTAGGTAAAATACCAAAATATCCTAATGATGCGTTCTTCACTCCATAAAATCCATCACCATAATAATTCATATTCACATAGAACTCTAGTATTTCCTTTTTATCATATAATTTTTCTAGCTGGAATACCACAAAAAGCTCAGCAACCTTACGCTCAATTTTCTTCTCTTGCGTGAAGTACATATTTTTTGCTACCTGTTGGGTAATAGAACTACCACCCTCCACAAAGGACATCATCTTGATATTTTTTAGCACAGCTCGTAAGGTAGACTGTATATCTATCCCACTATGCTTAAAAAAATGTTTATCCTCTACAGCAACAACTGCATCCAAAAAATCTTGATTAATATCTGCTATTTTTGTATAGCTACTACTTGATTGTAAAGCTAAAACTTTTTCTGTGAGTGGAACATGCTTTACAGCTTGATTATACATCAGGTACCCAGACACAGAAAAGTAAAGTCCCCCTGCTATAATGAT
>JBAXCZ010000029.1:0-24190 GCA_037141195.1 Clostridia bacterium
GAAATGGGTGGTAAGAAAGCGGATGGAGTCAATCCAGAACAGCTCTTTGCAGCTGGCTACGCCGCCTGCTTCGGAAGTGCTCTGCAGCATGTGGTAAGAACAAAGAAGCTTGCTATTCCAGTCCCAACCGTTAAACTCACAGTTGGTATGGGCAAAAATGATACAGGAGGATTTGCTTTAGCTGTAAACATTTTAGCAACATTTAAGGATATTTTGCTTGCTGAAGCAGAAGCGCTAGTACAAGAGGCTCACCAAGTATGCCCTTATTCTAATGCAACTAGGGGCAATATTGCAGTGGTGCTTGCTGCTGAAGTAAATTAGTGAGAATAAAGACCTAAGAATGAGCATTAAAAATATCAAAATATAAGGATGTGGGTTTATGCAACTCTGGTTTATTATTTCAATTATCTTTTCTCTGTTGGTAGCTACCTTTGCAGTGCTTAATTCGGGGATTGTCTTGATTAAATTCTTTGGCTTTGATTATGAAATGGCACAGTCGGTGGTTATATTGGTCTCTGCAGGACTAGGAGCAGCTATTGCAACCTTTTTGGGGCTGTTCAGTAGAATAAAATCAGGACTGAAGAACAGAGAATTAGCAAATAACTTAAAAAATTCAGAAAAAAAACTGGAAGAACTAAATGTCAGGATTAAGGATTTTGAGCTTAAGGAAATGCGGGGTACGGTGGAAAACCTTACTATCAATAATAGTGATAAGACAGAGAAAGTTCAGGCTGAATAGTGGGTATTTTGCAAGCTGATTAATGCTAGCTAAGGAGGAGAATGTTAAATGAAAAGAAATAGAAATTTAGGAATGCTAATACTTGCTATCTGGCTCATCTTAACCGGTCTTGCACAAGTTGTTAGTCTTCCCATTCCAGCTTTTACGATGATCAGAGCAGTACTAGCTATAGTTGCGGGTGCTTTAATCTTATTTGGTCGCTAAGTTCCGTGTAGCAGACAGATTTAATCAAAAAAAACAAAAAGAGCCAAGTAACAGTTATGAAATGCTGCTACTTGGCTCTTTTTAACTGGCTAAACTACTAACCTTCGATAGTAGGTACTTCTTTTTCCCATTCAGTAACGTATTTAGCAAATTCTGTTTGTAAAAGTGGGATACGAGTTCCAACTTCACCACAGTGTAAGCATTTATCATTCTTAAATCCCTGTGAGGAACATTTATCGACAAATTCTTGGTCGCAGCCATAATTACCGCAGGCGCTACATCTAAAGACAGGGTTTTTGCAAGGGTGTTCACTTTTAGTGCCAAGACAGCTTGCAACATGGGCTTTTTCGGCTGCGGTCATTTCAAAATGACGTTTCTGGTTCATATGACCACCTCGCAACCAGAATTTGTTGTTTGGGACTACTTTTGGCATGGAAATCACTCCTTTGTATAATTTATTCTGTTAGTACAACTTCATTATTTATCTAATATATTTTAATGTCAATTGAAAAATTTTGAAAAATTAGCAGATAAAATTTTGTCTAAATTTAGTAGAAATTATTAAATAAGTTGCGTTAAAAAAGCTTTTTGCATAATTCAGAGTAATGAAAATAGTGTTGATTAGAGGAAAAATCATACCCGTGAATATAAAACAATAAAAAGTATAGGTCTTAAAATAGGCAATTTGGAGTAAGCAGCTTATACAAAATACCTTACGCAAAGTGATAAGTACTGTAAGAATATTAAGATACAAAGATAGCCTAAAAACTATGCTTGTGTCTTTTTCTGCTGTTGACTTTAATATTATTAAATGATATATTAATATTATTAATAATATTAATAGTGAAAAACATAATAATATGTAGGAGGTACAGAATGACAAGGGATGTTTTACCAGAATGGTTAAGTAATTTAGACGATGAAGACCTGGTATTCATCAAAAAATTTTTACTGGCTTCTGGTTCTCTCAAAGAGGCTGCGACTATTTATGGGGTTACCTACCCTACAGTACGACTACGTTTAGATAGGTTGATTCAAAAGATTAAAATAAGTGAAGACAATGGGCAAGAGCCTTTTGTTGCTATGATTAAAAGACTGGCTGTAAATGAAAAGCTGGACTTTGATACTGCAAAAATTTTAATAGCAGAGTATAAAAAGACGAAAAAGGAGCAAATAGAAAATGTATAGTGGAATAATCGTATTACCGATACTCTTAATAATTTTTGTAGCACTGCTTGCTCTACAGATAATTCTCTCTTTGCAAAAGAATAAATGGTTTGGCTTAATCTTGCCGCTTATTTATCTTTTCTTGGCAGGGTTTATTTCCTTTGCTAGGATGGTTTATACTGGGGATATTTTGCCAATCATTTTAGTTTTTCTCGTAGCTGCAATTCCAGCTGGGATTAATTTTTTGATTTATTTGGTCTGTAGAACTAAGGTTAATGAGAAAAATAAGCATGAATTGGAAAAAATGAATATTCAGGATTTAGATTAAAGCTAGGAGGCTAGAAAACTATGAGCAACTTGCAACCTTTTTTACTACCTGAAAAGCTAGGGTTAGGCTGTGCAACGGCTGCTACGCAAATCGAGGGCGGTACAACTGATAACTCCTGGTATGCTTGGGCAAAAAAAGCGAAAAAAATTAAAGACGGATCTTCACCTAGTCGCGGAAACCAACACTGGGAGCTTTATGAAGAGGATATTCAGTTGATGGCAGAGCTGGGGATAAAGCATTACCGAATGGGAATTGAGTGGAGCCGCATTGAACCTACTCAGGGTAATTTTGATCAAGCTGCCATAGAGCACTACCGCGAAGAGCTTAAATTACTTTTACAATACAAGATTGAGCCCCTACTTACACTCCATCATTTCTCCAATCCGAGTTGGTTTGAAGAACAAGGAGCCTTTAGCAAAAGCTCAGCTGTACCAATCTTTCTCGCCTATGTTACTTTTGTGGTTGAACAATTACAGGACTTATGTACAGCCTTTGTGACAATTAACGAACCAAATATTTATGTTACTAATGGCTATATTTATGGGCAGTGGCCACCAGGTAAAAAATCTTTTTTTACGGCAATGAGAGTTATGAAAAATCTGACACTCTGCCATCTGGCGGCATATCAAGAGATCCACCGCATTTATGGTGAAAAAAAGGTCTTAGTGGGCTTTGCTAATCATCTGAGGGTCTTTGAAGGCTATAATAAAAATCCAATTTACCAGCTTGAGGCTAAAATTATGGAATACCTCTTCCAAGGGGCAATTACCAAATCGATGTCCACTGGTAAGCTAGCTTTTCCACTGGGGATTTCTGCTCCTTACGGTAAGGGCAAATACTATGACTATATCGGCATCAACTATTATTCGAGAAGTGCCATTAAACATTTTCGAGAGTATGTTTTACCTAACCGTCCAACCAATGATTTAGGCTGGGATATTTATCCAGAGGGATTAACTATTCTTTGTCAGGCGCAATACAAAAAATATCAAGCTCCTATTTGGATTACAGAAAATGGAACTTGTGATCGAACTGACAGTTTTAGGAGCTTGTTTATTTATGAGCATATTAAGCAAATAGTAGAACATCAGCTACCTGTAGAACGCTATTATCACTGGACTTTGATGGATAATTTTGAATGGTCGGAAGGAGAAAGTGCAGCTTTTGGTTTAGTGCAGTGTGATTTTGAAACACAAAAAAGAACAATACGGAGTAGCGGGAACTTCTATAGTACAATGCTGAAAACAAGACAGGTAAACAAGCAGATGATTCTGGAATATTTAGCAAGTAAGGATAGCTAGGATATATCAAATATTTTATGAGCCAAAAAGAGTAGCTAAAAGTGTGATTTTTACACTTTTAGCTACTCTTTTTGCAGATTTAGATTGTGAAAATAATTTACTTGACAAGGATTATGGTGGTGCTACAATTGCATCAAATGGAAGATAGTAGGAGCTGTGTAGGAAGACTATCTAAGGTTTAAGGCTAGTTCTCCCAAAAAGGTACATCGCTTAGATTTAGAGCATACAAGAATCTAAAGGGGGTTTCAGCATGGTAAGAGGGAAATTTTTTAAAAATGGCTTGGGAAGTAAAAGGTTGATACCATATTTACTGATTACAGCACTTGTTTTTTCAAGTTTTGGACAGTTTTTTTCCTTATCAACTGTAGCGGCAGCTACAGCAATGCCAGTGATGAATCCTGGCGGTGTACCAGATTACTTCGGCACAATAGGTAACTATGCCAATAGTCCTTTGCCAGAGTTAGACACTGCTGGAAATATTATCAAAGGTACTGGGATTAGAAAATTTGTGGATACTTTACCTGGTTTGGGTATCGCAAATGCCAATAATCTAGGACAATATCTACCCGTAGCGGTTCCAGACACAACTACTTATCCAGGTTCTGATTATTATGAAATTAATTTAGTTGAATATAGAGAGCAGGTACATAGTGATTTGCCAGCTACTCGTTTTAGAGGTTATGTGCAAGTAAACACTACAGATCCTGCTATTAGCAAGCCGAACTATTTGGGTCCAATCATTATTGCCCATAAAGATGTACCCGTAAGAATAAAATTTACCAATAAATTACCTATTGGTAGTGGTGGAAATCTTTTTCTTCCTGTGGATACTACTGTGATGGGTTCGGGTATGGGACCAATTGGGATGGAAATGGGCTCAGGAATGACTGCAGCAGATATGCCTATGTATACCCAAAATCGTGCTACTCTGCATTTGCACGGTGGTGTAACACCTTGGATTAGCGATGGTACTCCTCATCAATGGATAACCCCAGCTGATGAAAATACCCCTTATCCTAAAGGTGTTAGTGTGCAAAATGTACCAGATATGCCAGATCCAGGACCTGGAGCACAAACGTTCTTTTATACTAATCAGCAAAGTGCTAGACTAATGTTCTATCATGATCATACATATGGACTTACAAGGTTGAACATCTACGCAGGAGAAGTAGCTGGCTATATTTTAAGAGATAAAACTGAGGAAGACTTAATTGCTAGAGGAGTAATTCCCAGTGCTGAAATTCCGCTAATAATTCAAGATAAAACATTTGTCCCTAAGGACGATCAGCTTGTTAAGCAAGACCCTACTTGGGATAAAGTAAAATGGGGCGAATATGGGGATTTATGGTTTCCTCATGTTTATATGCCTAACCAAAATCCATATGATGATTCCGGTAGCAATCCGGTGGGAAGATGGGATTACGGCCCTTGGTTTTGGCCACCATATACTGGATTACAGTACGGACCTGTAGCCAATCCTTTATTTGGGACAGATCCTGGGGAACCCCCTATGAATCCAGGTGTGCCAAATGTGTCTGTAGTACCTGAAGCATTTTTAGATACGCCGATGGTTAACGGAACTGCTTATCCAACATTGACGGTTGAGCCAAAGCCATATAGATTCAGAATACTTAATGCTTGCAATGACCGTTTCTTAAACTTGCAGTTATACAAAGCAAAATCCAATAGCCCAATGTGGGATGCAAATGGTAATTTGCTTGATGCTAATGCAGGTGAAGTGAATATGGTATCAGCAGTAAAAACCACGGGTTTCCCTGCAACCTGGCCAACTGATGGCCGAGAAGGGGGCGTGCCAGACCCAACAGCTATTGGACCAAGTTTCTTACAATTTGGATCTGAAGGTGGTTTCTTACCTGAGCTAGCTGAGATAAATAGCCAGCCAATCAATTATGAGTATAACAGAAGAAGCATCACAGTATTAAATGTAGCAGAAAAGGCACTATTTATGGGTTCTGCTGAAAGAGCAGATGTAGTGATAGATTTTTCAAAATATGCAGGACAGACGCTTATTCTTTATAATGATGCTCCTGCACCAGTACCAGCATTTGATCCAAGATATGATTATTATACAGGCAATCCTGATCTTACAGCAACCGGTGGGGCACCTTCAACGCTTCCAGGTTATGGACCAAACATGAGAACGATTATGCAAATAAAGGTTGCAGCTAGTACACCGCAAGGCTACAAGCTTGATCTTGGAATTACTAATAGTGGTAGTGGATACACTGCACCTGCAGTAGCAATATCAGGTGGGCAAGGTCCACAAGCTACGGCTATAGCAAGTGGAGTTTTGGATAATATCCAGGTTATCTCTGCTGGCGCAGGATATACTGTAGCTCCAACTGTAACTATTAGCGGAGGAAGTCCTACCATTAATGCTACGGCAAAAGCAAGTTTGAAAATTGAGAGTATAGCTTTAACAAATGGTGGTTCTGGCTATACATCCGTACCAGCGGTTACTATCACAGATGCTTCGGGTGCGGGTATAGGAGCGACAGCTGTTGCAACTATTGATCCGGTACAGAAAGTAGTAACAGCTATTACTATAACGAATCCAGGCTCGGGGTACTTGAAACCTGTGCTGAAAATTATTGGTGGAGGCACTACTAAAGCTGCTTTAGCAGTTATTACAGGGGCTGTTGATGCAATAAAGATTAGCAACCCAGGGGATGGCTATATTATAGCTCCTACTATTACCTTGACAACTGGTACCTTGCCTGCAATGGCAAATGCTACCATCAAACTGACAAAATTGACACTAATTAATGCCAGCTTTGGGTACTCTGCTGCTCCGACTATCACCATTACAGACTCAGTCGGAACTGGTGTGGGGGCAACGGGAGTTGCAAATCTTGCTGAACCTAAATTTATGCTCACAAAAAATCTACCAGCAGCATTTAAGGAATCACAAAATCCACTCATTATTCCTGAGGGAGTATATGCTAGAATTCAAGAGACTAAACTCACCTTTAAGCCAACAGCAACATCGACTGCAGTTACTGTTCCGATGGAGCCGAAGGCAATTCAGGAACTATTTACCTTAGATTATGGCAGAATGAATGCCACTTTAGGCGTTGAACTACCCAATACAAGCGCTACAATTCAGACTACTATCCCATTAGGCTATATTGATCCAGTAACAGAAGTTATGGATAGCTCCGTAATTCCAATTGCAGGAACGGTTAGTACTGGTACGCAGATTTGGAAAATTACACACAATGGAGTAGATACTCATGGCATCCATTTTCATCTCTTTGACGTACAGCTGCTGAATAGGGTAGGCTGGGATGGAGCAATCAAACCACCAGATGCCAATGAAAGAGGATGGAAAGATACTGTGAAAATGAATCCTCTGGAAGACTGCATTATTGCTATTAGACCAATTGCACCAAAAATTAATTTTGGTGTACCTGATAGCATTAGAGCACTTGATCCGACAATGCCAATAGGATCAACAGCAGGCTTTACCCAAATTGATCCCAAAACTGGCAATCCAAAAGTGGTTGCAAATGAAATAGTAAACTTTGGCTGGGAATATATGTGGCATTGCCATATACTTGGACATGAAGAAAATGATATGATGCGTCCGATAATTCTTAATGTCGCCCGTTCTATGCCAACAGCAACAGTTCTTAGTGCCACGAGGGAGCTGGCTCCAGTTAAGCTCTCTTGGATTGATGGAACACCTGCCAATAGCCCTGCTTCAATGGGCAATCCTGCTAATGAAATCGGCTACAGGATTGAAAGGGCACCAGTGGTTAACGGTAAAATTGGCACATATGTTCAGATTGGAACAGCGCTTGCTAATGCCATAGTTTACCAAGATAATTCTGCTAATCCTGGGACAGGATATAGCTATCGCGTTATTGCTTATAATGTGGTAGGGAAAACTCTCTCAAATGTAGTAAATGTGAATGCGGTAGTAGAAACTCCAACTAATCTCACAGCAGCTGTGCAAACAGGACCTAAAGTAAGCTTGACATGGACTGATAATGCTACAAATGAAACCGGATTTGTTGTGGAACGAGCAGAAAATGGTGGTGCCTTTATAGTTATTGCTAATCCACCAGCAAACAAAAATACAGGGACTGTAAGCTATACAGATTCAACAGTACATGCTGGAATTTCCTATGAATATCGGGTAATTGCAGTTAAAGCTATTGGACAATCTGATTATTCCAATACCGTGAGTATTGGCGTATTGATGACTCTTGCAGCACCTACAAACTTCAACGCAACATTACAAGCAGGACCAAAGGTTAGTCTGACTTGGAATGATAATGCCAATAATGAAACGGGATTTATGATTGAACGTGCAACTAATGCAGGAAATTTTGAGGTAATTGCCAATCCTGGCCCTAAAAATGGTATGGGAAATATGAGTTACACTGATACAAAAGCAGCTTTTGGTAATAGCTATCTGTACCGAGTAAGGGCTGTGAAGGGAACTATACTCTCAGCTTATCCAAATCCGATAGCTATTGATATTGCTAGCCTACCAGCTGCACCAAGTGGAATGATGGCTATGGCAACTAGAAGTGGACAAAGTGCTACGGTTATGCTTAACTGGACAGATAATGCTAACAACGAAACAAGCTTTACTCTGCAAAGGGCAACAAATTCCAGCTTTATGAATGGCCTCAATACAAGTACGTTGGCCGCCAATACGGTAACTGTTCAGCAAAATGGCTTACAAAGAAGAACTACTTATTGGTATCGCATACAGGCAAATAATTCTAGTGGAGCATCTGCTTGGTCAATGGTAACCTCAGTCACTACACCTTAATTGTTTTGTAAATAAAAAGTGCTTTAAGGTGCTATGGAGATAGTTCAGTCCGGGCTATGCTGAAAGAAGATGGTAGATGATTCGGGAATACTGAGGAAAATCACAAATAATAAATGCCTAAAATAAAGAAAGCAGAGCAGGATAATGGTGAGATATACACTGTTATCCTGCTCTGCTTTCGGTGTAAGCTAGTAAAATAAAAAAGCACTTGTAGTTGTGGTGAGAGAGGAATAGAATGGAATAAAAATGTGCGTTTTGTTGGATAGTGAGCTATCATAAATATGCAGAGTGAATAAGGGGAGCTAAAGATGTCTGCGAAAAAGACGGTTTTTCTGACAGGTGCAACAGGCAGTATGGGCTCGGCGGGACTGAGAGAATTATGCAAAAATCTAGACAAATATCATCTTGTATTGTTGGTAAGACCATCAGCCAAGAACCGGGAAATGTTGCAACCTTACGCAGAACTGGCAGCTGTGAAAATAGTTTGGGGCGACTTAAATAATTATGAAGATATTAAAGCTTGTGTACAAATTGCGGATATTGTTTTGCATGTAGCTGCTTTTGTTTCCCCAGAGGCTGATTATTATCCAGAACTAGCTATGCAAATCAACTATGGATCAACATGCAAGATTATTAAGGCTATCAAGGAATGCCAAACTATTAAACCTATTAAGTTAGTCTACATTGGGACGATTGCCCAAACAGGCGATAGGATGCCACCAATTCACTGGGGTAGAGTAGGAGATCCAATAAAACCGAGCATTCATGATTATTATGCAGTTTCTAAGGTGGCAGCGGAAAGAGCTGTCATTGAATCAGGGTTGAAATATTGGGTATCACTGAGGCAGACGGGAATATTTGCGAAGCATATGTGTGAAATTCAGGATGGCATTATTTTTCATAATTGCTTGAATAATGTTTTAGAATATGTTAGTGATGATGACTCTGGGGTACTGCTAAGTCATGTCTGTGAGGATTTACCTGAAGAATTTTGGGGGCATATTTATAATATTGGCGGCGGAAAAGCTACAAGACTTAGCGCTTATCAGCTATATAGTACGATGTTTGGCATGCTAGGCATTACTAAATTGGAAAATGCTTTAGAAGCAAACTGGTTTGCGACTAGGAATTTCCATGGACAATTTTATCTAGATTCAGACAAGCTGGAGGATTTTTTGCATTTTAGAAGTCATGACGCGAAATATCTTTGGGATATTTATGAAAATTTAAATAAGCGAGCATTAAAAATTGCGAAAATTATCACGAAGTTGCCAGGGGGTGAAAAGCTTGTTGGCAATGGCATCAAGAGCAATTTTAAGAAGCTTGCCAAAACTGGCCATGGTACTCTGAGTTGGCTGGAGCAAAACAACTTGGAGTTTATTGAGCCGTTTTTTATTTCTCGGGAACAACAGGAGCTGATACCTCTGATGAAAGATTTCAAGCCCTATGCCAATTATCAAGAGGTTATCCATATTGAGCATGGTTATGATGAAAGCAAGCCTCTACAAGAGCTTTGTTTAGCAGATATAAAAAAAGCAGCAAGCTTTAGAGGCGGGAAGTGTCTTGCTCAGGAGATGGTTACCGGTGATTGGATGCAAAAACTGAGTTTTAGCTGTGCTTTCGGACACAGCTTTTTGGCAAGCCCTAAACTTATCTTAGAAGGCGGACATTGGTGTCCAGAGTGTGAAAGGACAAGTTGGAATTATCATGAATTAGCCAAACGCAGTGAATTTTTTGCAGGGGTTTGGTATCCCTTGCATAAAACTAATGAACCAAGCAAGGAATATCCTAAAATAGTTAACGAGCTAGCCTATTCCTAAGGTAAATCATAGAGGATAAAGCACTATATTGCCAAGTGATCTTGATGTATAATTAAATACAGCAAAGGGCTTAGATAAAGCATAATTAACTTCATAATGTGATGTTGTAACAGAAAAATCGATCATAACCTTACTTAAAAAAGAGGTGGGAAGGTTGCTGTACAAAGAGCGAAAATTTCGTGGATTTACATTAGTAGAAATGTTAGTAATACTCCTGATTCTCGCAGTGCTAGCAGCATTTGCTATCCCTAGCTATTTAGGTTACCTAGACAATACTAACACCACCTTAGATAAGCTTAGTTTAAGTAGACTCAATTCCTTTACAAAATATTATAAAATGAATAAAAACATTACCACAACTGATATCTTTGAAGGTACTACTACCGATACGGCTAGAATGCAGATACTGGTTGCTAGCAAATACTTAGATGAAATTATTATACCCAAGAAGAAAAGCGCCTCATTTTCTTGGGATATTGCCAATCAGAAATGGCTTTATAATCTTGATGCTAAAGTTTATGTTATTCTGCTAACTGCTAGTGACTTGCCTAAAACAATAGAAGAAATATATTTTTCATTTGATGACTACCTAAAGGAATGGATGAAGAATGAGGGCAAATTACCGATTGTAGCTTCCGCAAACGCCTCATCGACTTGGACCGCAGCCAACTATACAGGAACAGATAAAACTAATATTTTTCAGGCAAAGTTCTGGAATGATTACTATAAGTATGTAAATGTTGATGGTTTTAATTCATCAAATGCCAGTATTTCTGATTTTAAAATATTCTTTAAGCGGGATACACAAGGAGTGGTAACAGCAGAATCAGCAGGTGTTTATCTGCAAATTGGAGGTAATAGTATGATCCGTTTTTCAGACGGAACAGTGATTAAAAATAAACATTATTCAACTTATATTGACTCTATTACTAAAGAATTGAAACCTCCACAATAAGCTATGTTGCTAAAACTGTCCTAAGTGTGCTAGAACATGCTGAAATGATTATGAGCTAGCCAATTGCTAAGATGATTTAGTGTTGATAAAAAACTATATTGCCAAGCAGGGTTGATGTATAATAAAAGATAAAAAAGACTTAGGTAAAACATAATTCGCTATATTTTAGGATGTTACAACGGGAAAATCTAGCTTGGTTTTAGATAAAAAGGGGGTGGAAAGTTGCTGGAAAAAGAGCGAAAATTTCGTGGATTTACATTAGTAGAAATGGTTGTAGTTCTCCTGATTCTCGCAGTGCTAGCAGCATTTGCTATCCCTAGCTATTTAGGGTACCTAGACAATACTAACATTAATTTAGATAAACTGAGCTTAAGTAGACTTAATTCCTTTACCAAATATTATAAAATGAATAAGAACATTACCACAACTGATGTCTTTGAAGGTATTAGCAATGATACGGCTAGAATGCAGATTCTGGTTGCTAGTAATTATTTAGATGAAATAATCACAGCAAAGAAGCAAAATGCCTCGTTTTCTTGGGATATTACCAATCAGAAATGGCTTTATAATCTTAATGCTGGAATTAACTATCAATTTAGTACACTTAATCCAAATGATTTTAGAAAAACTTTAACTTGGACAAGTGGTGCCGATGGTTTTTACTCAAATAGGGGTTTACTCTTTATTGATAATAAGAAGAGTGACTATCTTATTACCAACAAAGCAACCTTAGGAACAGGGATACCTCCTAACATAACAGCAGGAGGATATGGAATTCTCTTTGAAACAACTTTAAATTCAACTGATTTAGATACGGGCTATGCACTACAATTTGATAGAGGGTTGGGTGGAATAGCTATTAGGAAAAGAGTGAATGGTAATGAACAAGGGCCATTGCTTACCATAACAAATAGTAATAATGCCTATATTCCGGCTAGTAAATATGATGCTTGGTGGACTAAAGAGCGAGAAATTAAAATGCAAGTGAGTTCGGTACAAGGGCAGACGGGTAAGAAAAAACTCACTGTGCAGATTGATAATGTCACAGTTATTGATAATTTCATTTTTGCTAGTAGCATTGAGGCTACAAATAATTTTACTGGTTTTCGATCATGGGATGCGGGCACAAGCTATAGTGCAATGACGATTGAATAAGTAAAGATACTAGCTTACAAGGAGGTAGCAGATGAAAAATATTGTAATTACAGGTAGCACGAGGGGAATTGGGCTTGCTATGGCCAAAGAATTTTTAAGAGCCGGGTGCAATGTGACAATTTCCGGTAGAGGCGTGCAAATTTCCGAAGCTTTATTTAAGGAGCTAGACCGTTATGTTAATAAGTATCACTATGTAATGTGTAATGTTCAGAATGCAATTGAGCTGGAAAATCTCTGGCAAGCAGCAGTAACAAAGTGGGGATCGATTGATATCTGGATTAATAATGCAGGGCAGAATAGCCCCCATGAATATTGTTGTGAAACCTCTCCAGCTGCAGTTGATGCAATCATTGATACGAATATCAAGGGCATGATTTATGGTTCACAGCTTGCCGCAAAAATGATGCAAGCACAAGGCAAAGGGCAGATTTGGAACATGGAAGGCTTAGGCTCTAATGACATGATTCAAGCAAAAACTATTCTGTATGGTACTACCAAGCGCGCGCTAACCTATTTCACCAAAGCCTTAGCTAAGGAATTGCAAGGTACGGCTGTGCAAGCAGGAAGATTGTCTCCTGGCATGATGCTGACGGACTTTATTACTAAAAGTCCAGATGGATCCGAGTCAGCTGTGATTAAAGATAAAAACTTCAAATTTATCTTTAATCTCTTAGGGGATAAACCAGAAACTGTAGCCGCTTTTTTTGTACCCCGCATCTTGAAAAATACGAAGAATGACGCACAACTGGTTTGGCTGACTAATGTAAAAATAGTTTGGCGGTTTTTAGCCAGTCCGTTTGTCAAGCGCAAGTTACTTTGAGTAAAGCGAATGCAAGTTAATTGAATACAAACATAATATAATGAGGAGTGTGCAGATGATGAAGCAAGGCGAGCAAGCTCTAGATTTTGAGTTAGCTGATCAAAACGAAAAAATAGTTAAATTATCAGACTTTTTAGGAAAAAAGGTTGTATTGTATTTTTATCCTAAGGATGATACCCCTGGTTGCACTGTAGAGGCATGCGAGTTTAGGGATGTTTATGACTACATTCTAGCTACAGGTTCAGTTGTTATTGGTGTAAGTCCAGATAGTAGTGCTTCGCATATTAAATTTGCTACAAAACATAATTTACCATTTCACCTGCTCTCAGATACGGAACATAAGCTAGCAGAAGCTTATGGAGTGTGGGCAGAAAAAACCATGTTTGGTAAAAAATATTTTGGAATTGTTAGAACTACCTTGATTATTGATGAGAAAGGCAAGATTATGCAGGTCTTTCCTAAGGTATCACCAGCAGGACATGCTGAGGAGATTTTGCAAGTGTTGAAAAATAAATAGTAAATTCAAAACATAATGAGAGGTAGGGATATTGATGAAAAAATATTTGCGTTGTAAGGTTTGTGGTTTTGTGCTTGAAGAAAAGGCGCTGCATGAGGTTTGTCCTGCTTGCAATGCTCCGCGTACTGCTTTTGCAAGTTATGCTGATAAAATAAATGACAAAAGGCTAGCTAGACTTAACTTACACCTGCATCCAGTGTTAGTACATTTCCCCCAGAGTTTAGCAATGCTTTCTTTAATTTTCATTATTGTAGCTTTTCTGACAAAGGGTGCTTTAAGTGATAATTTATTAATAGTAGAAAGCATCCTCTCAGCTATTCTGCCAATTGTTATTTTAATTGCTATGGGAGCAGGACTTTTTGATGCTAGGCTCCGCTTCAAAAAGAAATTTGGGCCACTCTTAAAGCGAAAAGTGTTGATTGGTGCTACTTTTTTCTTTGCTGCACTTATCAATGCAGTATTAATTAATCAAGCTACTAGCACTACTTTTGCTAAGGTGGGTATTGTAGTATTAAGTTTAGTATGCTTTATCTGTAGTGGGCTCTTAGGAAAAATTGGTGGATCGCTTTTAGATGCTAAAATACCAGGGTAATTTCAGGATTGAAGGATTGATTACCTTAGTCTAAAGGAGAAAATATGCATGAGTGTAGCGATTAGGGTAGATAATTTGACAAAGAGTTATGGTGGACATAAGGTAATTGAGAAAATCTCTTTTGAGGTTGCTGAAGGTGAAATATTTGCTCTACTTGGAGCAAATGGGGCAGGAAAAACCACAACCCTTGAATGTATTGAAGGGATTAGAGGCTATGAGGAAGGAACTATAGAAGTTAAAGGGAAGCTTGGTGTGCAGCTGCAATCATCTTCTTTGCCGGAAAATATTACGGCAAGAGAAGCATTCAAGCTTTTTTGCAAATGGAATAAGGTAGCAGAGAATATGGAGTTATTTGCTAATTTTGGATTAGCTGAACTACAGAATAAGCAATATAAGGCTATGTCAACAGGGCAAAAAAGAAGATTGCATTTAGCTTTGGCACTGATAAATAATGCAGATATCATTTTTCTTGATGAGCCCACTTCCGGACTTGATGTAGAAGGACGAGTCTCTTTACATAAGTATATCCGAGGCTTACGTGAACAAGGAAAAACACTCATAATGGCAAGCCATGACATGGCAGAAGTAGAAAGTTTATGTGATAAAATTATTATCTTAAAAGATGGGGTAATAGCATTTAGTGGAACAGCAGCAGAATTGACTAGTTCCTACCTAAGTAAAAGTAAAATCCAGCTAAAGACAAAAATGCCTTTGGCTAAACAGGATTTTTTGTATAGCACTTATATGGGTATGCAGCAAGGATATATCACTGTGCAAGCTGTAGAAATTGGTGATGCACTCTTGGAATTACTCAATCATCTCAAAGCAAGCCAAAATGAAGTGCTGGATCTCAAGATAGAAAGAGCCTCTTTAGAACAAAGGTTTATGGAAATAGCCACGGAGGTGAAAGAATAATGGATGCTTTTCTCTATGGTGCGATGCTACAATGGAAATTAGACTTAAGAAACAAGGTTATTTTGCTTACTTATTATGTAGTTCCACTAGTATTTTTTGGTTTTATGGGTGCAATTTTCTCTTCTATAAATCCGGAGGCTAAAAATAGCCTAATCCAGTCAATGACTATTTTTGGGGTTACGATGGGTGCTTTTTTAGGGACTCCACCACCTTTAATAGAATTGTATGGTAGCGATATTATGAAAGCATACAAGGTTGGCGGTATTCCTTTATGGACGGCTGCAGTGAATAATTTCATTTCAGCATTTTTTCATTTATTTATTATGAGTTTTATCATTTTTCTGCTTGCGCCATTAGCATTTGGTGCAAAGGTTCCAGAAAATATTAGTGTATACTTTTTCGCACTCACTGTATTTATTATTGTAAGCTTGTCAGTGGGAACAGCTTTAGGTTTACTAATTAAAAGCATCTCGAAACTGACAATATTCTCTCAAATAATCTTTCTACCATCGCTGATGCTTTCAGGTATTATGTTTCCAACTAGCCTTTTGCCAAGTGTTCTTGAAAAAGCTGGGATGATATTTCCTGCAACTTGGGGACTTAAAACAATGCTCAGCAGTGAACTAAGGCTTAATTTGTTTTTACCATTACTGATGATATTTTTGCTATCTGCTTCGATAAATATTTATAAAATTAGTAGGGCGGGCATAGAATAGATTAACCAGGTATTGTCCACGTATAAAAGTTGTAGTAATACCCTTCATAATGTTGATAAATATTAGTAACTGCTAGTCGCAGGCTATGAGCAGATATGTTTTTCATAATTGTATTGCTTAAGGTAAGCTTTTTTGCTATATTTTCTGTAGCTAACATCAAAATACAAAACATCTATTTAGATGGGTAACTTGAGCAATAAATACAGTTTTTGCTTTGGTGATATATTTTAGTGAGTACTTATAGGCAAAAAAATTGCTTATTCTTAGGATAAGATAGCATAAAGAAATCACAAAGCATTGTTAGAGCTTTCATTAAAAATTTGTATAGCAGGGTTAGATAATATTTTAGAAGCTATGCACAATGGTCTCAATACTTTTTAGGAGAGAAAAAAGGTGAGCAGATGTTGAAAGCTAAAAAAAATATTAAAGGCTTCACATTACTAGAAATTATCATTGTGCTGATTATTTTAGCTATTTTAGCAGCATTTGCAATTCCTAGCTATTTAGGATATTTGGAAAATACAAAAACAACTATGGATAAAGTTAGTTTAGGAGAACTTAATCGTTTCACTAGCTATTATAAAACTAGCAAAAACATTTCAGTAGGAGATGTTTTTACTGGGATAAGTACTGATAATGCCAGGATGCAGCTACTCGTTAATGGGAATTATCTCGACAGCATTTTAATACCAGAGGTGAAGGATGCGTCTTTCAACTGGGATGTCCCAAGCCAAAAATGGCTTTACAATATTAATACTGGTATTACTTATAATTTTAAGACACTTAGCGTCAGTGACTTTAGCAAAAAAACAGGTACTTGGACAAACAGCTCTGATGGATTTTATGGCAGAGAGGGGCTGCTTTTTATTGATAATAAAAAAAGTGAGTACACAATTACTACTAGAGCTACCCTTGGACCGATTGAAGGGAATGTTACTTCAGCAGGAGGCTATGGAGTCTTGTTTGAAACTATTTTGGATTCCACAAATAGAGATACAGGTTATGCTTTGCAATTTGATCGCGGGCTAGGAGGTATAGCTATTAAAAAAAGGGCATATGGAAATGAAACATCACAATTACTAGCTATTACTAACAGTGGTCTTAGTTTAATTCCAATAAGCAAAAGAGATGCATGGTGGACAGGTGAAAGAGAAATTAAGATACAAATCAGTAATGTTGTAGGTCAGGCAGGGAAGAAACAGATTTCTGTTTTTATTGATAACACTTTAATTATTAATAATTTTGTTTTTGATAGTAATGTTGCGAAAGCAAATAATGTCACGGGTTTTCGTTCTTGGACTGTTGGGACAACATATGGAGCAATGCAAATTCAGTAAAATTAGAAAAATATATTAAAGTAGGTGTACATAACTATGGCTGATAAACCTAATGGAAATGAAATGATATTATCGGTGTTAGATAATATTTTGGAAGCTATGCATAATGGTGTTTTTATTACAGATGGGTTAGGAAATATCCTGAGAGTTAGTAGTACATGCAAGGATATTTTCGGTACTGATCCAGATCTTTCCGAAGGGATAAACATGGCGCTATTGGAAGAGAAGGGCGTATTTAAGCCTTCTGTGACGCTCAGGGTGCTGAAGGAAAGAAAAAAAGTTGCATTAATGCAGCCAGATAAAAATGGGCAACAACTCTTGGTGACGGGTGTTCCTATCTTTAATTCGGAAAATGAAATTATCTTTGTAATTAGCTATGTTTCTTGGGACATTGGTAGTATTGCGGAGTTGCAAAAACAGTATAATGATTTACAACAAGATATGATTAGATATTCTTTAGAATTAGAGCAATTGCGAAAGAAAGAAATATATGTAGATTTCATAGCTGTGAGTCATAAAATGCAGCAAGTTAAACAATTAATTCAGAAAGTAGCAAACACTGACATTAGTGTGATGATAACTGGGGAAAATGGAGCTGGAAAAAATAGTGTAGCGAAATATTTGCATCGTTATAGCGGTAGAGGTAGTGGGCCTTTAATTCAAATGAGTTGTAGTGCCTTCCCTGTGCATGTTTTAGAAGACGAGTTATTCGGCTATGTAAAACTAAATCAGGCCTCAGGGACAGAACACGAGAAAATTGGTTTATGTGAATTAGCTAACAATGGAACCCTACTATTGGAAGATGTAGAGTACTTAAGTATAGATGCGCAAGGTAAATTGTTATATTTGCTCCAGAACAAGTGCTTTTTTAAACATGGTTCGCAGGAAACAAAGAATACGGATATTCGCCTGATTGTTACAACTAAAATGAATATTCACGAGCTGGTAAAAAAGAATATGTTTAGGGAAGAGCTTTTTTATCGCTTAAATGTTGCACCTATCCATGTACCTAGCTTAAAAGAACGGAAAGAGGATATTCTTATCTTAATCCAAAGCTTTTTAAGTGAATTTAACCATAAGTATAAGAAGCAAAAAAGATTATCCCAACAAGCTAGTGATTTATTGCTTACTTATACTTGGCCAGGGAATGTTAGGGAACTAAAATATGTGATAGAAAGATTAATTTTAACTACGGAGGCAGATGTTATTCATGGCTTTAATCTGCCGGGCGAGATTTCTCCTTTTGCTTCTACTAATTATGATGCTGAAGTAAACTTAAATGAATATCTTGATTATCACGAGGGAAGGCTTGTCTTGCAGGCCTTTGAAAAGTGCAATACCACCGTTGGTGTTGGTAGATTTTTGGGTATAAGTCAGGCTTCAGCAGTCAGAAAACTGCAGAAGTATATACCTAATTACACGGAAGGTAAAAAACTATCCAAAAATGAATAGCAAAAAAATTCCATTAGAGAAAATATATAATCCTTGAAAACACTAGGCTAGCAATAGTATTTATTCAAAGTTGAATAATGATGTTTTTGGAAATAGTAGTTATATTAGTGTAAAAAAGGCTGATTATTAGGCAATTACTCAATTATTCAAAAATGCATAGAACACAAAAAAACCTTGGTATACCAAGGTTTTTTTGTGTTTACAAGGATATTTTTATCAAGTATATTTGATGCAAATAGAGTAGCCTTATTGAAGGCATATACATAATAAGTGTAGCTTATCTAATGTGTCAAAAGCTTTGCTTATAGCTAATATATCTTTTATGGCAAAGGAGAAGCTAATGAAAGTAATTATCAAATATTTTGGTCCTTGGAACAGTATAACTGATAAAAATGAACAAATGCTCGATGTGCCAGATGAGTTTTCTGTTGGTGATGCAGTATTGCACTTAATAGAGCTTTATGGTAGAGATTTTGCAAACTCTATAAACCATAACTCGGTTTACATAAAAAATGCTAAAAATGAATACATTGTAGCAAATCACACTGATATACTTTTTGATGCTGCAACAATATTGTTTCTTGGACCAGTAGAAGGAGGGTAGGAGAAAAACATTAAATTTTAAGAAATAAGAATTTTAAATATATTTTTTAAAGGAGAGATGGGCGTGCTTGGTTATAACGGTTTTGTTGCATTGGTTAACCTCAGTACAAAGAGTTTTGAGAAGATTGTGCTAACGGAGGAAGTAGCAAAAAAATATATAGGTGGATCTGGACTTGGGACATACTATTTGATGAAATATAGTACTCCAGATGTAGAGCCACTTGGAGCTGACAATCCATTAATTTACATGACAGGACCATATTCGGCAACAGGAGTACCAACATCTGGCAGACATCATATTATCACAAAATCTCCGGCGACTGGTATTTACTGTGAAAGTGATGCTGGTGGAACATTCGGTATCAAACTTAAAAAAACCGGTTTTGATGGTTTAATTATTTTGGGAAAAGCAGCAACACCAACATATTTGTCTATCAATGAGGACAAAATAGAGTTTAAGGATGCAGGATATCTTTGGGGCTTAGACACCTTTGAAACAGAAAAGATTTTAAGTGAAGAAAATGCTAATAGTGTTGCTGTTTCTTGTATAGGGCAAGCAGGAGAAAAACTTGTGCTTATATCAGGAATTTCTCATGATGGTATCGCATCAAGAATTGCAGCTAGAGGCGGTATAGGCGCTGTAATGGGTTCGAAGAATTTGAAAGCAATTGTAGTTAAAGGATCTAAAAAAATAGATGTTTATGATAAAGATATGCTTTTTGGTTTGATTAAAGAAAAAGCAGAAAAATTAGGACAAGCTGGAGCTGGAATGACTAATTTTGGCACCGGCGGAGGCATGGAAAATGCAGAAAAATTTGGAGATTTGCCTATTAAGAATTGGAAGCAAGGCTCTTGGGTTGAGGAAACAAAAGAAATCACTGGAGCCAAAATGCGTGAGACTATCTTAGAAAAAGAATATGGATGTGGTGCTTGTCCAATTCACTGTGGTAGGATAGTAAAATTTGATGATGTACATGGAAGCGGACCGGAATATGAAACTTTAGCTCTTTTAGGAAGTTCATGCATGATTAATGACCTAAAAGTAATTGCTAGAGCTGCAGATTTATGTAACCGTTTTGGGATAGATACAATTTCGGCAGGCGGTGCTGTTGCCTTTGCTATGGAGCTTTTTGAAGAAGGCATTATTTCAGAAAAGGATGCTGGCAGAAGTATTCATTGGGGAGATTCTGAAGCTCTCTTAGGCTTGATTAAGGAAATGGGACTAAATATTGGCTTTGGCAAAATACTTGGTCAGGGTGTTAAAATAGCTGCAGAGCAAATTGGCAAAGGGGCAGAAAAATATGCCATGCATGTGAAAGGACTTGAATTACCTGGACATGATCCTCGTTGTTTTAAGGGCTTGGCAGTTGGTTACGCAACCTCGCCTAGAGGTGCTTGTCATCTTTCTAGTTTTACCTATCCTTGGGAAAGATCTTGCTCTATGCCTGAGTTTGGACTAGATGGCCCCCATGACCGTACTACTGATGTTGGTAAAGGGATACTTACAGCCAAATTCCAAGATGTTATGGCCATGGCGGACTCCTTAAAGATCTGTAAATTTGCTTTTAGTTCAGGTGCTGTTCGTATAGAAACGGCAATTGACTTTCTTTATGCAATAACCGGTTGGAAATTCACTTTCGAAGAGTTCTTGGAAACCGGCGAGCGAATCTTTACCCTAAAGCGGATTTATAATCATGCTCTAGGTTTAGACCGAACCCAAGATACCTTACCTGAAAGAATTCTCAAAGAGCCAAGAGGAACGGGTGGCTCAGCAGAAACTTTACCAGATTTAGAAGCTCAACTTGATGAGTTCTATCAATATAGAGGTTGGACTAAAGAAGGTGTGCCAAGCTCGGAAAAAATTCATAAATTAGGACTTGAAGGCTTTTAAGATGGGATTAAATTTTCAAGATAATAAAATATACTGGAGGCTGTCTAAATGAATTATTTTGATTTATTGAAAAAAGTACCGGAGCACTTAAAAGAAATTTCTGAATTTAGAACTACAGGTGTTAAACCTAATGGTAAGCTGGCAATTGGCTTTGGCTTGGCTGATAAAGTAGGCGAAGAGGCTGCAAAATTTGGTGTAGGTAAAGCGCTACTTGTAACAGATAAGGTTATTACTAAACTTGGACTACATAAGGTATCTCTTGATTCTTTGGAACGCGCTGGCTTTAGTGTTGATGTCTACGATGAAGTTGAAGCTGAACCTCATGTTGAGACTGCCCAAAGGATACAAGAATTTGTTAGAAAATCTGACTATAAAGTAGTTATAGGTTTAGGCGGCGGAAGCCCAATGGATATGGCTAAAGTAGCAGCAATTATGGCGACTAATCCAGGTGATGTACTGCCATACATGACAGGAACGGCAATCACTAATGAAGGCTTGCCTTGTATTTTATTACCTACCACCTCAGGAACAGGTAGTGAAGTAAGTCCATATGTTGTAACTAGCAAGGATGGCAAGAAGTTATTTATTGCTACCCCATATGCCTATGCAACTGTAGCACTAATTGATCCGTTATTAACGGCAACAATGCCAGCAAAAGTAACAGCAGCTACTGGGTTAGATGCATTAACCCATGGTGTTGAAGGTTTAATTGGCAAACCAAATCCATTTTCTGAGGCATTAACTAATAAATGTGTAGAATATGTTTTTGATTATCTTGTTAGAGCTTGTGATGATAGTGAGGATTTGGAAGCGAGATACTATATGTCTTTAGCATCTGTTTTTGGCATGATGGCATATACCCAAGGTGGTGGCTTATATTCTCATAGTATGTCCTATATTTTAACAATCAACAATAATGTTGCTCATGGTCTTGGTTGTGGCATTTCTCTACCATATACCTTGATGTTTAATATTGAAAGCATTAATGGTATGTTAGCTAAGTTCTCTAAAATTATTGACCCTGATCTAAAGGGTTCTGCAAAAGAATTGGCACTACATTTTATTGACAGTGTACATCAACTGCTGACAAAGGTAGGGGCACCAAATAGCTTGAAAGAGCTTGGAATAAGTAGAGATGCTATTCCTAGCATGGCTGATGAATTAGTAAATAAATATTACCGGGTTAAAAATCCTAGAAAAATGGATTTAGTAGAAGCAAATAAATGTGTCGAGAGTATGTGGGAAGGTAAACCAACAGTTATTTAGGGTCAGCATAACGCAGCAGAGAAGTTTAACAATATCCTCCTTTAGCCAAAGTATCTCTTTTTCCCTAGAGTTACTAAAAAAGAGGTACTTTGGTAATTGATAGATTATTAGTAAATGGAGCGTGTACAAATGAGCTTTGAATTTAAGACAATTGATGAAAACACGGTAAAAGAGTATTTAACTATCGCTGATATTATTAATCGTGTTGAAATAACCTATAAGTGGTATAGTGAAGGTAAAATTAATATGCCTTCAAAAATTACAACAGATATGCACAGCTTGGGAGTACCTAGTTGGATAAACGCAATGCCTTCTTATGTGCAGCCTTGTGATACTTTAGGACTAAAGTGGGCCGGAGGCTTTACGGAAAATGCACAAGCCGGTAAACCTTATATCAAAGCAGTGATACTTGTTACCAATCCTAGGGACGGAGAGTTAGAGGCAGTTATTGCAGGGGACTGGATATCAGATATTAGAACAGGTGCTCAAACTGCAGTTGCGGCAAAATATCTAGCAGTTAACAATCCTCAGGTTGTAACCTTAATCGGAGCTGGGGTACAATCATTTGCTACAGCACTTTGCTTGTGCCAGATTTTCAAGCTTAAGGAACTAAGGATAAGTGATATTAACCCGGCTTCTTGTAAAAGTTTTGTGGAAAAAGCCCGAGGAATTATTGATACACCGATTAAAATTTTCAACAACAATCAAGCTGCAGTCTTAGATGCAGATATTATTGTTACGGCAACTGCAGCAGATACTGCTTTAGTGAAAGCAGATTGGGTAAAGCCTGGAGTGTTAATTTCTAGTATTGGATCTTATCAAGAGTTAGATGATGAACTGATTTGGCAAGCTGATAAGCTAGTAGTAGATCATTTGGAACAAAATGTGCATAGAGGTGAGTTTGCTAAACTCTTTGCCAGCGGAAAACTAGAAATTGAAAATATTTGGGCAGAAATCGGAGACATCGTTGCTGGAAGAATAAAGGGCAGGGTTAAGCAAAATGAAAAAATCATTATCAGTCCTATCGGAATGGGATGTTTGGATATTTCCATTGCTGGCTTGCTTTTAGAAAAAATGCAAATAAAGTAAATTGCTGTTTACAAAAGCATGAACAATTGGAGGTCTAGTTTACATGGGAATGCGCTGCTTAACCAATAACCCAAGTATTATTGAAAAGCATTTACCCATGGTTGAAGTGCTTAATGGAAGTACGTTAGAGCTTTTTTTGAGGGTAAGGTCAGAAATGCTTTTAGGATATCAATTAATAACTCATCCACTTACAGGAAGCATAGGGCCAGACAAAAGTCCTTATAAAAGCGTAATACTCTCCATAGAAAAAGGTGTGTTAGACCCTGAAAGTTACAGCATTATTGAAAAGGCTATTGAATACACCAAAACATTAACAGCAAATCAACAACCATTCCTTGGGGATACAGCTTCGTTAGAGGATTACGCTATGATTGATTATGAATTTGTAAAAGCTTTTCTCACAAATTGATGAGAAAATTTACTGAGCAAACATAAGGGAAACCGTCAAAATAACAATAAAACTAAGAAGAGAGGAGCATAATTTTTGAGGGCAGTGCAACGAGAGAAGAGAATAAA
>JBAXCZ010000030.1:0-23129 GCA_037141195.1 Clostridia bacterium
TGCCTGCCATACATCCATTGGTGATGATTATTTTGTTTTTGGCTGAAAATGGTTCGCAGCTTGGGTCTACTTCTTCTTGTAGGATTTTGGCGATTAGGGCTCTTCCTCCTAATGTTTGCTCTGCTCCTTCTTGCTCTTCTTTTGTGCATTCCCTTGTCTGCATGTTTACTCTTAGTATTTTCATTTTTTACCTCCACTAGTTAATCCGGTTGTGGAACCGGTTCCAGTTCCTGTTAACATTGTAACAGAAGGAAAAGTAAAAAGACAAGAAATTTCATATTTTACGCGCAATCTATTTTAAGATAACGCTGCTAAATTAAAGCAATTAAATATTCCCATAATCAATACATAGATGCTTCACTTCTGTAAATTTATTTAGCCCTTCTATTCCGCCTGCTCTATCGATGCCGCTTTCCTTATAACCACCAGTTTCAGCTTCTGGAAATAAACGGTTATAAGTATTGACCCAAGCTGTGCCTGCCCGCATTTTTTTTGCTACTCTCATCGCCCGATTTATATTTTGGCTCCAAACTCCTGAAGCAAGCCCAAAACATGTTCCATTGGCATACTCAATGGCTTCTTCTTCTGTAGTAAAAGTTTGTATGCATAATACTGGACCAAAAATTTCTTCCTGTACAAGCTTAGAATTAAATGGTAAATTAACAAAAATAGTAGGTGCAATAAAATAGCCCTTATCTAAATCATTATCCATTAGGCGATAACCACCGGTAAGTAAATTCCCTTCTTTTTTACCTTGTTCTATATAGTCAAGCACATTTTTCATTTGACCCGCTGTATTCATTGCACCCATTTCGGTTGTTTCCGCTAAGGGATTACCAACTACTAACTTTTCTGTCATTATTTTTAATCTCGCAATAAATTCTTCGGCAATACTTTCCTCAACTAAAATTCTTGAAGCAGAGGTACATAGTTGTCCAGCGTTGGTAAAAATACTTTTTATTGCATATGGCAAGGCCTTTTCTAAATTTGCATCTGCAAAAACTATACTTGCTGATTTTCCGCCTAATTCTAAAGATAGCTTTTTCATAGTAGCTGCACTTGTTTTCATGATGCTTTTACCCACTTCGACACTACCTGTAAAATCTATCATATCTACATCTTTACTTTCTACTAATGCATTGCCAATAATCGAACCTTTGCCGGTAATAGCATTAATAACACCCGCTGGAAATTCCGCAATCCCTTCTAGCAAGGCAATTACAGCCATTGTTATACCTGATGTTTGTTCCGCAGGTTTGACGATACAAGTATTACCTGCAGCTAAAGCTGGTGCCATATCACGCATTAAGAGTGTTATTGGATAATTCCAAGGTACAATTACCCCAATTACACCTACCGGCTCCCGACAAAGCATGGATATAGTATTTTCATCAACTGAAAGTGAAGAACCATAAAGTGTCCTTGCTGCAGCTGCATAAAACTCCATATAACCAATAGCACCCATAATTTCTCCAAAAGCTTCTCTGTAAGGCTTTCCTACCTGCCAACTTAATGCCAAAGCCAATTCATGTTGATGCTCTTTAATTTTTGTTGCCCAATTATAGAGAGCCTTAGAGCGTTTACGTGGATTCATTGCCCAGTCTGCCTGCTCAAAAGCTTCCTTTGCAACAGCTATTGCCCATTTTGCATCAGCTAAATCAGACATTGCTACTTTCGATACAGCCGAACCATCAATAGTTGAAAATTGTTCGCCATAAATACCACTTTTCGGCTCTTCCCATTTCCCATTGATATAGTTCTTGTAACTCCCAATTACATAATTCATTTTTATCTACTCCTTTAATATTATATAGAAAAAGCGCACATCTCCCTTGGGAACTGTGCGCAAATTTCGCAACAAAACAAAGGGCTATTGCCCTTTGCCTATCCTTTCCACTGGGAGGCAAAAGCGTTTCCACTTTTACCCTAAAAGATTAAAGCAGCATAGTTATACCCTTAGCTACTTAAATTCGGATAGTTTTATTTATTTTTTAATATTTTATTTCAATCCATATACTAGCTTTTGCCTGGTATAGAGAAAGTTTTGCTTATGTAAATTGATTTGCAAAAAGTCAGAGTGTGGATGGTCGTCTGTTGTGAAGTGTTGAAATGCTCCAAATCCCACCTTGCCACCAACAAAAACTGTGGAATAATTGATAAACATTTCATCCATAGCTCCGATACTCATGAGATATGTCATATATGATGGTGACTCAATCATTAGGCGTTCAATACCTATACCTCTGAGTATTGCTAGAAGTATTACACCATCGGTTTTAGCTTCACTACCAGTAGCTAGCAAAATTATCTTATTGGGATTTGCTTTAATAGTAGCGTTAATCTCCTCCATTTGCACATCTGCAAGTTGTGCAAATGGCCCTAACGTAACTACTTCTCTGCCAATATGTTCTTTGGTATAGGTTAGTCCTTGGGGCGAGGTAGCAATAATTACTTGTCCGTCAATATCAAAAAGCTTATGTCCAAAAGGAATATCTGTTCCATCAAAGGAAACCACAATATGAGTTGGACAGTAATGCTTTTTACCCATTAAGCTTGTGCGTGCATTAGCCAGTTCTGGGTCAAAGCATGCTGCAGTCATTTCCTCTTCCATCTGCATGGTCTTTGCTCCAACAACTACACCATCAGCATAGGCTCTCAGCATATTTAACACCCAAAAATCAGAAAAACCTCCATCAGAATCTTGCAAGTTTTTACTAGAAATTAATGGCCCTTGCTGATTATCCATAAAAGCAATCTTTCCGTCAACTGAAACTACAATGGAAGCTACTGTGTATGGACGGTTGGCAGGTGCTGGTGGGAAATATACCTCTCCATATACTTCTTTAATTTTAGTTAATGTCGGTTTATCTGGAGATGATGCCTTGATTGCGGCTAGTTTTTCTTCCATCTTCATTAAGGGGATTTGTTTAATTGCTTCCACGGGGAAGTCTAATGTAAAATAACCTGTTTCCATTTGTTAACCTCCCAGTCTAAAATGCTAGTTCTACAGTTTTTATTGTTTTAGCTACAATTTTGCCGTTTTTGATAACATACCTTCGGTTAGCCTGACTTATTAAAGCCTCTGCAATGCTAGCTGCTTCCATAATTACCAAATCTGCACGCTTACCAACAGCTAAACCATAATCACCTAAAAGTAAGGTTTTCGCAGGGTTCACTGTTCCCATCTCAAATACTTGTTCTAGCTCAGATTTTGTAACCATTTGGGCAACTTGAGCCGTAAGTAAGCCTTCCTCTAACATGTCTCCATTGCCAATTGGGCGAAAAGGATCTCTGATATTATCAGAAGCGTAGGAAATATTTACTCCCGCATCCAAAAACTCACGAATTCTTGTAATACCACGCCGAATTGGTTGTTTATCAATTCTTCCCATTAAATAAAGATTACATGATGGCAGTGTAATTATTTGCAAATCAGCTTGCTTGGCCTTTGTTATTGCTTTTGCAGCCCTCTCATCATCCACTGCATTCAGAGCAGTAACATGACCACAGCTTACCCGACCTTCATAACCATATTTCATAGTTAGCTCGGCAATATGCTCAAAGTTTTCAATATTGGGATGATCTGATTCGTTAACATGCAAATCTAATGGTAATCCATATTTAACTGCCATAGTAAAGAGTTTTTCAGTTAATTCTCGGCAATTCTCATGCATATGGGGAGCACCGCCAACATAATCAAGCATTTTATTGGCACAAGCATAATCTACCAATTCTAAACGTTTTGCCTGCTCCAGTGGACCATCATAAAAATTTGGTAATGAAGTTATTTGGATATCCACATAATCTTTTAATTCTGACTTAAGTTCATTTAGGGCTTCTATACCTTGTAAACCTATACTAGCTTCAATATTCGCATGTGTTCGAAAGGCAGTAGTTCCGGCCTGAACTACCATGCGAGCTACTTGTTTTGCTCTACGCTTAAGATCATAGTTAAACTGCCCTACAGGTATATTTTTACAATAGGCCGTAAAGTTTTGTACTGCTGCTTCTAATGTTTTCGACTCCTTTTCTCCTAAAGAAAGCACCTTATCAAAGTGCATATGGCTATCAACAAAGCCTGGTGTTACTAAAGCACCCTTAGCATCAATCACTTCAAGAGCTATCTCTACAGGAATGCTCGCAGCGATTTCAGCGATTTTACCATTTAAGACTGCAATATCTATTTGTTTTCCTTTACCAGAAACATTTGCATTTTTTATTAACAAATCATACAAAAAAATCCCTCCTTGATTTTGTTAGAACGGGTTTCTTTAATTGTAGGAACCGGTTCCACTACATTATATCGTAATGTAAATTGCTTTTCAAGTTAAAAATTCACGCTTTTTCAAAAATTTGTGTTAACTCTTGTAAACATTTATCCCTATCTTCTTCCCTAAAATCAAACAATGGGATAGCTAACTTTCTTTCAAGTAAGAGCAACTTAAACTCCTGCATAAAAATACCAGGCTCAGTCACATTAGCACCTGACTGTAATTGGGTAGGCAATAACTCTTCCGATAATTCTCCTCCATACATTGGATTGCTGTAACTAGAAAACATACCACAACTGGGGCTACCGTTTACCCCAATAATACCAACAATCTGATAACCACTATTAAAATAATCTTCTAACTCATCAATATATGGTATTAGCATTTTTCTGCAAGCTTTTCGGAAAAAAGGTGTTGAGAATTGTTCTCTTCCTTGTCCCCACCGCTTACTTCCATATACTCTATGCTCTGGACAGGGTAACTGCATCATTCCACAGTTGTTTTGCCACAAGATTTGCAATAGTTCAATTTCTCCGCATTTTTGCGGACTATATCCACCAGTTTTAGCATTTGTATTGCTTAAGCAGTGTGCTAGTACTACAATTTTTTTATATCGGTTATCCATTTACTCAACTCCTTTTTTATATTTTAGCATATTAAGTTGTTTTTACTCTATAAAATATTTTTATGCAATTTTGCTTTTAGCAAAATTTTCTTGATTAGACAAAAACCGCTATAGCTTTTATAATTAAATTACTTTGAATTAGGGGGTATTATTAATATGTCAAAAGCTACAAAAACGCAAATTCTTACCATGAGTGCCATTGCAATTGTTCTAAACATTGTACTGGGCATGACTGTCTCTACCTTGAAAATCCCATTACTTTTTTTAGATACACTGGGAACAATCACTATTGCTGCCATGTTTGGTCCAGCTTACGGAATGATGGTAGGTTTTTTAACTAATGTGCTAACTTCTATTATTGGTGGTAGTATTAGCAGTCTTCCGTTCGCTTTAGTTAGTATCGTAATTGCCTTAATCGTAGGTTTTATAGCCAAGAAACGCAAAAAATTCGACTACAAAACAGCACTTGTTACAGGTTTAATCCTTTCAGTAGCTGCTCCACTCATTGGTACACCAATTGCAGTTTATATGTTTGGTGGTTTAGCTGGTGGTGGCGCAGATTTAGTTTTTGCAGCATTAGTAGCTAGTGGAAAAGAAATTTTTGCAGCAGCCTTTATTACTAGAATTGCATCCAACTTAGTAGATAAAATTCTAAGTTGCCTGCTTGCTGCTTTCTTTATCCAAAAATTTGGTAAAGATCGTGCAACTATTTTAGACTAGTTTAACCTTAAAAATTATATAGTAAGATAAACAAAGACTGCATACTTTTTCAAAGCGTGCAGTCTTTGTCTATCTTTTTAAATAGCTCTTTTTCTTTTCTTGTGCTATACTTTTAAAAAACAACTTAGCAAAGGAGTTGTAAAAGCCCTTATGGAAAGCTTCCCCTATTTTTTTGTTGTGCTAGTATTTTTAGCATCAGCTAGTATTATTGGTATTTACGTTACAAAAAATGATGCGCTTGTAACAGGATTTTTTACTTTTCTTGTTATGCTTGATGTGTTTATTGCTTACTTGAACTTTACACCTTATCCAGGTATCCACTTAATCCAACAATTAAGCGCGTTGCTATGTGGTGTTTTAGCAATAATTGCACTTTTATCTTATTTTTTTTACAAGAAGAATTTGTCTACTGCTAAATTCTTGGCTAGCTTTGCTCTTTTGTGTAGTCTTCTACAGCTTTTCTTTTTTTAGGCGAACGTGGCAAAGTTACCGCTAAGCTTTTAATTTTTTTTATCCTCACTTGATAGTCTGGCAGATACTTAGCTACTAATTGATAAAATTTTACTCCATGATTTTTTACCAAAATATGTACCATTTCATGAACAACTACATAATCAATTAGCTCATCCGGCAAAAGCAACAAACGATAAGAAAAGCAAAGAGCATTTTTTACGCTGCAACTTCCCCAGCGGGTAGTTGCAGTAGTTATTTTTACATTTGTAGGGCATAAGCCCATTAGCTGACTATAAAAAGCAATTCTTGCAGGTAAAATATTTTTACCTTGCTCAATTAATCCAGCTATTTCCGCTTTACTTAAAGTTTTTCTTTGGCTCTCCATAGCTGATTTTTTTTCTTGTTGTCTTATTATCCATGACTCATGTTGTAAAATAATAGCCTTTATCTCTGCTATGGACATTCTGTGTGGTGCTCTAACAATTATTTTTGCCTCTTGATTTATCTCTACCGCTACTGTTCTGCGCTTTGAACGAATTAATTCATATTCCAATTTTTCACCTTCCACTTATGTTAAGCTATTTTATTTGTAAATTAGCAAGCATATATATTCTCATAATTGTTGCTGAAATTAAACGATATAGAGGGGTATACTGATGACTATCCTAAAAATTGATCAATATATTTTAGCTTTTATTCAAACTAATATGCATTCTCATTTTTTTGACCAGCTAATGCCCCTTATCTCTAGGCTTGGTGATGCTGGACTACTTTGGATTATTATAGCATTTACGCTTATCATCACCAAACGCTACCGAAAAACAGGATTCATGTTGGCTTTTGCACTTTTTCTTTGCTTATTAATTGGCAATTTAACCTTAAAGCCATTGTTTGCTAGACCACGTCCATTTTTACTTGATCCTACAATAATGCTACTTATTCCAGCTCCAAGTGACTATTCATTTCCTTCAGGTCATAGTATGTCAGCTTTTGCTGCAGCTACTGTCCTCTTTTCTATCCATCCACGATGGGTGCTAGCTTATTTTCTAGCTGGTTGCATCGCTTTTTCAAGGCTGTACTTGCTTGTCCACTATCCTTCTGATGTGCTTGCAGGAGCTTTAATTGGTATCCTAATTGGACTATTTACAATTTATACTGCTAATTTTTTGCTAAAATCTAACCCTCCGCAGGCTGATTAGTAAAGAAAACACAAAGCCAAATACATGGTGGCTCAATAGAGGTATAAGCTACACGATGCTTTTGGTGTGCTTTTAATAAAAGCATCTCTCCTTTTTTTAAGCTAACTTCCTCCCCATCAGCTAACTCAAGCTTTCCTTCACCTTCGAGCACAAAAACATATTCATCCTCATCTTGCTCATACCAGGATGATGTTTGCCCTTTCGAGACAATGCGTTCAATTCTACCACTGCTATTTTCAGCTAATATCTCCAATATTTCTTCATCCTTAGTGCCAGTAGCCACTTCAAAAATATTCACTTAGTTAGCCTCATTTCTCTCCGCTTTTTAGTATTTATTATAACACAAACTACTTAAAGAATATAAAAAAAGCCATGTCTCTTTGACATGACTCTTCTATAATTTCATTTTCTCTTGAATTAAACTAATTCAAGAATTGCCATTGGCGCGCCATCGCCTTTTCTATAACCTGTTTTAAGAATACGTGTATAACCACCGTTTCTTTCTGTATAACGGGGTGCAATTTCTGCAAATAACTTCGTTACTACATCTTCCTCAGTCAAATATGCAAGAGCTTGACGACGAGCGTGCAAGTCACCACGTTTACCGAGCGTAATCATTTTTTCTGCAATTCTTCTTGCATCTTTTGCTCTAGTTTCAGTAGTTTCTACTCTTTCAGCCTTTAACACGGAAGTAACGAGGTTTCTGAACATGGATCGGCGTTTGCTGGAAAGCATACTAAATCTACGATATGCCACTCTTACTCCTCCTTTATCTACTCATCAGATTTTCTAAGAGAATAACCAAGCTCATTTAACTTCTGAATTACTTCCTCTAAAGACTTACGTCCCAGATTACGGACCTTCATCATATCCTCATCACTCTTTTTAATTAACTCGCCCACAGTATTAATAGCTGCACGCTTTAAGCAATTGTAAGAACGTACGGAGAAATCAAGCTCTTCTATAGTTAAATCCTCAGTTTTGTTGGTACTTTCTTTTAACGTTTCTGTCATAGGAACCTTAGCATTTTCACATTCTGAGAGATCCTTAAATACTTTTAAGTGATCAATCAAAATCATAGAAGAAGCACTTAATGCTTCCTCAGGAGTAATTGTGCCATTCGTCCATATTTCCATTATTAAACGATCATAGTCTGTGCTCTTACCTATGCGTAAGTCTTCTGTTGTATAATTCACTTTTATTACAGGTGAGAAAATTGAATCCATCGGAATAACGCCAATTGCTTGGCCTTCCTTTTTATTCTTTTCAGATGGGCAATAGCCTCTACTTTTCTCAACTTCCATCTCAATTAAAAGACGTCCATCTTCTTCTAGAGTAGCAATATGCAAATCAGCATTAAGAATTTCAATATCTGCGCTTGCTGTAATATCAGTAGCTGTTACTTCTCCTTGGCCTGAAGCCTCAATACGCATTGTACAATAGTCCTCATTGGGCATTTTGATACACAGGCTTTTAATCGCCAACATGATATCAATAGTATCCTCTTTTACACCTTGAATGGTGGAAAACTCATGCAATACGCCATCAATCTTTATGGAGGTAACCGCAGCTCCAGGTAATGAAGAGAGTAGAATACGACGTAAAGAATTACCTAAGGTAATTCCATAGCCTCTTTCCAAAGGCTCAATTACGAACTTAGCGTATTTTTGATCTTCTCTTTGTACGCATTCTATCTTCGGTTTTTCGATCTCTACTAACATAATTCCCCTCCTTAACATTGAACATACAGTCAAAACTCAGCAAACTTGATTATCGTGAATATAACTCTACGATTAATCTTTCATTAATTGATGAGTCTGCATCTTCTCTTGTAGGCAAAGCTACTACCTTTGCAGAAAAATCAGCTGCATTAGAGGCAAGCCATGTTGGAACTGATTTACTAGCTGCTAAATCTGCTAAATCCTTAAACTTAGCTGATGTGCGGCTTTTTTCACGCAAACTAATTTCATCACCAACAGCAAGTTGGATTGATGGAATGTTTACTTTATGTCCATTTAAGGTAAAATGTCCGTGACGCACAAGTTGTCTTGCTTCTGCACGAGAATTTGAAAACCCTAAACGATAAACAATATTGTCTAAACGCTTTTCCAAAAGTACTAACAAGTTTTCACCTGCTAATCCTTTAATGCGTTCTGCTTTGTCAAAATAATTTCTAAATTGTTTTTCTAAAACACCGTAAGTTCTACGAGTTCTTTGTTTCATTCTCATCTGAATACCATATTCAGATGATTTTTTTCTGCTCTGACCATGCTGACCTGGAGCAAAAGCTCTTTTCTCCATAGCACATTTAACAGAGTAGCAACGGTCGCCTTTCAAAAACATCTTTGCGCCTTCACGACGGCATAAGCGACACACAGCTTCATTGTATCTAGCCACTAATCAGCACCCCCTATACCCTTCTACGTTTCGGTGGACGACATCCGTTATGAGGAATAGGCGTCACATCTTTAATCATACTTACTTCAATACCAACTGCCTGCAAAGCACGAATTGCTGCTTCACGACCTGAACCTGGTCCTTTAACAAAACATTCAACTTCTTTAACGCCATGTTCCATAGCTGCTTTACCTGCTTGTTCAGCTGCTAATTGCGCTGCAAAAGGTGTACTCTTTCTAGATCCTTTAAAACCCATACCACCAGCACTCGCCCAAGAAATAGCGTTGCCACTTTTGTCCGTTATCGTAACAATAGTGTTGTTAAAGGTGGATTGGATATGTGCACAGCCTGAATCAATATTTTTTCGATCTCTTTTTCTAGTTCTAGCTTGTCTTTTAGCCATTTAGATACCCTCCTTCAACTATTTCTTGCGTTTTCCGCTAATTGTGCGCTTTGGTCCCTTACGGGTACGCGAATTATTTTTTGTATTTTGACCTCTAACTGGTAATCCGCGGCGATGTCTAATTCCACGGTAGCAACCAATTTCCGTTAAACGTTTGATGTTTAAGGAAATCTCGCGACGCAAATCGCCCTCTACTGTGAATAGCTTATCAATAGCCTCACGAATTTTTGCTATTTCATCTTCTGTCAAGTCACGAACTCTTGTGTCCGGACTAATGCCATTAGAGTTTAGAATTTTTTCTGCACTAAACTTACCTATACCAAAAATATAGGTCAATGCGATGACAACTCGTTTTTCACGAGGAATGTCAACACCGGCAATACGTGCCATACATTACACCTCCACTAATTTAAGTTAATACTGCTGCATCTATGCATAAGCAAACAAACAGCACAAAATCCGACTAGTCCCAGATTTAACTGGCAGCCGCTTAACCAGCTCAGGATTGTTAGCCTTGTTTCTGCTTGTGCTTAGGGTTTTCACAAATTACCATTACTTTACCTTTTCTCTTGATCACTTTGCATTTTTCGCAAATTGGTTTCACAGATGGTCTTACTTTCATTTCAAACCCTCCCTTTCACACAAAATTATTTAAAACGATAAATGATTCTTCCCCGAGTTAAATCGTAGGGTGACATCTCAACAGTAACACGGTCACCAGGAAGAATGCGAATAAAATTCATGCGAATTTTACCAGAAACATGAGCTAAGATCTGATGTCCATTTTCCAACTCCACCTTGAACATGGCATTTGGTAAAGCATCAAGTACTTTGCCTTCCATTTCTATTACATCTTGTTTGGACATAAGCTCATCTCCTCTATTATACAGTATTGAATTGAAAAAGACACGAAAAATTTTATTTTTTTCTATAATAAACTTAAAATCAATGGTCCATTTGCTGTAATGGCTACATCATGCTCAAAATGAGCCGATGCTTTACCGTCCTTTGTGATGACTGTCCAGCCATCGCGCAGTGTCTCTACTGCAAAAACCCCTGCATTTATCATAGGTTCTATTGCTAAAACCATGCCTGCTTCTAACCTGGGTCCTCTTCCTGGCTTACCATAGTTTGGTACCTGAGGTTCTTCATGCATTTCTTGTCCTATGCCATGTCCAACATAGCTTCTAACCACAGAAAAACCGTTCTTTTCTGCGTGAACTTGCACTGCATAAGAAATATCAGAAATACGGTTACCTATAATAGCCTCTGCAATACCCTTGTACAAGCACTCCTCAGTTACCTTAATTAGCTTAGCTAACTCAGGACTGATTTTTCCAACTGGTACTGTGATGGCCGCATCTCCATGATAGCCACTTTTCATCGCACCGCAATCGAGACTGACAATGTCACCTTCTTTTAAGGTGCGTTTGCCAGGAATTCCATGTACGACTTCTTCGTTAACTGATATACAAACACTGCCTGGAAAACCACCTTTGCCATTAACGGCTCCGTAGTTCTTAAAGGTAGGTATAGCCCCATGACTGCGAATAATCTGCTCAGCCAAGCGATCGATACTTTCCGTGCTTATACCAGGCTTTATATATGCTTTTAGTTCTGCTAAGGTTTTTGCAACAATTTGTGCTGCAATCCTCATCAGCTCTAGCTCATGTTCATTTTTTATATATATCATTTAATCACTTTCCAAACTGATCTTAATACGCTCAAAAACCTCTTCAATTTTTCCTTCACCATCAACATGAAAAACTAAATGGCGATCCTCATAATAGCCAATAATTGGCAAGGTAACATCTTCATAAATTTTCAGACGTTCTCTCACAGTCTCCTCAACATCATCTACTCTTTGTACAATTTCTTTACCGCACACGTCGCAGATGCCCTTTTGTTTTGGTTTATTATGTACTAAATGGTAAGTAGCTCCACAATTTAAGCACACTCTTCGACCAGTTATGCGAGTTATTACGTCATCATCAGGAATTTCTATGCTAATTACATGGTCAATTTTCTTGCCAAGTTCTTTCAGAAGTTTGGCTAAATCATTTGCCTGTGTAATGGTCCTAGGATATCCGTCTAACAGAAAGCCATTTTCACAATCTTTTTGCAACAGCCGTTCACGGACAATACCTGATGTTATATCATCAGGTACCAATCCGCCCATGTCAATGATTTCTTTTGCTTTCATGCCTAGCTCCGTACCTGCCTTGATAGCTGCACGAAACATATTTCCTGTTGATATATGAGGAATCTTGTACCTTTTTGCTATTTCGGCTGCCTGCGTGCCTTTACCGGCGCCAGGTGCTCCTACGATAAGCAGATTCATCAAATTACCTCGTATCATTCTTATTCCTGTTATTTCATGAAACCTTGATAATGTCTCATAATCAAATGCGATTCCATTTGTTTCATTGTTTCTAAAGCAACGCCTACAACAATTAGTAGACTAGTGCCGCCTAATTGTACATTTAACCCAGTTACCGCATAGAGTACATTAGGCAACAAAGCAATGATTGTTAAAAATATTGCACCTGAGAATGTTACTCTATTGAGTATTTTTTGCAAATATTCCGCGGTTGATCTTCCTGGTCTTAGTCCTGGAATAAAACCACCGTTCTTTTTCATATTATCAGCTACATCATTTGAGTTAAATGATATTGCTGTATAGAAATATGTAAAGAACAAGATTAATAACCCATAAATCACCATGTACAAAATTGATTTATAATCAAATAAGCTCACAACTGATTTTGCAAAGCTATTATCTGGAAACCATTGTGCAATGGTTGTTGGAAACATTAAAATTGAAGAAGCAAAGATAATTGGAATTACTCCAGATTGATTTACCTTCATCGGAATATGAGTGCTTTGTCCGCCATAAACTTTGCGTCCTACCACTTTTTTTGCATATTGCACAGGGATTCTTCTTTCTCCCTCTTGTACTGCTACAACTGCAACAATCATGGCTAAAGCTATTACTACAAAACCAATTGCAGTAATAATACTCATTTCTCCACTCTTAAGATAATTAATTCCTGTCAGAATCCCCTGTGGATAACGGGAAACAATACCTGCAAAAATTATGAGTGAGATACCATTACCAATACCATTTTCTGTAATTAACTCGCCTAACCACATTAAAAATGCAGTGCCTGCAGTTAAGCTAATCACAATAACTGCACCTGCAATAAGGCCAGGTGTAGTCATGGCATTTCTTAAGAAATAAGCCATCCCAGCAGCCTGTAAAGCGCCTAACACAACTGCCCCATAGCGAGTAAACTGCGCCATTTTCTTGCGACCTTCTACGCCTTCTTTGGACAAATGCTCAAAGTAAGGTATAACAATGGTCAAAAGTTGAATAATAATAGAAGCATTAATGTATGGTGTTATGCCCATAGCAAAGACGGTAAAGTTTTTCAACGCACCACCTGATATAATGTCCATAAAACCAAAAATACTTCCTGAGAGCATTTGTTTGATGACTGCTGAATCAACACCAGGCACCGGAATATGTGCTCCTAATCTAAAAATAATGAACATTCCCAAAGTGAAGAGCAGCTTCTTGCGAAGTTCCTCCACCTTCCAAGCATTTCTCAATGTTTCAAACATTAGATCACCTCGGTTTTTCCGCCTGCTGCTTCTATTTTCTCTACTGCTGATTTGCTAAAAGCATTCATTTTTACAGTAAGTGCGTTTATTGCATCGCCTCTACCTAAAATCTTCACGCCATCACGCAAATTACTTACAATACCTATTTCTTTTAAGAGCTCTGGTGTAACCACTGTACCAGTAGCAAAAACACTCAATCTTTCTAAGTTGATACTGACAATATCTTTTTTGAAGACATTGTGAAAGCCACGTTTTGGCATTGTTCTTTGAAGTGGCATTTGACCACCCTCGAAACCACGCTTACGAGAATAACCGCTTCTACATTTTTGGCCTTTATGACCTCTTCCAGAAGTCTTACCCTTACCTGATCCGATTCCACGCCCAACTCTAAAGCCGTGCTTTGTGGCACCTTCTGCAGGTTTTAACTCGTGAAGTTCCATGATTACACCTCCTATCCTTCTATTTCTTCTACTTTTATTAAATGTGCAACAGCTTTAACTTTGCCAAGAATATCATCTGTAGGATTATGAATCGCTACACTGCTTAACTTGCCTAAGCCAAGAGATTTCACCGTTCTTTTTTGTCTTTCAGGACGGCCAATTACGCTGTTCACCAAGGTGATCTTTAATTTTTTAGCCATAGTACCGTCCTCCTAACTTAAAATTTCTTCTACAGATTTACCACGAAGTCTTGCAACTTGTTCTGCAGTTTTGAGGCTTTCTAAGCCTTTTAATGTCGCATATACCATGTTGTTTTTATTTGCTGATCCTAATGATTTTGTTAAGATGTTGCTGATACCAGCAGACTCTAACACGGCGCGAACAGGTCCGCCTGCAATCACACCGGTACCTTCAGATGCTGGTTTCAATAATACTGAACCTGCTCCAAATTTACCTGTGATGCCATGAGGAATAGTCGTGCCTTTCATTGGTACTTTAATTAAGTTTTTCTTAGCATCTTCGATACCCTTACGAATAGCTTCAGGAACTTCTGCTGCTTTGCCAAGACCGGCCCCAACATAACCTTTTCCATCACCTACTACTACAAGAGCACTGAAACTAAAACGTCTACCACCTTTAACAACTTTTGCTACGCGGTTGATCGTTACTACTGTTTCCGTTAATTCAAGGTCCCGTGCATCAATACGCACTACACTTACCCCCTTTTCTATTAGAATTTCAATCCTGCTTCACGAGCGCCTTCAGCAACAGCTGCAACACGACCATGATACAAGTAGCCTCCACGGTCGAATACTACGCAATCAATTCCTTTTGCTTTAGCTTTCTCCGCGATCAATTTACCAATGTTTTGTGCCGCTTCAACTGTTGCTCCACTGCTATCTGCTGCACGAACTGCTTTTTCTACAGTAGAAGCAGCCACCAAAGTCACCGCATTTACATCATCAATAATTTGCACATAAATATGTTTTGAACTCTTAAATACACATAAACGAGGACGCTCAGGTGTACCTGCTACCTTTTTACGAACACTTGCATGTTTTCTTACACGCAAAGAATTTTTATCAATCTTTTTGAACAAGCGACTACACTCCTTTCCAATCAGAGTATGTGACTAAATAGCTAGTACTCTATTTTTTAGCGCCAGTCTTACCAGCCTTACGACGGATAACTTCGCCTTCATATTTAACACCCTTGCCTTTATAAGGCTCTGGCTCACGTTTTGCGCGAATATTCGCTGCAAAAGCGCCAACTTTTTCTTTATCGATACCTAACACGCTAATCCTGTTTGGTGCTGGAACTTCAACGTTAATATCTTCGCCTGGATCCATTTCAATAGGATGAGAATATCCTAAGTTAAGTACTAAAAGATTCCCTTGCTTTACTGCTTTATAACCAACTCCGACTAATTCTAGATTTCTTTGGAAGCCAGTTGTTACTCCAATTACCATATTATTAATCAACGATCTGGTCAAACCATGTAATGAACGATGATTTTTTTGGTCACTTGGTCTTTTTACTGTAATTACACTATCCTCAAAAGAAATTTCCATGTCTTTGTTAAATTCTTTGGCTAAGGTTCCTTTTGGTCCTTTTACTGTAACAGCACTACCATCGATTTTAACATCAACGCCAGCCGGAACGGATATCGGTGATCTACCAATTCTAGACACTGATTCTACCTCCTTCTAACCTCTTATGTTTACCAAACGTAGCACAGGACTTCTCCGCCTACACCTGCTTTACGAGCGTGCTTTTCTGTCATAATACCATGTGAAGTAGATATGACAGCAATGCCTAAGCCGTTAAGCACTTTTGGTAACTCCTCGCTACCTGCGTAAATTCTCAGTCCAGGCTTACTAATTCTTTTCAAACCAGTAATTACCTTTTCTTTATTTGCGCCGTATTTCATATAAACACGAATAATACCTTGTTTTGAATCCTCGATATATTCCCAATCTTTAATATAACCTTCTTCTTTCAAGATTCCAGCTAAAGATTTTTTGACTTTAGATGCAGGAATCTCAACAGTTTCCTTATTTGCTGTATTTCCGTTACGAATACGTGTTAGGAAATCTGCAATTGGATCAGTTGTTAGCATTAAAATACCTCCTTCCGTGCGCTTATTACCAGCTTGATTTGGTTACTCCTGGAAGTTCGCCGTTATATGCTCTCTCACGGAAACATACTCTGCACATATCAAATTTACGCATATATCCATGAGGACGTCCACAAATTTGACAACGGTTGTGCGCGCGAACCTTAAACTTAGGAGTTCTTTGCTGGCTAATGATTTTGGATGTTTTAGCCATTTATTTTGCCTCCTTAGGACCTTGGTTTTATTTTACTTCTTTCTTTTCGAAAGGCATACCCATCAGATCCAATAATCCCTTACATTCTTCATCTGATAATGCAGTAGTTACGAATGTGATATTCATACCACGAAGCTTATCAATTTTGTCATACTCAATTTCTGGAAAAATCAATTGTTCTTTTAATCCCATATTGAAGTTTCCACGTCCGTCAAAGCCCTTTGCAGATACCCCTCTAAAATCGCGTACCCGGGGAAGAGCCACATTGAAAAGTCTATCTACGAATTCATACATACGTTGACCACGCAAAGTTACTTTGCAGCCGATTGGCATAGCTTCACGCAGTTTATAAATAGCAATACTTTTTTTTGCTTTGGTAATAACAGGCTTTTGTCCTGTAACCATAGCCATATCAGCTACAGCGCCTTCTAAAACCTTTGGGTTTTGTACCGCTTCTCCAACGCCCATGTTTAAAACAACTTTTTCAATTTTAGGAACTTGCATTCCATTTTTATAACCAAATTGTTCCATTAAAGCTGGTTTTACTACACTATCGTATTTTGCTTTAAGTCTATTCACTTAAAGTTTCCTCCTTTCGCTTACGATTTATTTATCGAAAAGCTCACCGCATTTTTTGCACTTGCGGGATTTTTTACCATTACTTAAAAACTCATGAGCTATTCTAGTTGGTTTTTTGCACTTGGTGCAAAAGAGCATTACATTTGAGCTATGCATAGGGGCTTCTTTCTCAACTATACCACCCTGTGGCATTTTTTGAGTCGGTTTAGTGTGCTTTTTAACAATATTAGCTTTTTCAACCATAACTCTGCTTTTTCCAGGTTCAACGCTGAGGATTTTGCCTTTAACGCCAGCATCTTTTCCTGCAATGATTAATACAGTATCGCCTTTTTTAACATGTACTTTCGGTGCCATGTTTCGGTTACACCTCCATCTTGCTAAAGATTTATTTATACTACTTCAGGTGCTAAAGATACAATTTTCATAAAATCTTTATCACGCAGTTCTCTTGCTACAGGTCCAAAAATACGAGTACCTTTGGGATTCTTTTGATCATTAATTACAACTGCTGCATTTTCGCTAAATCTGATAAAAGAGCCGTCTGAGCGTCTAACCGGTTTTACGGTTCTTACAACTACAGCCTTAACCACTTCACCTTTTTTAACAACGCCTCCTGGTGTAGCTTCCTTTACAGCACAGACAATAATGTCTCCTACCGCAGCATACTTTCTGCCGGAACCACCAAGTACACGAATGCACATCAGCTTTTTAGCGCCTGTATTATCTCCCACTTTTAACATGGTCTGTTGTTGAATCACGGGTTACCCCCCTTTACAAAAGTTTCGAACGTAAAAGCTATCTTGCTGCTTTTCCTAAAATTTCCACGACTCTCCATCTCTTATCTTTACTGAGTGGACGCGTTTCCATAATTTTAACTTTATCGCCAACGCTGCAGATTTGCTCTTCATCGTGTGCTTTAAATTTGGTTGTTGTTTTGACACGACGTCCATATAGTGGATGTACTTTTGAAGATTCAACAGCAACAACTACTGTTTTCATCATTTTGTCACTTACTACCGTACCAACTCTGGTTTTACGGGAATTTCTTTCAGTCAAAATATTCGCCTCCTTCTACAATAACAGAAGTTTCCTTCTAATTATGAGCATCTTTCAATTCACGTTCCCTAATCACAGTTTTCGCTCTAGCAATATCTCTTCTTACTTCGCGAATGCGAATTGGGTTTTCTAATTGACCAGTGGCGCTTTGAAATCTTAAGTTAAATAATTCTTGCTTAAGATCATCAACCTTACGTAAAACTTCGGCTGTGGTTAAGTCTTTGATTTCCTTAGCTTTCATGCGCTTCACCACCTATTTCTTTCATAATGAACTTGGTTTTCACAGGTAGCTTGTGTGCTGCTAAACGCATAGCTTCACGAGCTGTAGCTTCATCCACACCGTTCATTTCAAACATAATTCTTCCTGGTTTAACTACTGCTACCCAGTATTCAGGTGTACCTTTACCAGAACCCATGCGGGTCTCAGCAGGTTTTGCTGTAATTGGTTTATCAGGGAAAATTCTAATCCAAACTTTACCACCACGTTTAATATAACGGGTCATAGCAATACGTGCTGCTTCTATTTGACGAGAAGTAATCCAAGATCCGCCAGTAGCAATTAAAGCAAAATCACCATAAGTAATAGTAGTACCACGCTGAGCTTTACCATTACAACTTGGCTTGAAGGGCTTGCGCCACTTCGTTCTTTTAGGCATTAACATTAGTTTTTACCCCCCTCTGCAACAACTTTCTTCGCAGCTGGTAAAATTTCGCCGTGGTTAATCCATACTTTTACACCGATTTTGCCATACGTAGTATTAGCTTCTGCTGTACCATAATCGATATCTGCTCTTAAAGTATGTAGAGGAACACTACCCTCACTATACCACTCTGCTCTTGCAATTTCCGCACCGCCTAAACGACCAGACACTGCAATTTTGATACCTTTTGCCCCAAAGCGCATCGCTCTAGTAACAGCTTGCTTTGTTGCTCTTCTAAATGAAATACGTTTTTCTAATTGTGATGCAACATTTTCTGCAACTAATACAGCATTAATCTCCGGCTTCTTAACTTCAACAATGTTGAGGTTTACAGGACGCCCTGCAATTTTCTGTAATTCGTTTCTTAAATTTTCAACCTCAACTCCACCTCGACCAATTACGATACCAGGTTTTGCTGTTTCGATTGTAACTTTCAGCTTATTTGCTGCTCTTTCTGTCTCAATTCGGGAAATGCCAGCTTGGTATAACTTTGTTTTGATATATTTACGCAATTTAATGTCTTCATGCACTAGTTTTGCATAATCACGGTCAGCGTACCATTTAGCATCCCAATCTTTGATGACGCCTATACGAAATCCTTTCGGATTTACTTTTTGACCCACAGTTAAACCTCCTTATCGCCCACGATTACTGTAATATGGCTCGTTCTTTTTCTCATAAGATCCGCTCTACCTTGCGCTCTTGGCTTAAAGCGCTTAATAGTTGGCCCTTGATCTACTAAAATATTAGCTACTACCAGGTTTTCCTTATCCATATCATAATTGTTCTCAGCATTTGCAATAGCTGAAGTCAACACTTTAAATATGATTTCAGAACCTTTATAAGGTGTCATTTTTAGAATCCCAAGCGCTACATCTACTTTCTTGCCTTTAACCATATTACCCACTGAGCGCGCTTTACGAGGAGAAACTCTAATATATTTACTAACTGCTCTTGCTTCCATTTTTCCGCCCCTCTCAAGTACGTTCTATCTTAAACGCGAAGACTTTTCGTCCTTACCATGTCCATGATATGTTCTAGTTGGTGAAAACTCACCCAATTTGTGTCCTACCATGTCTTCGGTAATATAAACCGGTATATGCTTTTTGCCGTTATGCACAGCAATTGTATGTCCAACCATTTCCGGAAAAATAGTGGAACGGCGTGACCAAGTTTTGAGAATACGTTTTTCGTTGGCTTCATTCATCGCCACCACGCGTTTCAAAAGTTTCTCTTCACAGTAAGGCCCTTTTTTCAAAGATCTTGACATGTGTTCGCCCTCCTTTCACAGGCTTTCTACTTGCTTCTAGCTTTAACAATCATCTTGTTAGATGGATTCTTTTTCTTTCTAGTCTTATGACCATGAGCAGGCTTACCCCAAGGTGTAACTGGATGTTTTCTGCCTACTGGAGAACGTCCCTCACCACCACCGTGTGGGTGATCGCATGGGTTCATAACAACACCACGTACAGTTGGACGAACGCCCATGTGACGCTTACGACCGGCTTTACCGATAGTAATGTTCTCATGTTCTAAATTTCCAACTTGTCCAATAGTAGCTTTACATTCAATATGAATTTTGCGAACTTCTCCGGATGGCATACGAATTTGCGCGTATTTATCATCCCTTGCCATTAGCTGAGCTGATGCACCTGCTGTTCTTACTAGCTGTGCCCCTTTACCACTTTTCAATTCAATGTTATGAATGGTTGTACCTACTGGAATATGTCTTAGCTTTAGTGCATTACCAATTTTGATATCTGCATCTATGCCAGAAACAATTATGTCGCCTACTTTTAACTTGTTTGGAGCAATAATGTAACGCTTTTCGCCATCCACATAGTTTAGTAGGGCAATATATGCTGTACGGTTTGGATCGTACTCAATTGATGCTACTTTTGCTGGAATACCATCTTTATTTCGTTTGAAATCAATCAAACGATATAAACGTTTGCTTCCGCCGCCTTGATGTCTAACTGTTATTCTTCCGTGATTATTACGACCAGCTTGTTTCTTTAAGGTGCTTGTTAAAGATTTTTCTGGTTTTTTCGCTGTAATCTCATCGAAAGATGCTACAGTCATATGACGCAAAGCAGGAGAAGTCGGTCTGAATTTTTTAACCGCCATTATTTTTTCACCTCTTACTTATGCACAGTTTTTATAAATTATCGAATAACTCGATTTTGTAACCATCTTTTAATTTTACAATAGCTTTTTTGCGTTTCGAAGTCATACCTTCAAATTTTCCTTGACGGCGTTTTTTGCCAGGAACGGTGATGGTATATACTTTCTCTACATCAACCTTGAATAATTTTTCAACTGCATATTTTATTTCAATCTTGTTAGCAGCTGTATTCACATAAAAGGTATATTTGTTTTGTTCCATTAGACTCATGGCTTTTTCAGTAATTACCGGTCTAACTAATACATCTTGTGGAGCTCTCATTACGCTAGCACCTCCTCGATCTTGGCAATAGCATTCTTAGTAATTATTAGTTTATGAGCTCTTAGAGCATCATAGACATTTAAGTTTGCTGCTAAAATAGATTCAAGTCCTTCGATGTTGCGCATGGATTTGATGGTATTGTCGTTTAATTCATCTAACACTACCAAAGGTTGGCGTGTTACGTTTAACGCACTTAGTACAGCTACCATGTTTTTAGTCTTAGGTGCTGCAAATTCCAGCTTATCCACAACTACAATATTTCCACCACGAAGCTTGGCAGATAACACTGATTTTAGCGCGATTCTTCTAGCCTTTTTAGGCATAGCATATTGGTAGCTTCTTGGTTTTGGACCATGAGCGATACCACCGCTTCTCCAAACAGGGTTTCTGCTGGAACCGAAGCTTGCGCGACCTGTACCTTTTTGTTTCCAAGGTTTTCTACCGCCACCACGAACTTCTGCTCTTGTCTTTGTTGATTGCGTACCAGCACGACGGTTTGCAAGTTGCATAACCACTACACTATGTACTAATGAGATATTTTCCGCTGTATCGAAAATAGCATCATTTAATTCCATTTCTTCTACTTGTTGACCTTGCATATTATAAACTGCTACTTTAGGCATCGTTATCCTCCTTCCTATCAAGCACTAGCCTTTTACCGCTGCTCTCAGCGTTACTAGGCTTTTTCTAGGACCCGGAATTGCGCCTTTAATTAAAATTAAATTCCTATCCGCATCCACTCTAACAACTTCTAAATTTTGAATCGTAACTCTATCACAGCCCATACGTCCAGAGCCTTTTGTGCCCTTAAATGTACGTGCTGGACCCATCGCACCCTGGGAACCATTTCTTCTATGGTACCTAGAACCGTGGGACATTGGTCCTCTGCTGAAATTATGTCTTTTTATACCGCCTGCAAAGCCTTTACCTTTGGAAATACCAATGGCATCGATAACTTCACCAACCGCAAAAATATCAACCTTAATTTCTTGTCCAACTTCATATGCGTTTATATCGTCTACTGCTATTTCTCTAATGTGACGCATAGAACCAACATTAGCTTTTTTATAATGTCCTTGTAATGCTTGCGTTACTTTATGTGCTCTCTTTTCTGGGATTGCACTAAAAGCAACTTGGATTGCTTCATAACCATCAGTTTCAATGGTTTTCTTTTGTACTACGAAGCAAGGACCAGCTTCCACTACAGTAACAGGAACTGCTCTACCGTTTTGGAAAACCTGTGTCATACCAATTTTTGTACCTAGAATTCCCTTCTTCATACCTCACACCTCCATATCCGCTTTCGACTTATAATTTGATATCAATCTCTACACCCGCTGGCAGGTCTAAACGCATTAGCGCTTCTACCGTTTTCGGTGTTGGCACCGTAATGTCAATCAATCTTTTATGTGTTCTCATTTCAAATTGCTCACGCGAATCTTTATTTACGTGTGGAGAACGCAAGATTGTGTAGATGTTTTTTACCGTCGGCAGTGGTATTGGGCCTGATACAGAAGCTCCTGTATTCTTAGCTGTTTCTACAATTTTTGCAGCAGACTGGTCAAGTAATTTGTGATCAAATGCTTTTAAGCGAATCCTAATCTTACCTTGTGACATTCTCTTTTTTTCCTCCTCTTCGCCCGATTATCAGACATACTCTGTGGGAACACCAGCCGTAGCACCTCAGCTGCAACCTCTCACTTCATCGCCTCGCCATCTCTTTGAAACAACAAAAAAATGGTCAATAGTTCGCATACCGAACCATTGACCATTATATCTCACTTTATTTACTTATACAAGTGTTTTTTGTATAAGTCTTGAAAGTTTTTTAATTAGATAACAACGCCTGAAACAACACCAGCGCCTACTGTTCTTCCACCTTCAC
>JBAXCZ010000031.1:0-22815 GCA_037141195.1 Clostridia bacterium
TCAGGAATATCTAAATATAAATCAGATGGCACAAAGGATACCCCATACCATTTTCCATAATAGCCAATTTTCTTTTCGATATATACACCCCAAGGTGCATTAGCATCTCCACGGGGCATATCGTTAATCTTAAATACGAGCTCTGCACTGCCGCTAAGGTGGGTAGCATCTTCAAGCATTGGCTTGGCACTCAAAGCATAAGGCGTGTACTGGCTAATATTGGTCTGAACTGCTTGAGTTGTAATTGGTACTAAGAGTGTGATTAAAAAAATTAAAACCACCGATAAGAGCTTTTTATGCTTCATTTTGCAGCCTCCTAAATTTTATTGTGATCCCATTTAGTATCCTTTAATCAAAAATTGCACTTAAATATATCTTGCTTTTCATACTGGTATTATACCCTTCTAGCCTTTAAGATACAATGTTTTTAAGTCCATTAGCTTCAAGTATCGCCAAATTCAAGACTAGAAAAACTGAAATAAGGGCTTTAAGTATGCTGATTTTCTGAATATTTTTTTATTATTTCCATATTTTAATAATGATTCTTATTTTTCAGCATTTTCCAGTTCGATGTGGTAAAATAATATTAATCAAACAAGCGCTAATGTGCAATAATCTCGTCAATATTAGTAGCAAAAAATTTACCTTAGCATAGCCTAATGTTATTTTTTTACTGAATATTTTCACACTTTAAGGAGGTCGTCTCATGGGAATTTTAAGAAATAAAATGCTTGTCATTTCAATCATCACAGTTTTACTCTTCACTGGTTGCAGTGCTCCTGCTGCTTCAACCCCTGCTCCAGAAAATGCTGAGCAAACAAAGCAAATTTCAACACTGCAAGCTGAGGTAATTGCAAAGGATAGTCAAATTTTAGATTTGACCACAAAATTCGCAGAATTACAAGCGCTCTCAAGTTCTTCTTCTGCTACCCTTTTACAAACATCCTTAAATGTGATGCAAGCTATCAAGGATAAAGACATGAATGCTTTAGCTGCCTATGTTCATCCTACCTTAGGTGTGAGATTTTCTCCCTATGCTCATATTGATCTCGTCAATCATCTAAGCTTTGCTGCTATTAATTTGCCAGCACTACTCACAGACCCTACAGTCTATACTTGGGGAAGTTTTGATGGTTCTGGTGACCCCATTAATTACAAATTTAGTGACTATTATGATAATTTTATCTACGATGAGGACTACCTTAACCCACATCTAATTGGCAATAATACGATTATTGGCAAGGGCAATCTTATTAACAACATCGCTACCGCCTACCCTTCTGCCTCTTTTGTAGAATTTCATTTTACGGGCTTTGATCCCCAGTATACTGGACTAGATTGGACAAGTCTAATTCTTGTTTTTGAAAATGTCAGTGGAAACTGGTTGTTAGTTGGCATTGTGCATAGCCAATGGACTATCTAAGCTCAGTTGTATGCTTAATAAAAAAAATTGCCAGCAACTGATGCAAATGCTAAAATAAGGTGTACCTAAAAAACTTTTCATTAAGATTTAGACCATGCGGTCGGGAGGTTATGATGATTGAGAAAAAACATGTTGATGGTGAGCAAAAATGCGAGATAGTAGTTTATGCCCTTAGTACTTGTGGTTGGTGCAGAAAAACCAAAGCCTACTTAAAGGATACAGGTGTAGCTTATGATTATATCGATGTTGATAGGCTAGAGCGTGAAGATAAACAAACAGTTATGAAGCTCTTAAAAGAATTTCATTGCGACGGCTCTTTTCCTACAACTATCATCAATAACCAAGATGTTGTTATCGGCTATGATGTAGATCGCATCAAAGAATTGTTGGAGCAGTACTAAATGAGTATCGAAAATTACACTCCAACTGATGTGGAAAAACAAACACTATTGGATAAGCTCACCGCTGAAGCTAAGCAAGCTGGCTATAATATTAATCCAGATAGTGAATTTATGTTAGTATTAATGGAAGGGCTACTGATCAATGAACAACGGTATGGCTATCAAGCGTGTCCTTGCCGACTAGCTAGTGGCATCCAAGCAGAGGATTTAGATATGATTTGCCCTTGTGACTATCGTGATTCTGATCTTGATCAGTACGGAGCCTGCTATTGTGCGCTCTATGTTTCTACTAGCATTGCCAAAGGTGAAACAGAGGCTATGCCTATTCCAGATCGTAGAGTAGCCTTGAAAATACAAGATAACGTTCAAGAGGTAAAAGTTCAAGCTAGTTACCCATCACCTCAACTAGGAAAGCTACCCTTTCCAGTTTATCGGTGCAAGGTTTGTGGCTATCTTTGTGCAAGAGATAATCCACCTGAAAATTGCCCTATCTGTAAGGTAAAAAAAGAACGCTTTGAAAGATTTATTTAAGTAAGTAATAGCAGAAGAGAGGTCGGCTGTTGCCGACCTCTCTTCTGCTATTTTTCAACTATATTTGTTTTCTTTTGTAAGAGAAAACAAGCCAAAAGTAAAAGTGCTAAACCGCAAACTGTAAGTATAATTCCAGTAATGTTTTTTTCGTAAATATTTGCTCCTACTGAAACCCAAATCAGTGTACCAGGAATTCTTGAGATAGCATAAATAAAAAACAATTTTGATGCCTTGATAGGTGTTAAACCAGCAATATAAATCATTAAATCTTTGGGTATTATTGGGATTAAGCAGATAATTAGCATTGCAACGGTGCCTTGGGTAGAATTAAGTATATTGCTAATCTTTCTTATTTTTTCCTCAGGTATAATTTGAGCTATAAAATCATAGCCTAAAAATCTGGAGATATAAAAGGCACCTACTGTTCCCAACATAATTCCTGTTATCGATAAACTAAAACCCAGTGGTACTCCATAAATATAACCACCACAGATATTAAAGATATCACCAGGAATAACTACGATAAGCACGTGCAAAGCCTGAACTAAAATATAAATAACAGCCCCTAAATTTCCAAATGATAAAAGATACCCTCTTACTTTATCTGGTTCCTTCAGGTTTTGGGTAATCCAAGCACCATAGCGAATAGCAAGCGCTCCTATTAGCAATGCGAAAATAATTAGTACTAAAAACTTTATTTTGTTCTTTTTTTCTATTTTTACTTTTTCCATTTTCTCACCTTTTCCATAGCTTTCATTGTAATTATAATCCATTAAAATGAAAATTAGATGAAAATCAGTTAAAGATAAGCTGAAATTCCGTTCCTTTACACTCTTCTGACATCACGGAAATATTAACAGCTAATGCTTGGCAAATACTCTTAGCTATAGCTAGACCCAAGCCATGACCACTTCTTTCTTTGTTTCGGTCAACGTTTGTTGTATAAAATCTTTCAAATAGATATGGGATTTCTTCTTTCAAAATGCCACAACCTGTATCTTTGATGCTGAGTATTACTTTACCTTGGTCCTGCTGACATGTAAGCTTAATTATGCCATCCTTAGGGGTAAACTTTAGCGCATTATCCAACAGAATACGAATTAATTGTCTGATCATATCTTCATCAGAGGTGAGCGCAATGTTTTTCTCCCCCTCATAAATAAGTGTATGCCCTTCATCATAAACTTTAATCTCTTGGATAATATTTACTATTAATTCACTTAAATTAAAGGATGCTAGGTTTAACTTTTGCTTTTTTTCAGTACTAGCTAGATACAGCAACTTATCTACAAGCTGTGCCATATTTTCTGTTTCATTTTTAATCGCTGTGATTGCTGCGAGCAAAACAGCAGGATCCTCTTTGCCCCATCTGTCTAAAAGATTAATATAACCACTTATTACCATGATTGGAGTTTTCAATTCGTGGGAGGCATCCGCTACAAATCTTGTTTGCTGTTCTAATGCGCTATACAAACGCTCTGACATTTCATTAAAGGTCAGTGCCAGCATATAAAGTTCATCTTTAGCCACTGGCAAAGGTATAGCATCTGCTAGGTTATGAATAGTACGCTCTCTTGCTGCTGCTGTGATTTCATGTATTGGTTGCAGTGTTTTTTTACTAAAGAGATATCCGAGAAGGATCGAAAAAGTTATCCCTACGATATCCATCAAAGCCACTGCAATAAAAAGTAATTTTAAGAATTTATTTTCACTGTATAAGTCCTTAACCAGTTGTAGCTTATAATTCACGCCAGCAATTTCTAGCCGACTTGACTCAGTTAAATAATGTTGGTTTTCCGCGTCCTGTGACCTAACACTATCCAAGGGAATTTCTAGAGGAAAGTTATAAGTAAAGGCTGCTGTTTGAAAAATCAAGGCAGTTTCTTTATACAAGCGCAGATAGATATTTTTGTTGTTAGTTATTTTCATTTTATCTAGTAGCTGTTTTTCGTTAGTGGCACCACTTACAAAGTATTGTTTTGTTTCCTCTAGTTCCGTTGTAGCTAAATAAAACTGATATAATTGGATACTATATAAAAAACCTGCACTAAGAACTAATAATGCTAAGGAAAAGGTGATGGCATAAATAATTGTGATTTTTTTGTAATTGCAATCTTTTGTAAAAAATCCATGTTCACTTTAGGAGCTCCCTTACTACATAGCCATATCCACGAATGGTGAAAATAAGCTTTTGCTCTATCTCAATTTTTGCCCTAAGGTTTTTAATAGTCACTTCAACCACATTACTAGCTCCACAATAATCAAAGCCCCAAACCTTTTGTATTAGACTATCCCTACTCAAAACAATCCCTTTATTCAGTAAAAGTTGTTCTAATAAATCAAATTCTTTTTTAGTTAACTCTATAGCCAGCTTCCCGCTTAACACCTGATGGGTTTGTGTATTCATGTGTAAATTCCCCACAGTAAGTAAAAATCCTGGGTTAAGTATATTTTTTTTTGTTAGTACCCTCATCCTAGCCAATAATTCTTCTACAGCAAATGGTTTGACCAGATAATCATTTGCCCCACTGTCCAAAGCTAGCACCTTATCTGAAACATCTCCCTTTGCTGTTAAAATAATTATTGGCACAGTAGTAAATCCTCTCATACGCTTACATAGATCTATTCCATTGATATATGGTAACATAATATCCAGCAGGATAATGTCAAAAGCTTGTTCTCTAGCCAAAGCAAGACCAACTCTTCCATCATTTGCAACCTGTGTACTAAAACCCTCATGCTCAAGTTCCATTTTTAAAATTTGTGCAATCTGCTTTTCATCTTCCACGATCAAGACGCTAAAGTTCATTTGCTAAAATCTCCTTCTTTGCTTTACCCTAGATAATTTCACTTAATTTTCCCTACCAAAGCCGCCAAAATTCCGGCAGTACTCTTCTCTTCCACTTCTAGCATCGTTGCCTCTGCTCGCTCCATAATTTGTGCTAAATTGTGTGCATCTGAACTAGTGATTATCTGATATTTCTGGGCTAGCACAGCTAGATTTTTGTCTCCATATACTTCTAATGTAGTAAAATTAAGCTCAGCTGGAATGTCTCCTAGAATAGAAAGCAGGCTATAGCTAGCTCTATTAACATGGGCCGGTACAACAACTCCCCCTAGGCTCCGCACCTTTGTCACGACTTTGTTTAAGGGATAATTTAAGCTGTTAGCAAGCAGCATTAGCTCTTCTGCTATTTCTTCATCATGGCAATCAAACACAAGTTGCCTGCCAAAAATCTCAGGCCTATTTTTTACCTGTGGCAAGCCAATTCTCACCCAAGCACCAAGCTCTAGTAAGCTCTCATAATCAGGTAAATATGCCAAAATATGCACAGCTTCAGAGCTTTCCAGCTCCATTGCAGGCACCACAAGAAGTTTTCCTGCAGCTACTTGCATACAAGCGGCTACATTGTCACAACTATTATGATCAGTAATAGCTATAGCATCCAGCTTTTTCAGCACAGCCATCTGTACAATATTATTAGGTGTCATTTCCGCTTCACTACAAGGTGACAAGGCAGTATGCAGATGTAAATCCACTGCTAATTGCATATTTTAGCTCCCTTCCTTTTTTGTGTATTGTAACCTTTCTTTACCCCATTGACAAGTTGTCTTTAAAACAGAAAAGTCGCTGGTTTCCCAACGACTTTTTCCGCCCTTTTAATTATTGCCACAAGGGCAACAACTTAAACAGTATAACATAGAATAGCAATTTTAGAAACGGGTTTGCTTGGTAGATTTGCCAGTTTTTAGATGTTCCAAAGAGCTTTACGGGACTCTAATAGTTCCATCCCAGCCGCTTTTAGTTGCTCCTGCACCAGCGTAATTGATTCACCACTCCAGCCGTATGAGCCAAAAGCCATCCCGATACGATCCTTCGGCCGTAGCCCTCGCATGTAGCAAAGAAAAGCAGCAATGCTTGGAAGCATTTGATTATTTAAGGTTGGTGAGCCGACAAAAACATATTTTGCATCTAAAAGTTGTGTCATGGCATAAGAATAATGTTCTATTTGCAGATTAATACTCACCACTTCCATAGCCTTTGCTCTAAATTCTGCTGCTATTAATGCAGCCATTTTTTCTGTTGTATGCCACATAGTATCATAAACAATTACGACTTTCGCTTGGTTTACCTCTCCTGCTGCCCATTTCTGGTAACGCGCAATGATTTCTCCACAGGAATTGCTCCAAATAAGTCCATGGGACGGACAAATTAGCTGGATTGGTCGATTTGCTAGTTGTGCTAGTAAGCGTTCTACCTGCCCACCGAAAGGCAGAACAATATTTGCATAGTAGTCAGCAGCCTGATCCAAGAGAATTGACAACTCTATTTCTTCTTCTAAGTGTTGACCAGTCCCGATGTGCTGACCAAAGGCATCATTGGAAAAAAGCAGTTTTTCTTCTACTAAATAGGTCGACATGCTATCTGGCCAGTGAACCATAGGCATGGGACAAAAATTCAAGTTATATTTACCTGTATTTAAGTTATCCCCTTGCTTAACTAGCTGAAATTCAAACTTTGTTTCTGGATAATAGGCGTGTAATTCTTTTTCACAAGCCAGTGTGCCATATACTTTGGCATTAGGGCACAGGGGAATTATTTTGGGAAAAGCGCCGCTATGATCTGGTTCTACATGGTTACAAATAATATTGTCTATTTTTTCTAGTGGCACAATTTTTTTAATATTGGCTATTAGCTCTTCAGCGAAGGGAGCTTTCACAAGGTCTACTAGGGTTATTTTTTCATCAATTATTAAGTATGAATTATAGGTAGTCCCAATGGGTGTGGCATAGCCGTGGAAAATTCTTACATCCTTATCTACTACTCCTACACTATAAATATCTCCTTTAATTTTCATCACATACCAGACCTTTCTGTTTGCAAACTTTATCCCTACAATATTTATTTAATTATACTCTTTTTTCTCACTACTTTCTATCCACACTCTTGTTTTTTTATACCTATGGCAAAATTTTCAAAAGTTGTTTTTCCACACACCATTCCTTGGACAGAATTTTTTCTTTTCCATTCCCAAAAACTACTGTCAGTTTATCTTTTTCTTCTCTAATAATCAATCCCTGACCAAACTTCTGGTGCTCTACTCTCATTCCTCGTACCAAGGAGCCCGTTAATCCTGAATTGCCTAAAAATTGTTGAATAAAAACTGAATTTTCTAGTTCTACTCCATTTGCTTTTACACTGGTGAGAATAGTTAAACTTTCTTTTGCTCTAGTAGCTGCCACATAAAAAAGCCTTACTTCTTCTTCATATGCTTGACGATCACCTAAGACAAGGCTTTCTAAACTGGTACTACTTGGAAAAACTCCGGCTAACAGATCAAGCAGATAAACCTGATCAAACTCCAATCCTTTTGCAGAATGTACCGTAGAAAGAACTACTGGGTTAAGACCTCTATTAATTCCTCCTGTAGCAATAGTATCTTCTAAGAGTTTTAGTCTGCCCTGAAAAGCTTCTATCGTACAGCAGCTTGCTGCAATGCTGCGTAAACAGTTGAGCTTATGATGCAACCCTTCATACCAATAACCATGTTCTTTAAGGTAAGATAAATGTTCACCATAACCAAGCTGATGCTCTAAATAGCTTAAAGCTGCTAATGGTTTTTTTTGCCCTAAGCTCATAAAATCTCTTTTTAACTTATTAATTTGTTTTTTTTGCCAAGGCTCTAGCTCAGGTAAATGCTTAAGCGCATCAAAAACATTTTCCCCAGCTTTGCGACTGTCTTCCATGTTCTCAACTTGAATTTTTTTAAGTCCAATACGCAGTTTATAATAAATGTTTTGGAATGCATTACCATCACTAGAATCCTGCCCTAACCGTAAAAACGCTAGCGTGTCTTGTACTAAAAAATGTTGAAAAAAACTATTTTTGTGTTCTCTTAGTGTGAAATCTAGTCCTTGTTCAAGGAGTGCATTGACCAAAGGTACAGCTGATTCATTATTCCGATAGAGAACCGCCATCGTGCAATGCTCACTTTTTCGCATTAGTTCTTGACACAGATAGCTGTACTGTTCTGATAGTTCAGTAAAGACTAGTTCCTGTACAATGCCTACCCTCTCACTAAAGCCTTGCATGTTTTTAGGTTTACGGCTCTGATTTTGCTTAATAAAGCTACTAGATTTTTCCACCAATACTGTACCTGAGCGATAATTTATTTCCAAAAAAAGGATCAAGCTATTCGGATATATCTTTTCAAATTCTAATAAATATTTCGGCTCAGCTCCTCTAAAACCGTAGATACTCTGGTCTTCATCGCCTACCATAAACATGCGCTTATTTTGAGCAATGAGCTGTAGTAAACGGTGCTGTAAGAGTGAAGTGTCCTGTGCTTCATCTACTTGGATATAGCGTATCTTGCCTAGAATTTTTTGGTAAAGCTGTGGATATTTCAAGAGCAATTGCTCTGCATATTTCAACATATCATCAAAATCCATTAAACCTTCTTGAATTTTATAGCCCTTATAGGCAGCCTGCAATTTTAAAAAATCCCCATCAGCAATTTGTTCAGCAGTTAGCATGAGGTTTTCTGCTCGGGATAGCTGTTGCAAGTATCCTTCTATTTCTTCTTCACTTTTATATTCTCCCCAGATTTCTCTAGCTAAGCGACTAATTATGCTAGCATTATGACTTAATACTTTGAATACTGGGCGCTTAAATATTGAGCCATAAGTATTAATCACCCCGAAGGCAAGGCTATGGATAGTTTGAAAATGTGGCAGCTGTTGTGCAGACGGAAAAAGCTGGTTAAACCGCTGCTCCATATCCCGAGCACTGCTGGTACTAAAGGTTAAATTCAGTGTCTCATGCATTTGTACTCCCCGCTCAAAGCATAAAAAAGCTAGCCGTGCCATAATTACGGTTGTTTTCCCGCTTCCTGGCACGGCTAGTAAGAGAATATTATGTGTATCATCTGTTGCAGCTGCTAGTTGCTGTTTATTTAATGTAGCTAAAATAGCTTCTGACATTTATTGCACAGGGATTCCAATATAGGCGATAAATTCTAAATCATCCTCACCAATATTTTCAATTGCATGTGCTTCTCCCATTGGATTGTAGGCTACATCGCCAGCCGTGAGTATTACCTCTAATCCATCATCTAAATATTTTGCTGTGCCTTTGATAATATAGTAGGTTTCAAATTCTTCCATGTGAGGATGTAGTCCTATTGAGCACCCTGCAGGCAACCGCATATGCGAAAAAATTCTACCTGCACCATGAAATTCTGCTAGTTCCATCAGTCCTGTAGCAAAAACAGTACCCTTGCCATCTCTCATCTCGCTAATTTCTTTTGCTACTAAATTCGCTCTTCTTTTAATCATCGTATATCCGTCCCTTCTATATGTCTACTTTTTATTATAGCAGTAGCCAAGTGAAAAGTAATTAATTTTTAGTTTATTTTTCATAGCTCTTGCAAAATTTACTAATTATTGTTAAACTAATGTTGTTAGTCGTATGTACCTATTTTGGAGGTGTGTTAAATGTGTATCCGCATTACCGATCATCCTATTTTGGATTATCCTGAAAGAGAGCTGGTGATGATCACTATCAATGGCTTACCTGCGCAAGCCTATGCTGGTGAACCTATTGCTGCAGCTTTAATTGCCAATAATGTACATGGTTTTCGTTATACTGCTAAGAGAAAAGAGCCACGCGGTCTTTTTTGCGGCATTGGTCAATGCAATGATTGTGTTGTCATTGTGAATGGGCAAGCTAATGTTCGCTCTTGTGTCACGCTGGTAGAGGCAAATATGGCAATTGATATTCAAAAGGGTCTTGGAAGGATGGGAGTAGATGTTTAGCACTGATATATTAGTCATTGGCTCTGGTCCTGCTGGATTAGGAGCTGCAATTGAAGCTGCTCGTTTAGGTGCTAAGGTACTCTTAGTTGATGAAAATGAACGCGCTGGAGGTCAGCTTTATAAACAAATACATAAATTTTTCGGCTCTAAAGAGCATTATGCTGGTATGAGAGGCTTCCAAATTGCTGATATGCTCTTAGCAGAAGCAATAGAGCTTGGTGTAGATGTACGCTTGGATACGCGAGCTTTAGGTATTATGGACAATGGTGAATTTTCGCTCTTACAAAAAGATACTCTCACAGCAGTACAAGCAAAGAAAATAATTCTTTGTACTGGAGCAAAAGAAAATGCCTTGAGTTTCCCAGGCTGGACACTACCCGGTGTGATGACTGCAGGTGCAGCTCAAACATTCGCTAATATTCATGGAATATTACCTGGCAAGAGAATTCTCATGGTAGGTTCAGGTAATGTGGGGCTGATTGTTTCCTACCAATTGATGCAGGCTGGGGGAGAAATTGCCGCTCTTATAGACGTACTCTCTAAAACAAGTGGCTACCAAGTCCATGCTGGTAAAATTCAGCGTGCAGGTGTGCCCATATATTTAACACATACAGTTGTTGCAGCAAATGGCAATGGTCGCGTTGAAGAAGCTATCATTGCAGAGGTAGATGCGCAGTTTCAACCTATTGTTGGAACAGAAAAAAGCATTGAGGTAGATACCATTCTCTTAGCAGTTGGATTAACGCCTCGTATAGACTTAGCAGGCATGTGTGGTTGTAAAACTATTTTTGCAGGTCCGCTAGGTGGTATTATGCCCATTCATGACTGCTATATGCTAAGTAGCAAGGAAAATATCTATGTTTGTGGTGATCTTGCTGGTGTAGAGGAAGCCAATACGGCCTTAGAAGAAGGTCGATTAGCAGGAATTCATGCTGCCCTTAGCCTTAGTTATACTAATTCTCTGGCCGCAAATAAACTCTCTGATTTACAACAAAGTCTCTCTGCCCTGCGCAGTGGAGAACATGCAGCTAAACGCTTTGTCTGCAAAGAAAAAATTATGCAGGAAGGAGATGCTCTCCATGTCCGTACTTAAGAAAAATGCCACAGCTCTCATCGAGTGTATGGAAGAAATACCATGCGATCCTTGTGTTGCAGCCTGTAAAGCTGGAGCAATCGCTAAATCTTGCCTCACCGCCTGCCCAACAATTGACGAGAAAAAATGCACTGGTTGTAAAGTATGCGTGGCAGCTTGTTCTGGACAAGCTATTTTTCTACAAGATACAAGCTACAAGCCAGGCTTTGCTACCATTTCTTTTCCTTATGAGTATCGCCCACTGCCTATTAAGGGGCAGCTGGTTACGGCTACTGACCGCTTTGGAGCATCCGTATGCCAAGCTGAAGTACTAGAAGTGCAAGAAAACAAGGCTTTTAATAAAACTGCTGTTATCACACTAAAAATTCCTATAAACTATGCAGAAACAATTCGCTTTATGCAGCGTTTAGCAAAGGGGGAGTAAAGCATGGATGCCAAGGAAATTATTATTTGCCGTTGTGAGGAAATAACGCTAGCCGAGGTGCTTGCTGCTATAGATGATGGCTGCCATACTATAACTAGTATTAAAAAAGCTACTAGAGCAGGGATGGGAGCTTGCCAAGGTCGTACCTGCAACCGTTTGATTATGCAAATACTGCTGAGCAAAGGCTTGCAAACTTCAGCAACTATTGCTGTTGATAAAGCTCGTTTTCCCATTATACCCTGCACTATCGCTGCTTTAGGGGAGGATAATTAAAATGAAAAAAAATTATCAAGCAATTGTGATAGGTGGAGGCTATTTTGGCTGTTCTAGTGCTTATAATCTAGCTAAAGCCAGTATCTCTACCCTCTTACTAGAGAAAAATGAAATTACCAGTGGTGCTAGCGGTGCTAATTTTGGCTGTGTACAAGTGCAGGATGCCAGTCCTGGTCTGAGCTTAGAACTAACTCTCGCAGGTTTTGCCAAAATGAAAACTATGGAAAAAGAGCTGAATAGAGATATTGGCTTTAATCTCCAAGGTTCGCTCATCGCCGCCGAATATGAACACCATTTACCAGAACTGCAGCAACTTTACCAAACAATGCGCGGAAGCGGTTTAAACATTCAGTGGTTAGAAGGTGAAAGACTTTACCAAATGGAACCAAATCTAAAAAATGGCAGCATTCGCGCAGCTACCTATTTTGAGCAGGGTCGCATTTATCCCTTCCATTATATGTACGCCCAAATTGCCAGAGGCAAGGAATATGGTTTAGATGTAGCTGAAAACACAGCCGTAGCGGAGCTTTTAATGGAAAATGGTAAATGTACTGGGGTTATTTTAGTGGATGGCAACGCAATTCGAGCTGAACAAATAGTTATTACTGCTGGTGCTTGGACTAGAGAACTTTGCAAAAAAGCTGGTCTGGACGTCCCCGTTTATAGTGTAAAAGCGGAAGCCTTTGTGACAGAAGCAATTGAGCCTTTCCTTAGAAATTATTATTCCTCAGCTGGTTTTTTTGCTGAAGCGCATTCTCAGGAAAGTGCTGCTATGTCCTTGTGTATTGGTCAAAGCCATTATGGAAATCTCCTGATTGGAGAAACCTCTAAACCAGAAAATATGGTTTCAGCTGATTTGGCTGATAATACCTCCATGGAGCATTGTCGCAGAGTAAAACAAAAGGTAGCGGAGTTTTTTCCAGCCTTAGAAAATATCAAAATTCTCCGCAGTTGGGTTACAGCTTCGCCTTATACTGATACATGTTTACCTGTGTTTGGAAAAAGTGCTATTCCTGGACTCATTGTAGCTGCTGGTTTCAAGAGCTGTGCTGTTATTTCTCCGATGGTTGGCGAAATTATTGCTGATTTGGTAGCACGCGATAGCTGCAAATATGATTTGAGTGAGTTTATTGGTCAAAGCAAACTTTTATAATTACCCTTAAATTAAACTAAAATCTTTAATCCATAAGAGTTCTCTGCAAGAATAACTATAAGGACGGTGTACCATGCATGCTATTAAAAAACCTGAAAAACTCTGGAAACAAGTATATAAGGTTTTATTAGAAGAGATTCAGAAGCTTAGCCCTGGTCAAAACCGATTGCCTGCAGAAGAGGATTTAGCTGCTCAACTCTTTGTTAGCCGAGCTACTGTTAGGGATGCTATGCAAGCTTTGATTAATGATGGTCATCTTACCCGTCGCCATGGTAAAGGGAATTTTGTACATCCTTCCGTTTCTCGTTTAGCTCACCGTGTTGATCTCACGGCAGATTTTATCGAGCTACTGAGCACCCCTGAGGAAAGGGCAAGCTGCCATTTACTTGCTACCGGTGAAACGCTTCTCCCAGAAATAGCTAGAGACTATTTCCCCAATACTACAAATGTTTTCTTCCAAAAATGGCTTTATACCAGTAAAGGAGCAAACTGTATCTATTGCAATATTCTGACACCTAGAGAATTATTTGTACAAATACCCATTTCTCCACCTGAATGTATCTTAGAAAATTGGATGCAGGAATATTGCCATAAGGATATCGCCTATTATGCCACCCACTTAAAATGCAACACAAACCAAGAAGTTGTTGACTGCTTTGCACTACCAGCACAAACCTATATGCAAAATTGGCAAGAGGTAATCTATGATATTAATGATGAACCTGTATCCTTTGTGGATTTATATTTTCATCCTAGCAACATCGATTTATCTTTAGTCTTGAAATTTTAAAAAATCTGCATAGAATTACAAAAAGCCTAGGCACCGTTATTGGTTGCCTAGGCTTTTAAGGGAGGTTCATTATGTTTTAATTATTTCCAAGTTGCTTGTGATAGCTTAATACTGCCATCTTCTGCTAACACGAGATATTGCAATTCATCTTGAGCTGTCCAAGCAAGTCTCAAAACACTTTTTGCGAGTTTTTCAACTTTGAGTAGCGTCCCACTAGTACTTAAAGCTGCTACATATAGCGTATTTTCCGTATCAGTAAAAGCAACCTTTTTGCTACTATTTGACCAAGCTATTTCATTACCACCGTAAGCACTAATATTATGCACACTACCGTTAACTACATCTATCACTGAAAATCCATCATAACTACTTAAGGCTATCTTCAGACTATCAGCAGACCAAGCGATTTTTTGTTGAATAATTAGCTCCTTGCTTAGCGGTTTTATTTTCTCACCCTTTAGCACATATTTTCCATCTACATAATCTAAACTATATTTTGCATTTGGTGAAATATTCTCATAAGACTGGGTATTTTCGAACCTAGTTCCATCTGGTAAAACAGAAGTTACAATTCGTGTTTTCAACATTTCTAAATCTGCACCACTAGCCATTTGGATAATTCCACCATCAGAGCTAATCACCACAGGCAAATCGGCCTTAGGTGGCGCTTCCTCAACGGTATTAGGAGCTTTCGGCACTAGTGTCTGTTGGTTTTTCTCAGGAGTATTAGTTGTTGCTGTTTGCAGTGGTTGCTCTGATGTTGCTGCAACCACGGCTGGACCTGTTATATTTTCCCCTGCTACTGCAGTCTGTTTTATAATCTCGGCTGCCTTAGTTGTTGAATTATCTGTTGTAATTTGTGTTTCAGGAGCTACGGGAAGCTTTTGTTCCAGGGTTAGTTCTGCTGGCTGCGGAATTAACTGTTCTCCTAGCTGTGCATTATTAATCGCAGGTATTAAAAGCATCGCACAAACCGCTACAGCAGCGACTGAACCTAAACCGTAACGCTTGAACCAAGCTTTCCTAGTATCTGGTAAAAATGCCACTTTGCCTGCTACACTTAATTGCAATTCAGCAATATTTTGCATAACATTTGCATGGAAATCTACTGGTGGCTCCACATAAGTCACAGACTCCTGCATAACCTGAACAAATGTTATAGCAGCATTTATTTCTGTTTGACAAGAAGTACAGGTTGCACAATGTTGCTGGACTTTTGCCATTTCTTCACTATTTAATTTTTCATCAGCATAGAAAAACGCTAATTTTTTAGCAGCTTTACAATCCAACTTGTACACCCCCTTCTTGTATGCTTATTTTGCTTGCGTATTATTTTTTATCACCAATTATTTTTTGCAAGAGACCCTTCGCTCGGTAGAGCCTTGTCTCTATTGTTGATACCGGCAATTCCATCATTTCAGCAATTTGTTGATAAGATAAATCCTCTAGGTAGCGCAAAACAATGGGTACCCGATATTTTTCCGGTAACTCTGCTAAAGCTTGTTGCAGAATTTTTCTGTCAGCCTTAACCTCAGCAACTTTTTCTGGTTGCACTTCCCATTCAGCCTCTCGCTCTTCTAGCTCTGCTACCTCATCGGTAGAAACAGTCTGGATGGAGTTACGACGCAAAATACTATAGAATACATTTGTTGCTACCTTATACATCCAAGGAAAAAACTCTCTATCCTGCTCATACTTAGACAAATTCTGATAAATTTTCACAAATGCTTCTTGTCCTAAATCTTGTGCATCGGCTACATTATTCGTTAAGCGGTAAGCAAGTGAATAAATCTGTTTACTATATCTATTAACAAGCTCGCCAAAGGCTTCTTGTTTTCCTGCCAAAGTGAGCTTAACTAATTCTTCGTCTGAGAAAGACTTCATCAATCTTTTTCCCCTTCCTCATCACAAATGTAATACGCATAATATGCGTAAAAACTTGCATGTTTTTATAAGTTTTTTATGACGGTTTTTTTGCTTCTAAACGGAATATTTTTTGTCCCTTATTTCTAAACTTACTTTCATATTCTGTTGGCACATCTAGGTATGCTGCTTGTGCTGGATAATCCCAAGAAATATTTGCTAATTGCCACCCAGCTGCTTCAAAACTGTTGAGAGAGTATTCGAATAACTGCTGATTATCAGTTTTTAAGTGTACTTCCCCTTGCTCAACTAACACCTGTGCATAAAGCGCTAAAAAGCCTTTGTGGGTTAGTCTTCTTTTTTCATGTTTGTTCTTCGGCCAAGGATCGCTAAAGTTTAAATAGATCCGTTCAATCTCGCTAGGTGCAAAAATTTTAGCTAGATCGCCAACATCTTCTAATAATAAACGCAGATTATGTAACCCTAATCCAACACTTCGCTTACAAGTTTTCACCAGTGCTTCTTCTCTTTTTTCTAATCCAATAAAATTAACTAATGGCTCTTGTTGTGCCTTAGCTAACACAAAACCACCCATACCACTACCTAACTCCAATTGCAAAGGCTGGCTATTACCAAATGCAGCTGCTCGCCACTTTCCTTGGTAGCTAGCAGCTGCATGTATCATTACTGCTGGGTAGTCCTTATGTATGGTCTCTTCTAAACCTGGAATATTGCGCAATCTCAAAATTTTTTCCGACCCTTCTGTCTTTTACCAAAGATTCCAAAATAAACCAATCAAACCACCAAGTACAATTCCACCAAAAACTTCCAGTGGTGTATGTCCTAAAATTTCTCTTAATCTTTTTTCATTCACTTGATGGGTAAGATAAAATTCATCTATTAATAAATTAATTTTTTGTGCCTGTAAACCTGCTGCACGACGGACACCTGCCGCGTCATACATTACTATTAAAGCAAATGCTGCCGCCATAGCAAAAGTTGTGGAACCGAAGCCGTCAATAATTCCTATGCGCATGGCAAGTGCGACCACAAAGGAGGTGTGTGAGCTTGGCATGCCACCTGGCGCCACCAGAGCATACAAATCGAATTTTCTTTTTTTCAGGTAGCTAGTTAGCACTTTAGAAATTTGAGCTATTAACCAAGCAACCATGGCTATACTTAAAGCGTACATATTAACACTCCAATTAATTTTTTTATATTCACTCTATTCTACCCTATATTCTATAAAAATAAAAGATGACTATACTTATTTATCTAATTATAGTAAAATAAGGCTAAGAAAGAAGCTTAGAGGAGGCTAATTAATGTTAGAATATGTAATTTCCGTGAAAAGCTTATTGATTATTTTCGGAGTTGTTGCAGGTTTATTATTACTCATTTATCTAATTCTTGTGCTAAATCGTTTAGCAAAGCTTTTGAAATCTGTACAAAATATTGCCGATGATTCTCGCGCAGAAATTAAGAGTATTATTGCAAAATCAGATGAAGCCTTAGCTTATGCAACTGAGATTGCTGAAATTAGTAATAAATATGCTCATAAGGTTGATTCTACTATTAGTTTAGTGGAAAAAATATTAACAAATCCCGATACCTACAAGGGTATTGCAAGTGTTTTTAAAAAATAGCACCTTAATATTTAAGGCTGTTTCCTAGGGGAACAGCCTTTTGTCTTTTTACTTGTTCTAGAGGAGGCGCAGTTTTGCTTACACAAATACTTGAGTCACTACAACATTATTTAACTAACTTTGCCAGCTACTTTACCCCTACCCACTTGCTTACTTATCTTTGGGCCTTCTTGGTTTTCCTGATTTTTTGGTGCTGTAGAAAAATTCTTGCCCGCCTAGTAATGAGTATCATCAATTTTTCCGCTCATTATAAAAAGGGAATTCTCTTTTTTAACTTACTAGAAGCCTATGCTTCAAAATTAGCAGGCTTTATTGCAGCATTTGGATTATTACTTGCCTTTAGCATCATCTTTCCTCAAAACACTTTGCTTACGCAACTTTTTTATTCCCTATTTGCCGTATATTTTTTTCTCGGTTTACATGGTTTCTTGCACAAGTTGCCAAATTGGGCTGCTGAAAAAGAACTGAGCGTTATAACTCCTTTTTTAAGTAAAATTTTACAAATCGTCAATGTCCTAATAGCAGCAATAGTTCTTTCCATGATTTGGGGTATCGATTTAAGTTCCATTATTACTAGTCTAGGCATCGGTTCTTTAGCAATTGCTTTAGCAGCTCAAGAAACCTTATCTGATATTTTTGCTGGTTTTGCTATTATGAGTGAAAAGCCCTTCAAAGAAGGTGATTGGATTTTAGCTAGTAGTGCTGAAGGCATTGTAGAAAAAATTAGTTTTCGTAGCACTTTTATTCGCAACTGGGAAAATGCCTTGATTTCAGTGCCAAACAGGAATTTAACAAAGGAAAATATTACCAACTGGTCCAAAATGGAAACTCGTCGTGCACGCTTTGAATTATCCTTGGACTACCACACACCTCCTGAAAAAATTACGCTGCTGATTGCACGCTTAAAGGCACTTTTACTAAGCTATCCAGCAGTAGACAGTGAAAATATCAATGTTTTCTTTACTACTTTTGCCGAAAGTAGCCTCACTATTACCGTAACATTTTTTTCCCAAGCAACCGATTTTGCTGCTTATTGGGGTATTAGAGAAAAAATCAATCTGCAAGTGCTTGTAATCCTGCAAGAGTTGGGATTGCGTTTTGCTTACCCAAGTATGAATATTTATCAAGAACAGTAAAGCATAGTAAAAAGCCAATTACCACAGTGATTTTCAACACTTGGTAATTAGCTTTTTTTGCTTTTAACAGCATTTTTACATTAGTTTGAATTATTTATTTTCATAAGTTCATTCTGCTAATAAATTAAGCTGTCCTTTAATTGTTGAAAACTCCAATCCTTCTTGGTTACAATAATCTTTGACAGTTTGATTAGTTGGTGGCATACTTTTACTGATGATTGCTTCAATTTGTGCAACTGTTATGCCGCCATCTAATACTTGCTGGAACGTAGCTGAACCGTTTACCAGTGGCTCTTCTTCAGCTTCCGAGGTGCTGCTAACCGCCTGTTCACTTGTTACTACTAGTGCGGGACTATTTACACCTAAAACTACTTGATATTTTTTGAGATAAGCTTTTTGTTCTGCTGTTAATTGTTGATTTTCTGCCAAAATCAATTCAACAGCTTGTTTAGGCAAGTACGATTCAGCTAAAGTAATGGGAAGATTTTTATAGAGTGCCACAAATACTTGTACTGATTCATTGCCAATTTCTACCTGCTCATTTTTAAACCTAGTCTCTAATTCCTTGGTTTGTATTTCCGTACCGTCAGTGTTTTCTTCGATTGCAAATGCTTTGTATAAAACTTGCAAATCTATCTCAAAAAGTGTAGCTACTTCTTGAAATGTATAGGAACCACGAATATCAGCTGGATTGTACTCTCCTGTATTTGTTCCTGTTTGATAAGTCACTGGAGTTTTACTGGAGGTAGTAGACCAAATATCTACTGCTATAGTTAAAGCAATTCCACCGAATATTAAGATGAAGACAAGTACAGCCATGACGGACATTTTTATTTTCATCTTTTTTCAACCTCACTTTTCTGTTCTACAGTTAACTTACCTGTTTGTAAATTTACTGTATCTGCCACTGGGCACTCTCTTTCTGAAGTACATTCATAACAACTTATGCACTGTGCATCCTTAACTGCTTTTTTGTTTGAAATCTCAATATTCATTGGACAAGCGTTGTCACATTTTTTGCATGAAATACATGTAACATCATTTCTTCTGATTTTGAAAATACGAATTTTATTAGATAGCCCCAGTAATGCACCATAAGGACATGCATATTTACACCACGGTCTTTCAATTAATAAGGAAGCAAGTAAAGTTATCACTAAAATAATTAGTGCTGGTACAGCGACCTCTGCAGACCAAAATGTGAAAAGAGCACTGTAGGGATCAATATTGGCGAATAGTAAATATCCAGACTGAGCAGTCACATATACCACCCAAATTAGCACTCCATATCTAAAATAGCGTAAAACTCTATCTAACTTTTCCGGTAGAAAATGATTGTAGCTTTTCTTAAATATTTTCTTTCCTAGTTTACCTACCCACTCTTGAATTGAACCTAATGGGCAAATCCAACCACAGAATACTGGGCCAAAAAGAATTGCCAAGATGAAAACCAAACTCATCAGAATAACGGATGAAATATGGATTTTTTGAATAAATGTGCCCAAGGTTGCTAGATTGTAAAGGGTTACTACCCCACCAAATGGACAAAGTGCATGTAATGATGCTTCTGATAAAAATGGAATGCCATTTCCTGTTTCCGCTAGAGTTGTATTGATGGCGATTAAGCCGATAAGTCCAAAAAAGAAAATTTGCACCCACCTTCGAACATTACTTTTTTTCTGCTGTTTCAAAATTTATTCCTCCTCATAAATGTAGTGGTGGCTATTTATTTCCACTTTATCAACATGACGTATTTCGCTCTTGCCTTATTTCAATTATAGAAAGTATATATGTCAAATCCATGTCAAAACTTTGCTAAAAGAAATGCAAAAAGAACAACCAAGCATAAATTTTACTTGGTTGTTCCCTTTGCAATGTATCTTAAAATACTTATATATTATAACTTGTGAATTGTCCTTCCTAGCCAACTGGTTTTATTCTAAGTCCTTCTCAGCGCGATGCACAAAGTGCAGAGTACTTAGCAGCGGCTATGCCGCGCTCAGCCGTGACAACGTCACCCTCAGCTTTTTCTTATCCCTTCCTAACCAACTAACCAACTTGCCAACGATTTTTTAAAATTGCGAATTGTGGATTATATTCTATATACGCTCCAAAGCCTGCTCTAAATCTTCAATTAAATCTTCTACATCCTCTAGGCCGACAGCTATTCTAATCATACTTTCCGTCAAGCCAAATGCTGCTAGCTTCTCCTTAGGATATTCTCTATGAGTCATTGCTGCAGGATGTTCTATTAAAGTCTCGCAGTCTCCTAAGCTCACTGCTATTTTCATGAGGTTAACTCCATTAACTACTGCCTTGGATTCTTCCAGCCCACCAATAACTTCGAAACTAATAATTGCTCCAAATCCATCCATTTGGCTTTTAGCAACTTCATAGCCCTCAAAGCTTGCTAGTCCTGGATACATCACTCTTTTTACCTTTGGATGAGCTTCTAAATACTCGGCCAGCCTCATGGCGCTTTTTTCATGTTGACGCATTCTAATGCCTAAGGTTTTTAAGCCTCGTAAAAGTAACCAAGCGTTAAAGGGGCTCATTACTCCCCCAAGATTACACATGTAGTCAAACCTCAAGGTGTTTAGAAAACTCTCATCCTTAGAGATGGCAACTCCTCCTATCACATCACCATGGCCACAAATGTATTTAGTAGCGCTATGTACCACAACATCTACTCCCATAGTTAAAGGTCTTTGAAAATAGGGTGAAGCAAAGGTATTATCCACTACTACCTTCACATTTCGTTGCTGAGCAATTGCTACTACTCTTTTAATATCTACAATACTCACATTAGGATTAGCTGGAGTCTCAAAATAGATAACCTTCGTATTCTGATCAATTAAATCCAGTAGCAGTTCCGCATTACTTAAATCTGACATTTTATGTTCTACATGATATCTTGGCAAAATTTTATTCACTACCTCAAAGGTTGAACCATAGATTGTTCTATGGATAATCAGATTATCCCCTGGCCTTAATAAGGATAATAAGGTTGAACTGATAGCAGCCATACCAGAGGCAAAAGCAACTGCACCAATGCCCTCTTCTAATACAGCCATTTTATTTTCAAAGAGACGCAGAGTTGGATTATTTCCGCGAGAATATACATAGTCATCACAACTACAGGACATTACCTCTTCTACTTGTTCTAAATTATCAAAAACAAAAGTTGAAGTTTGAAAGATAGGTGGATTAAGTGCGTTGCTGGGATTATTGCCCATATTTCCACCATGAATTGTTTTAGTATCAAATCGATAGTTTGTATCCTTTTTCATGCTTTTTTATCAAATATTCCTAAAAAATCTGATAAATCCTCCTCTCGCATTAGAGCTTAAATACATTTTGCCTATTTTGCTATCTCTGTCCATATTGATTGAGATAGAAATTACGCATAAAATCAATATCTGCTTGGCTTAATTCCACTACTCCACCCATAACTTGGGCGAAAATTGTTGCTTTTGCCGATTTTTCTACTACTGCCACTACTTTCATTGCCTCATTTAAGCTTTTTGCTGCACCGAGACAGCCATGATTTGCTAAAATCACCGCATTTCTATCCTTTAAGGCTTTTACAACTTCTACACCTAGCTCTTCAGAACCTGGCAACTTATATTTACTTACCCTGACATCTCCACCAACTATCTGCACTAAATCCTCAGCTGCTCCTGGAATACCTTTTCGTGCAATAGCAAGTGCCGTGCAATACTCACTATGCGTATGTACAATAGCATTTACATCAGATCTATCCCGGTAGATTGCTGCGTGCAAATTATACTCTATAGATGGTTTCAGCAGACCATCTACTATCTTGCCTTGAAAATCCATAATGACAATGCCTGTAGGATCTATCGTATCATAATCTACTCCACTTGGTGTGATAGCAAATAAATTTTCATTTGGAATTCTTGCACTGATATTTCCCCAAGTACCTACTACTAAATTACAAGAGAGCATCTTCACGCCTGCTGCAATTATCGCTTGTCTAATTTCTGCGTATTTTACTTCCATTCTCATATTCCTCTTTTCTCGAAATAGATTCTAATGTATAACCTCTTATATTTAGAGCTCCTTAAATGTTTTAAGAGAATGAATCCTAGCAAGAGCTAGGATTCCTCATATTGTCAAAAATATAATTAAATTCTAACCTAGCTTTGCATAATACCAGCAACGAGAGTTCCGAAAGAACAAACGCCACCTAAAACCATTACTGACATCAATTTAGCTTCGCCTGCAAATTGGAATGCTGCTT
>JBAXCZ010000032.1:0-21982 GCA_037141195.1 Clostridia bacterium
ATTTCGAATACTAAAGTGCTATTCTCTACTGTAACCTTGCCTTCCCTACATCCTGTTGCTATTGCTGATGTACTATACATTATTTCCATCTATTCAACCCCTTTTCTCATAGCAGTGTGATATTTTTTTAATACTCTTCCCTGATACCAAACTCTGCAGCTTCAATCCAATCTTCCGGACGGCTAACTAAAATGATCAATTCTTCAAAAACTGCAAAATGTTCTTTTTCTTGAGTGATTAAATACGCCAGCAGGCTTTTTGTACCATCGTCAGTAGTTGTTGCTAATAATTTTTCATAGAGCTGAATGCTCTCCTGTTCTTTTTTTAGCGCAAAGCGGTATACCTCTAATTGCTGAGGAATTGCTTTATTTGCACTTTTGAAAGCTCTGATGCCTTTAAAAACACTTTTTGCCCCAGAAAGCTCCTGTTCATCAGCTAATCTGGTTGTTAATTTTTCAAAATTAGCTTGCAACTTTTTGGCGTGCTCGGATTCCTCCTTTGCAAGTAAAACGAACAAAGCTTGCAAGCTATTACCTTGATTCGCAGTTGCTTGCTCCATGTAATATTTTTCTCCTGCTAATTCCATCTTAATTGCTGCTGTTAAATTATTCATGAATTCATCTCCACAAATGTAATATCGTGATTATTACTAATAGTCACTAAGAAAATCTTGCATAGTATGCATATAGCTATTTAATAACCCACAATTTCAATGCCTGCCATATTTCCCGTATCCTCATATATCTGCTTGCTCTTTTTATGATAGAACTTAATTTCAACTTTGCCCGATAATCCCTCTTTGATAATTTTATGCATTTCTCCTTTATGTGGTGCTAGCAGTTCTCCCTGTTCACCATAGCTTGCTGTTATCGTTAAGCTTGCTTGTCGGTTTTCTAAAACTAGTTTAATCTTTCCTGGGCTAATTTCTTCCAGTAGCAACTGGCTATTTTTATAGGTTGCAAAGCGATATTCCTCACCAGCTACCCTGATATTGCAAATAAATCCTTTGAAAGAGTTATGCATAAAAGGAATTTTGGCAACCGAAGCAAACAAGCTTGTAGTGGTATCCTGAAAATTATTGCATTGCAACCAAATGTACTCTGACGGAAAGGAAGTCCCCCAATCTTTTTCTAAGTATCCCTTACCAAAACTAAAATCTATTAGTTGTCCATTAATTGCCAAATTTCCAGATACCGTATGGTTCATACTAATCACACCGTGATAGCACTCCATTTTAGGAATATAGGCAAATATCCCCATAATATTGGGCATCAACAAGGATTTTTCTATAGGTGTAAAGCTACCAAAAGCAAGTTTGCCTTTTATCTGCATTTTTTCATCATGCAAGTCTACTTTAAGCATAGTTTCCGAGAAAATATTTTCCCCCACCTGTATGCTAAAAGGATTATTGCTAGTCTTAAACGCGGCTAGTGGATATTTAAGATACCCCGTTTGAATAGTTTTATGCTGATTTTCATCAAAGCTCACAAAAATATATTGTACAAAGCTATGAGGATCATCTGCAAACAAACTAATACCAGGGATAAAACTGATCACCTGTTGCTCATCCTCAGCAACCTGTTTATAATACCAGCCTTCAAAATAGTGTTTTTTCTGCAAATTTCCTTGAAATAAAATGTGCTTATAAATTTTGCTCAGTATCATCCCATCACCTACAACTTTACCCTGATATTTCTTTCTAGCAAGCTGCTACCTTTATTTTTAATTGTACTCTATTCAAGGTAATTCGTATATAAATTTAATGCTTTGTCTGTGTCCCGCTTTAAGTCAGTGGAACTGTTTCTCCGCTAGGCAGAGCCAGCATGATTCCCACTTGCTGATTAGCCCTTAAATGCTGCTGTAGATTAAGTCTTTCTAGCTGAATAATGTCCTCATAATTTCCGTAGTGCTGGAGTATTTTATCTGCTAACCCAGCTATTTTTTTACCAGAAACTGGTAGCCTGCAAAACTCCTTGATAGAAGGAGCAAATTCTGAGCCATCACTTGCTGGCTGATATGAATCGAGTACATAAGCACCAGTTGCATCTTTAGTGTAGGTAATTGCTGCCGGGACTACACTCCCGCCAACCTCAGACAAAACTTTGCCATACAGCCGATAAGTAGTACTAAAAGTTGTAACGAAAACCTTCAGCTGATTTTCTTCCTCATAGCTAGCAAAAATTTTGGGGGCAACGATTATAAAACCCTCTTGCTTGGGATTAGCAACCTGTGCTAGTTCCGTTGCATACACTAGCTTCTCTATGGGATTGATACCCCCATATTGAAAATCAGGCAACTTAGTTTCCCTGGAGATAACTAAGGCTTTAAACCACTCTTGGGGAGCAAGGGTAGTATCACTAACATTGTTTCTCGTCCCTAAAAGATCCTGCGCCAATCTCATCATCAGCTGACCTCGCAAATTATTATTATCTCCTGCGGCAAATTGCTGTAAAAGATAGGTTAGAGCCTCTTCACCTTGCTTTACGATATTTTCATAAGCGTTTTGGTGTGCATCAATGTAGTCCTTAGGATTTGAAGATGCTTTAGGAGAGGACATGATTTCCGCTATATTTGCTTCAACAATGCTCTTTATTGTATCGCTATCTGTACCTGTGGTTGTTCCTTGCCATAAACCAATGGCTATGCTATAGGTATTCTGAGTAAGCTTAATTTTATCTGCTATTGCTTGCATCTCCGCTTTGGTAAAATCCTCAGTATTCATTTGATAAATAAATACTTCCGTTGCACTACCAAAGCCAGCTAGCATTTCGTTTAATTTATCCAGACTATTCGTTGCTAGTTTAGTATCATAAATTTCACTTAGCTCTTTAATTCTGTTTGTTCCTACCTGCAAGGTATAATAAGTGTCATTATTACCCGTTAGCTCTTTGTTTTTCCAAACATATATTTCCAAGCCTTTCATTGGTACTACATTTTCAGTATTCAGGTAACTATTCCCGTTCAGAGGTTTAACATTATTAGAAATCAGTGGAACAGCCACCACTAATAGTATGAGTAATATAACCAAACTTACCCAGAAAGCAGGTTTTTTGTAATTCAAAATGTTTTTTATTCTAGACTTCACATTGCTTTCCCCAAAGGCTAGTGGATTTAGGATGCCGCTTTGCTTGGTGGAAAGTGACAGTAAGAGCTTTGAATAAATCTTTCTAATATCCTGTTCTGAGCTTTTCAGCACCCTTTCATCACAAGACATTTCCATATCCTTGGTCATGAGCCAGAAGCTCAGCCAAATCAAGGGATTAAACCAATGCAGCACTAACGCCAAGTAAGCTAAGGGTTTCATTAAATGATCTGAGCGCCGAATATGAGCCTTTTCATGTTCTACAACATAGGCTAGCTCAGCGGAAAGAATATTGCTAGGAAGATAGATTTTTGGGTGGATAAAGCCTAAAACAAAAGGTGTTACGAGCTGCTCCGAGCTGTAAATATTTTCAGCTATTAGAGTTGCACCCTGCACCCTGCTTTTTGTTCTAAAATAAGCTATTAACCCCAAAATTAGCAAAATACCTATGCCAAACAGCCAAACAATAGCCCCGAGATACAGCATAACTTGCAAAGGATTTACACTTGCTACCCCTGTTGCAGCTGGGAGAGAATTATTAATTACCGTACTTATGCTCTTGATGCCTAAATCAACAGTTGGCTTTGGCATCAGACCAATATTTTGCGAGATAAAATTATCCGGTCTCTGGAGCAAGCCAAAAAGACTAAACCTACTACTAAAAGAAAAGGGTACAACAAGTCTAAATAATACCAAAGACCACAAACCATAAGAAAATACTTTTGGTGCCTTTCTCAACAAGATACGTGCTAGCATCACAGCCAAGACTACATAACTAGCAGTGACACTCATGTTTAAGACACTAATAAAAATACTAGTCATCTTGTCGCCTCCTCAATAATCTGCCGTAGTTCTGCGGCTTCTTTTTCGGAGATTTTCTTAGTATCCAAAAAAGCAGTTAAAAATGCCGGTAGCGAACCAGCAAAAGCCTTCTCTACAATAGCTACACTTTCATATTTCAGTACCTGGTTCATTTTCACCAGCGAGCTCACGATAGCCTGCTCATTTTGCAAAAGTTCTCTAGCCACCAGCTTCCTGAGCATATTGTAGGTAGTCGGCTTTTTCCAACCTAGCTCTTCCTTGCAGAGCTTAGAAAGCACTGTAGAATTTACAGGCTCATGCTCCCAAACAAGATGCATAAATTTATATTCCGCCTCAAAAAGCTTATATTGTTCCATTTTGCGCCCCCTTGGTTTGTCTTAACAAACCTTATGTTTGCAGTATATGTGCATAGTCTTGCCCTGTCAAGCAAAAAACTTGCCGCATTTAAAAATTCGAAATAACTATCCATTATTGTTACAAAACCCCAGCCACTAAACAGCTGGGGTTTTTACTTATTTTGGTTTTTTTATCAAGCAATTGCAATTAAGCTATATTATATATTTGCTTAAGTGAAATTAAACCTTCTAAAATTTCAGTTCGTGCAAACTCATGATTATCTAAGTATTCATCACTTAATTTTTCTAGCTCTCGATAAAAATCAAGAGCAATTTGAAAGTTTTTTTCATTAGGATTTTCTGCTATCTGTTCGAAGAGTAAATTTTCAGCTTTATTAATTTCTCCCACATTGAGTAACTTCATTAACTGGTAATGGAAAAAATTTCCTGTAGAAAAATTTCCTTGTTCATCAATGATTTCATATTTCGAGCTATCCTTAGCAAAAAAGACTTTTGCCAAAACTCCAGCTAAATCATCAATTTGTCTCATAATATAGTCATTTCTAAACAAGCAATGTTCACCTCAATAATTTCACAATTTTTTAACTAGCTCACTAGTTGGAGTATTCATGCACGACTCAACTATTCAACAAGACCATAAATGTACGAATCGAAAAAATTCCCATTTTTATAGATACTCTTTTGTAAGCGGCCTTCTAGCTTAAAGCCGGCATTTTCTAAAGCCTTCTGAGAGCCTATATTATAAGCATATGGTTCAGCAAAAATGCGTACAAGCTCATATTCTGCAAAAGCTAAATCACACATTTGCCTAATTGCTCTAGTAATAATTCTCTGCCCCCAAAAATCCTCACCTAGCCAATACCCTAGCTCTGCACTTTTACAAGCAACATCCGTTTTTATAATAATGCCGATACTACCCACAGCCTTACCATCAACTACAATAGCCTTGATACATTGTTTCTTCTGATCAGCCTTCATGCAGTCATTAATATACCACTCTGCATCTGCTAGCGTATAAGGATGAGGAAAAATATTTCGCAAATTATTAGCAATTCTTGGATTATTTGCCTGCTTTGCTAAACTCTCAGCATCAGCAACTTGCCAGTCTCTTAATACAAACTCCATCTTATCACTCCTTAATATCCTGCTATATGCAAGCATTTTCATTATACAGCAACAACTTGCTAACCCTTACTATTTTTGGATAAAGGTGCCTTCTTCCAGCTCCCTAAATGCTTGCTCTAATTCTTTTTGTGTGTTCATCACTATTGGGCCACCCCAAGCAATGCTTTCCGCTAAAGGCTCCCCAGCAAATAAGAGAAAACGCAACCCCTGATCTGCAGCAAACGCCACAAACTTTTCTCCCTGATTAAATAGTACTGCCTGTTTCTCAGCAAGTAAATGCTGCCTTGCTTCCTCAAACCAACCTGAACCTGCAACAAGATAGATAAAGAGCTTGTCCTGTTCTCTAGTAATTAGCTCCCACTTAGCACCTGCTTGGAGCTCCACATCTAAAAAAGTCATTTTCACATGACTGCCTTGTGTTGCACCTAATTTCCCTTGATATTCACCGGCAATAATGCCAATTATACAGCCATCCTCTTGAATTTTCGGTACCATAGCAGCAGTTATATCCCGATATTTTGGTGTTGTCATTTTATCCTTGGCTGGCAGATTAAGCCACAACTGCACTCCCAACATCCGCTTGCTAGCTTTTGGCATCTCTTGATGGAGAATCCCCCCACCAGCTGTCATCCATTGACAGCAACCATCTAAAATACTCCCCTTATTTCCTAGACTATCTCCATGCTCAATATCCCCACTAATTAAATAGGTTACCGTTTCAATGCCACGATGAGGATGCCAAGGAAAGCCCTTGAGGTAATCTGCTGGATTATCAGAATCAAAAGCATCTAACATCAGAAAAGGATCAAAGTCTTCAACATCAGGCCTGCTAATCACCCTCACAAGCTTTACGCCAGCCCCATCCTGGGTTTTGTTACCAATAACTATTTTTCGAATTGTCCGCATCTTCATCAAACTGCCCTCCTTCTTAGTCATAAATAATTAAGTTTTTTCCCTAGTCTTCATAGCTCAAAGAATAGCTAATTATTCCTTTAATTTGTTTTTCACCCTTGTACATCACGCTAAAAGAATCTCCTGCTAATTTTTAGCCCTTCTTCAGCAGGCTAGGCACTAGCCGCTCAGCTTCTTAGCACTAACCTCAGCTTTTTTCAACCCCTCTTACTTAATCAATTCTATCCCCGCAAGTAAGGTCTTTTGATCAATTGCTCCTTCATAGGCAGTGACAATATTGCCTTCAGCATCAATGAAAAGCGTAGAAGGAATCGATGAAATCCCATAAATTGAAGCTGCTTGCTGCTTACCACCAACAACATCAAAATAGATGGGCAAAGTAAAACCCTCAGCTACAACGTATTCCTCACCTTTTGCCTGTGTTTCCCTCTGACCATCCACTAAGTCAACCATCATAAATACCACATCATCCTTAACAGTTGGATAAACCGCATTAAAATCCGGCATTTCTCCCTTGCAAGGTGGACACCAAGATGCCCAAAAATTTAAAACAATTGGCTTGCCTAGAAAATCAGAGAGCTTCACCTCTTTGCCCTCTTGACTAAGTACGGTAAAGTCTGGTGCTGGATATTTTTTTGTTTCTTCGGTTGAACTAGCTGTTGGTGGTGCCTCAATCGTTGGCTTGTAACGCTCTGCTAAATAATTGTAAGCGAAATAGGCAATGCCAAGAAAAACCACAAAGATAATTATTCCGATAATTGTGCTCTTTTGTTTATTCATAATTTCCTCCTAAAAAGTTAGCAGTGCTAGAAAATATCCCATCAAACCAGTTGCCATCAAAATTCCCACCAGCACTAAAAGTCCACCGGAAATCAAATTAATTAAGCGGTAGTGCTTTTTCACAAAAGCAAAAGTAGACTTTAAGCTGTCAATTAAAACCGCACTCACCATAAAAGGAATACCCAAGCCTACGGAAAAAGCTAAAAGCATCAGAATCCCTTGTAAGCTTGTGCCACTAGCCGCTGCTAGCATTAAAGCAGATCCAAGGAAGGCTCCTACACAAGGAGTCCAGCCTATAGAAAATACTATGCCAAACAAGACAGATGAGGCAAACCCCAGCTGAAGTTTTTTGAGTTTTAGACCAATAGTCTTATTTAAGAAGGGCAACTTGATTATTTCCATAAAATTCAGGCCAAAGATTATCACAATAGTTCCTGAAACAATATTTACTGCCGTGGCATATGCTCTTAAAAAACTACCAAGCGTGCCAGCAAACGCTCCTAGTAAAACAAAGACCAAAGTAAACCCTAAAACAAAGCCGCTAGCATTGATGATGGTAGTTTGCTTTTTATTTTCGCTATTTTGTCCTGCAAAATATGAAATATAAATTGGGAGCATTGGCAATAAACAAGGAGAAATAAAGGTGACCATCCCTTCTAAAAATGCAATTAGATAATTCATCTCATCATCCTTCCCAGACAGCTAGTAAACCTTGAACAGCAGAGCTAATTTCTGCTCTAATTATTTTGCATTATATCAACTTTCAATATCCACTTCTGTGATTATATCACAAAGGATTGTATCAATTACTCGCTGATACAATCCTCCGTAGTAACACTTTGCCTTAAAAATGTACTTTCCCTAAGGCTTTATTGTATTCCTGTAGCTTTTTATCCACCAAATAAAAGATGCTCTCTGCAGGATACTTGCCATTCTTCCCCATTTTACCTGCTACAACCCCACTTAAGAGTTCAATTCCTTCTTCAATGGTTTTTACAGCATAGATATGAAAGACCTTATCCCTAACTGCAGCTAAAACTTCATCCTTCAACATCATGTTTTCAATATTTCTCGCTGGGATAATTACCCCTTGATTTCCTGTTAAACCCTTGCCCTGACAAATATCAAAGAACCCTTCAATTTTTTCAGTGACCCCACCAATAGGCTGAATCTCGCCTAGTTGGTCCACCGATCCAGTAACCGCTAGATTTTGTTGCAAAGGAACGCCAGCTAAGCTGGAAAGTATAGCATAGAGTTCCCCACTTGAGGCACTGTCTCCATCCACCCCATCATAGGTCTGTTCAAAGGTAATTTGCGCTGTCATTCCCAATTGTTTATTCTGAGCAAACTTGCCACCCAGATATCCTGCCAAAGTAAGCACTCCCTTAGAATGGATATTTCCACTCATTTCTGTTTCCCGCTCAATATTAATTACTCCGCCACGCCCCATATAGGTTCTTGCTGTGATACGCGCAGGTAGTCCAAAGCTATAGACACCGGTTTCAACAACTACAAGTCCATTTACCTGTCCCACTACAGCGCCTTCCGTGGCAATAAGTATTTGATCTTGCAAAATTTCTTCTTGGATTTTTTCCTCCCACATATTTAAGCGATACTTTCGATCTTTAATAGCATTTGTTACATGCACTGCATCCACACATTCGGCTGCGTCAACTTTTGCCAAGGCAGCCGACTCATAGACAACCTCTGTTACATCATTAAATTGGGTGGAGAGTTTATTTTGCTGCCCAGCAAGCCGGGATCCGTATTCGATTATTTTGCCCAAGGCAGCTTGGTTAAAAGGTTGCAGTTTTCCCTGCTGGCAAAGTGAACTCACAAAAGAAACATACTGACGCATATTTTCAGAATTTCTCGCCATTTCCAGATCAAAATCAACCTTAACCTTGAAGAATTTTTGGAAATCTTCATCTTGCGTAAAAAGCTGAAAATAGCTTGGACTTCCAATTAAAATAATTTTAACATTTAAGGGAATAGGTTCAGGGCGCAAAGTTACTGTAGGCACTAAGCGGTATTGTTCACCAATATTTTCCACAACAGCTTGTCGATATTTCAGCACTTTTTTCAAGCTCTCCCAAGCTGATTGGTCGGTTAATACTTCATTTGCTTGTAAAATAAGGTAGCCACCATTTGCACGGTGTATTGCTCCAGGCTTAATCATAGTAAAATCAGTACTCATAGCCATCATTTGGCTTTTATATTCAATTTTTCCAAAAAGATTATAATAATAAGGGCTATGCTCTATTACCACAGGAGCACCTTCACTAGCTTCATTATTCACAAAAAGATTCACCTTGTATCTCACTAAGGAATCCTTTACCCCTTGAGTAGTCACAAAAGTTTCATTTTCTGCAGGCTCTTCATTAATAGCCCCTTGCTCATTCTCCTCTGGAATACTGAGCGGAGTTTGTACTGGCACATGCGTAGCATTTTTAAGGGTTTTATGGTTTTCAGCAAGCTCTTTTAATACCGTTTCTAAATATTCCACTATCTTTGGAATCTGCAGATACTTCTTTTTTAATTTGTTAATTAAAGGCTCCGCAACCAAAAATGCTAGTTGTTTTTCTAACTCAATTAGCTGTAGGGTAGCATTATTTTCCAAGCTCTGACTTGCTCGTAATGCTTCATCTAAGCTTTTTTCTAGCCCATTGCCCTTTTCTTCAATTTCACTAATTTCCTGCTCTGACAATTTTTCATATTCCTCATCAGAAATTGGTTTGCCATCTTTGATTGGTTCAAAGGTAAAGCCCGTGGCAGTCTGTTCCACACTATAGCTAGCCTGCTCAGCTTCCTCTTCAACAGCATGAATCAGCTCATCAACTTGTTTCTGCACAGCATGAATAATAGCCTCTTTTTGCTGCAAATATTCACTGGCTTCAAAAGCCTTCGGTATAAGTACCTTTAACTCACTAATCAATTCTTCCATATCTTTTTGAAAAACACGACCTTGCCCCGCTGGCAAAGAGACAGCTATAGGACGGTCCTGATCCTGAAAGTTATTCAGGTAACACCAATCCTCAGGGGTGGTACTATGTTTAGCTAACTCCGCAACAACAGCCTGCACATAGTTGCTCTTACCAGTGCCCTGGGCGCCTACAACAAAAATATTATACCCTAAGGCATCCATCGCTAAGCCAAACTGCATAGCCTTAACTGCTCTAGCTTGACCGATGACTCCATCAAGAATTGGCACATCCAAAGTCGTCTGGCAAAATGCTAACTCCTCTTCGTATTTACATATTTTTCGTAAATCTTCTACTGGAACTAGATATTTCGCTGTATTATCCATCTTTTTACCTCTTTCGTGCATAGCGTGCTCTGCACCTTGATAATACTACAGACCTTGTTTAAGAGTCAATTGTTTGTATTGGTTTGCTCTGAGTAACATTTCTTGCACTTGAATTTTTTTATTCTCATATTTCTTTGAATTTAGCAGCTTATTTGGTAAAAAACCCTGCTACATAATAAAATGTTCTGCTTTTGCTTTTTGTGTAGATAGCTATTTGTTTAGTAAGCGTAAATTCCCCATTGTTAATATTATAAATATTTAGGTATTTTCCATCACGAGTATACAGTTGATCTTTTTCTATCAGGATTTGATTTAAGTTATTTTTTAGTGTTACAAGCTCCTGCATATTGGTCTTAGGATCATAAATAGTAATTTTGTTTCCTTGATTTTGCACTAGATTATAGTGGGAGATCAAGAGTTTATCTTGATAAACTTGTATTTGGAAAGGATACTGCTCCGCTAGCTTTATATTGGTAATTTTTTTAGTATTGATGTTGAATTTGCTTAAATCATAGGAGCCAATATTACTATTTTCCGAGATTTCGTATTGGTTTGTAAAATAGATGTTCTCGCCTATTCTCATGGAATAATTTTGTCCTGGTCCACTTGCACTGATATCAATTTTATCCGTTATCTCAAAGCTTTTTGTATCAATCAAGTAGAGATAAGCTTTGGTACCGCTATTGTCTTTGGTCATGACAAAAGCATACAAAGTGTCATCATAGAGGTCTATTCTACTAATATAAATCTCTGGCTCCACTATCGTCTTTACCACTCCTGAACCCTTATCATACCAACTAATAATTGACTGATTATTGATAGTATTCGCACTATAAAGTGCTTGCTCATTAACTGCAAAACTATTCATGGCTGGTTGCTGCATATCATATGTTTTATAAGTACCAGTTTCCAGATTATATTCCAAAATCACAGTTAAATCCTTTTTATTTCCCAAGCCTTGAGGGATTATATACATGCTGCCATTATATATTCTAGGTAGGTCAAAGGATGAACCCATAGCTCCCAACTTGATTTCTTGTGTAGCAATTTTTTCCATTGTTTGATTATAAAAGCTTAAGGTGCTTTTATTTGCTTGCTCTGTTGTTTCGATTACCGCCAGCTTGAAATCTGGTTTGAAGCTAGCTTTTTCTAACCCTTGCTGATTAACAAAGATAAAGATTAGCAAAATCAAAGCTAAACAAACTGCTACTAGCCCGCCCAGTATGAATTTAAGCTTTTTCACATGCTCACTCCTATTTTTTTGCAGATAATTTCGTTTCAAACTAACTTGCTGTTAACTGCGATAATCTCAGTATTTCACAAAAAAAGCATCGGTACCTATATGCTCATACCAATGCTTTTTTTCTTTGTTCTTTTCGTTTTTAATTTTACTTATTATTACTTTTTTTTATTATTTTTACTAGCAATTACAGCTATAAAACAAAGGAAAGACCCAGTAAAACAGAGAAAAATACCTATATATATCGGATTCATAAAATATCCTCCTTACCTTCCCAACAAACTAAAGTGCATATAGTCTGCACCATTAGACCAGTTCATGTCTGGACTCCAATGCCAGCCGTTGTTGTTAAATGCTTGTACCACATCACCACTAGGTTTTATGGAATAGGGATTACTACCAGGTTGCCACAAAGAACCTGCCTTGATGCTTCCGTCTGACCCAAGGTAATAATTTTCATTAGGATTAATATCAATTGCGGCACCAGCATTGTGCTGAGATGTGCCTCCACGCCATTGGTATCCTGCACTCGCCTTAATAGGGAATTTTTCACTACCATTATAAATTTCTGCAAAGATTTTTTTAGCTGTTTCAGCTAAGTTTTTATTGACCAAAAGCGTCATAGTATAAGTTGTTTTACTACCTGAGGACGAACGTTTCCAAGCTTTAACGCTGATACTTTTCAGATAAGGTAGCGCTTCAGCAGTATTAGCGAAGCTACTCTTAGCTGGATCACCATAAAGCATTTCGTTTACATTAAGCCAAGGCAAAATCTTGAACTCTCTCTTAAAGAAAAATATGGATGGCATCCCAGCACTATTCACCGGCACCACCGATATGCTAGCCTTTATTTCCTGCTTATCACTCCCAAAGATGCTCTCATAGAGTGTATTAGTTGTAGTAGTTGTTCCCGTTGCAGGATCATAGAAATTAGAGCTTGTACGTAAATCAAGTGACGTGTCATTAGTTCTTGCTGCGTATACTACTGTTCCATTTTTAGAGATTGTTATTTCATAACTAGTTGCTGCTGGAATAGCATTCCAAAAGAGCTCCACATCTCCCTTAAAGAAGGAATCTGTTATATAGATGCTAGCCGGGGCTGGTAAAACACAAGTATCCACACCAGCTAAAGTTATGCGAAGTTCCTTACAGTATGATAAGAGATTTAGAGATAACAATACCGCTTGTTCACGAGTAATATTACCTTGAGGCTGTAAAATACCTCCGCCTACACCAGCAAATATCCCACGAGAATATACATCTGTCAGATAGGACCTTGCCCAAACAGATACATGGGTTCCATCATTAGCGTAATTTTTTAAGATGCGCTGGGTCTGCCATTCATCCATGGGTTGCACATCTACTAGCGTATCTAAGCTTGTATTATCCCAGCCATGATTATTATCATAATACTCAGGCTGAAAAAGCATGCGCAATTTTGAGAGCATAACGGCTGCCATCTCCCTTGTAAGGGACAGCTCTGGGCTGAAAATGCCACTAGCAGTGCCTTTTGTGAGTCCTAACAAATACGCCTGTTCTGCGTTAATATCCTCTGTATCGGTAAAGGGATGGTTTTCATTTACTGTTGGTAATGGATAGCCATAAGCACTAGCAGTACTCATTAATAGTTTGCAATAGGCAAGTCTTGTGATATTAGCAGTATATGGCAAAGTAGCAAAGCCCTCAGGCATAATACCTGCCTGGGTAGAAATAACGATTTTTTCAGCCGCCCAAGCACTTGGCTGATAGGATACAACTTCAGCAAATACCGAGGAGCTCATCGCACACAGGATAAGCAAAATAATCCCTAGCCTCGAAAAAATGTTCATTTTTTTCCGCATTTTTATTAACCTCCAGCTTAAAATACCAGTAAAATATTTAAGCAAGCTCCCATCAACTACTAACTTGCTCTTTGAAATATAATTAGCACAGTTTGTTTTGTCACTTCTATTTTGTGCTTATATTCTGCTTATGTCAACCGAACTCCCCCTGTTTTCACTACTACACGCTCTTTTCACGGCAAACTAAAAAGGGATACAACCCATGGCTAGCAACTACTACGGCTATCCATAATTTGTACCCATATTCATTTTATTTATTTTTTAATAAGCTCTTATCCGCCACCTGCAGGACTGAGAAAAGTGAGTTCATCTCCATCCCTAAGTGGTTCCTTGAGACTTTTACCACCTGCAAGTTGCTTGTTATTTAAGAAAATTATCCCTTGTGCTAGCTGTTTTTTGGTCAAATTGGGATAAGCCAAGTTAATAGCTTCCAGTGCCTGCTCAAGAGTGTCAACTTGAACTTCTAGTTGGGTGAGCGCATTTTCTACGCTCAGCATGCCGAAAAATTTTATTGTTACCATTAAGCGTAACCTCGCAGCCCAAGTTTCTCCAATCTTTTTTGCAAAGGTATCCCATTGGCATCCCAGCCCCTGATTTGGTAATAATCGCCCAGCATCTCCTGCAGTTTCACCTTACTATCCGGATCATCTGCCCGTTGCAACTCTTCTGTTAATCTTTTTGGTAGACAATCATCCGTACCCACTAGCCCTTGTCGCAGATTAATTAACCTTTCCAAATTGTAGCTCCGTTCTCCCAAGGCAATAAAGCTACCAATGGTAGTTTTAAAACCAGTAACGGTGCTGATAGCATATGGGTAAGCAAGAATATTTTTTAAATTAAAGCCCATCAGCCAAGTGTTATTATGAAGAAAGCCAACTATGCCAGCAAAAGATGGTATCAATTTATTTACCAAGCGCACAAGCCCATTATTAGGATTTTTCAAAGCAACCGTAGGTAATAAACTGTAAGAAGTGAATAAACAAGTGCCTCCAGCAGAAATAGCTTCCATTAAATCTTGAAAGAAAATTGTATAGGCAGCTTTTCCCTTCGTAATTTTTGGATTGATAGAGAGACCAAGTCCCTCTAAGATTACCAAATAGCCCCCATTTAAGTGACAACCGCCTCGATTGGCAGTAGCATAGCCTAGCCCCATCCCTTGTGCAGCTCTTGGTTCATAAGCAGCTAGCTCTAGCCCTTTCACATTGATAGCATAATCAGAACCACCGTATTTACTCGCTATTCTTCTTGTGCCTTCTGCTAAGTCATTACCAATTCCTTGTCTTGTAGCAACAAGCTTAACTAATTCCGCAAGTCCACTTGCATCTCCGAAATGCAAGCCATTATCCCAGAGTTTTTTTTCATTTAGCTCCATAGCAAGTCCTAGTGAACTACCAAAGGTAATTGTATCTAGCCCATATTCATCACACAGATGATTGAGCTTGAGAATAAGCTCTAAATTATCATTCAAAAGATTACTACCAAGGAGAGTAAGGGTTTCCACCTCAGGTCCTTTCACCTCTTTGCCATCCACTAATACCACACGGCCACATTGAATGGGACAAGTAACGCAACCTTTATTTTTAACTAAATAATCTTTTTTTAAGGTTTCTCCATTAATTTTTTCAAAGTGCTCAAAGTTTCCGCTGGCATAATTCTTTGTAGCCAAAAGATTGCGATAATTCATCAAGCTGACTAAACCCGCCGTTCCTAGCTGTGGTAATTGTTCTCCTGTTAAAGCATGAGCCTTCAGCTGTTTAATCCACCGAAGATTATGCCGCTTAAATTTTTCCTTGGCAAAAAATTCTAGAGTCCCACTGCCCTTTGCAACAATACCTTTCAGCTGCTTAAAACCAAAGACAGCTCCAATTCCACCCCTACCAGCTGCTCGTTCTTCACTAATCACAGCTGCATATCTTACAAGATTTTCGCCTGCAATGCCAATTACCAGCTTGCCTGAATTTTTATCTCCCAAAAGTGCTTGTGCTTCACTGGTATTTTTACCCCATAGATGTTCTGCACTTTTCAGCGTGATTACACTGTTAGTGATTTCCAAGTAGACTTTCTCCTGACTCTTACCACCAATTATCAAACCATCATAGCCTGCTTTTTTTAGTTGTAAGCCAAAATTTCCTCCACAGTTAGAAGAGATTAAAATTCCAGTTAAAGGAGAAATCGTGGAGATATTAAATCTTGAAGAACAAGGAGCAGTAGATCCCGTTAGTGGTGAAGTTGTTACTACCAGAATATTCTCAGCCGAAAAAGCTTCCACCTTGTGCCCAAAAGCATCATAAATCAGCTTTGCTGCTAGGGTTTTTCCACCAATAAACAACTCCCGATCATGCTTCGCAAGGAGATAATCGGAGATAATGCCTGTGCTTAAGTCAATCTTTGCAATTTTCCCAGCATATCCATTCATCTGCTTACTCCTTAATCATTTCATAAATAGCGATTAAATCCTCTAGCTCCAAAATCTTTGGTACTGGGTAGAGAGGATTTGCTTCGGCAATTGCTTGCTGCGCTAGTTTAGGAATGTCACTAGTAAGAATACCCTTTACTTTCTCAGGAATATTCATGCTTTTATTCATGCGCCTGATTTCAGCAATAAATTTTGCGGCTTTTTGCTGATTGCTATCCTCAGGAAGACAAATTCCAGTTAAATCTGCTAGCTCAGCTAAAGGCTTGTAAGCGGACTCTCCATAGCATTCCAGTACATATGGTAGGATGATGGCATTTGCCAAGCCGTGGGGTAAGGAATAGAAGCCTCCAAGGGTATGTGCAATAGCGTGAACATAGCCTACATAAGCACTAGTAAAGGCAAAGCCTGCAAGATATGCTGCTCTTTGCATCTTGCCCCTAGCCTCAATGTTTGCTCCGTTCAGGTAGACCTCTTCCAAATTTTCCAAGATGAGGCTTACAGCATCCCTGCCAGATGTCCAAGTCTGTTTGGTATTACTCCTGCCAATATAGGCTTCCACGGCATGGGTTAAAGCATCCATCCCTGTTGTTGCCGTAAGCTGAGGAGGAAGATTTACAGTAAGCAGTGGGTCTAGTACCGCAAAATGGGGAATCAGTGACATATCATTGATGGCATATTTTTCATGAGTTTTACTATTTGTGACAACAGCTGCCACAGTTGTTTCACTGCCAGTTCCTGCCGTAGTAGGAACTGCAAAAAGTGTCGGGATGCGCTTTCGCACCCTTAATAAACCCTTCATTTGGGGTATGCTTTTATTAGGTCTGGCAATCCTTGCTCCAACTCCCTTGGCACAATCGATGGCTGATCCGCCACCAAAAGCAAGGATAGCTTGGCAGTTGTTGTTTTTATAAACTATTAGTGCCTCTTCAATATTATCAATGGTAGGATTGGGAATGGTTTTATCATAAATCACAAACTTTAACTCTACTCTGCTTAACCCTTGCAGTAGCTCATCCATCAACCCTATTGCTATAATGGTGCTATCCGTTACAATTAAAAGCTGCTGGATATTTTGTGCCTTAATCAAGGCAGGCAGCTTGTTGATTGCACCTTCCCCTGTTAAGAGTACTGGCTCACGCCATGGTAAGAGCGGAGAAAAAAGCTTGAAGCCTCCTTGATAAATTCTTGCAAAAAGCTTGTTCATTGCAATACCCCCTTAGCATCTTTTAAGAACGCACCCGCTTAAAGTCGATATAGCCCCGTTCCACATTAGTACTTATTAACTCCACTTTCAAGGTTTTTCCTACATCCATTCCTTCAAAGCCTTTCGCTAATCTGCCTTCAATAGGTGGATTCATCAGGCGAACCCAAGTGCCTTTATCAGCTGCACCAGTGACAATAGCGTCAAACTGCTGCCCAAGCTTATCCTCCATCAAAATTGCTGCTGCAGACTTTGTTACCTGTCTTTCAACTTTTTTGGCAGCATCCGCTGCTTGCGTGCAGTGTTTTGCCAATTCTTCAAGTTCATCAATTGTATAAGGAGCAGCAAGCCCTAACATGGCGGCTTTTAATAGTCTTTGCGTTATTACGTCAGGAAAACGCCTATTGGGCGCGGTTGAATGTGAATAGTCTTTCACAGCTAAACCAAAATGTCCCTCCACTTTAGCACCCTCAAGTTGGATAGCATATTCACCTGGTCCTAAAAGTTTAATGATGCTGAGAGATAAATCCGGAAAGTGGAGTGGATCAGACGCTTTTTCTTTTACCAAGAAATTTTCTAAAGCTTTTGAGTCTGGCTCTGATGGCAATTTTGTTCCCTGCTCCGCAGCAAGCTCCATAATTCTATCCCAGCGTTTAGGAATACGCACAATACGTCGCAAAGTTGGAAACTTTTTCGCTGTTAGGTATCGTGCCGTAACCCCATTGGCAGCAATCATAAAGTCCTCAATAAGGTCTTTGGCGCGATTTCTTTCATCAGAGGTTAAATCTAGCAGCTCATCTCCACCAAAAATTGGGTGTAACTCAATCGTTTCCAGATTAAGTGCCCCATGCATATGTCGCAGCTCTTTCAGTTTCTGTGCTAAGTTATCCTGCAAACGCAAATTTTCTGCTAAGCCCGGCACGCTCCCAAGCATTTCCGGCATTGTTCCCGTACCCTCTAACCAATTGCCTACACTATTGTAAGCTAGCTTAGCTTGATTATGCACCATCCCCCGATATACATCCGAACTATTAATTGTTCCCTCCTTGGAAAAGACTATTTCTACAACAATTGCCAGTCGATCCTCTTGAAAGTTTAAGGAAGTAATATCAGTGGAAAGCTTCTCAGGCAGCATGGGGAATATTTCGGCAACCGTATAAACAGAAGTAGTGTTTTGCGCCGCATAATCATCAATAGCTGATTGTTTTTTGACGATTGCATCCACATCAGCAATAGCTATCAAGAGCTTAGCTGTCCCGTCTGGATTACTCTCTGCATAAGTTAACTGGTCTAAATCCTCCGAATCATCATTGTCAATTGAACACCAAAGCAGTTTTCGCAAATCGCGAATGGAAGCCTCTGACAGCGTAGCAGGTCCTTTGATTGCAGCAAGCTCTGCTAGTGCCTCAGTTGGAAAATCCGGAATTAAACCTCTTTCTAGCATTGCTAGATGGGCAATTCTTCTTAAAATTAAGCGGTGCTGTTTTTCCTCATTATTTGCCATTTTTTTCACCCTTCGATAACTTATTTTCTACAAAAAGCAAGCTATATGCTCCATTTAATTCGTTTCTGTTGATAGAGTTTTTTATCCGCTTCAATGATGACCTTTTCCAATTCATTATCATCAGCCTGCATTTGATATGCTCCAGCGCTAGCACTTACATTAATCACTTTACCATCATATACCAGTTCGATTTCGGTAATCATCTTTTCCATCCGTTGGATAATGTTTGTCGCCTCGCTTAAATCTGTATTTGAAAGCAGTAAAATGAACTCATCGCCACCAAAACGTCCCAAAATATCAAAATCTCTAATGCTACCCATAATTACCTTAGCTACTGCTTTTAAGACCAAATCGCCAGCATGATGTCCATAGTTGTCGTTAATCTGCTTAAATTCATCAATATCTATCATTACAATACAAAGATTAGTCAGAAATCTTTTTGCTTTAAGAAATTCTATCTCAGCTAATTGTTCAAAATATTGTCTATTAAAGATTCCCGTTAATCCATCTTTTTGGGCTAGGTCGCGCATTTTTTGCCCTTCCACTTTATCCGTTACATCAATACAACTACCAATATACCCAGCAAATTCATGGTCACCTATGTAATAGGGCACACCCCGATCATTAATCCATCTCCATTCACCATCTCTCCTTTTGAGACGGTATTCCATTTCAAAGGATTCTTGTTTTTCGAAGGCGTCTAAATAAATTTTCAGACAACTTTCATAGTCCTCAGGATGCACACCTTCAGCCCAGCCAGTTCCAACTTCTTGCTCCATGGTTTTGCCCGTAAAATTTAGCCAGGTAGTGTTAAAGTAATTACACATTGCATCCTTGCCAGACCTCCAAATCATATTTGGTGAAGACTCGACAATTATTTTATATTGACCGTGATCCAGCTCCATTTCAATTCCTCCTCAGGATATTTTTTTTTAGTTTAGCTTACTATTTATGCATAGTTACAACAAAAATTTCTGGCCAATTAAAAATTCGTATGGGAAAGACGCTATTGCCTGAGCCTCTGCTTACCACCATGTAGAGATTTTAGCATTTTAGTAACCTAACTTGGTGATGACCAGACTATTGTTTTGCCAAATCACCCAGCCAGTAAGGCTAAGTATTAGCAAGCAGAAAAATAAGCTGATTAGTAGTTTATTCATTAGGATAGTTTTTAGCATCGCATATCACACGACTATTTCTGCATTTTGTATTTTTGCTGCTTAGAAGATGATTTCGCAAAAGCAACAATGTTTCCCTCAGTTTTATTTACAAAATTCAAAAAAAGCGTGCCCAAAAGTAAACGATCTTTAATTGGGATTCTATTCCACTCATAACCTTTGAACAAGTCCTTCAACAAGAAAATTTCGTCTTCATGTAGAAGCGCTGTTTCCTTTTCTGCTCTAAGTAATAGTTTATTCACATCAACCATTAAAACACCCCTTGCTAGCACTATATTGACAACAACATTGTTGATGTCATTGTACAAACTAATACCTGTCATGTCAAATTCATTTGCATATTTTTGGACAAAAAAACCACCAATTTTGTTAGCCATTTAGCTAGCAAAATTGGTGGTTCACTTTATTATTATTTACCTGTACCTTTAGGCGTACCATTTCTTTTTAAGCCTCGTTTTTCATTTCCTTGGGTATCATTCCGATCGTTGCCTTGACTGTTGCTTTTTTGCTTTTTTTCAGCAATTAATTTTTTCATCATTTCTTTATTCTTATCTTCCATGTTTATCTCCTTTCGATTTTTTTAAATATACTAGTTTTTTGTCAGTTAACATTGTACAAGATTATAAAATATGTTGGTAATTACTTGCACCATATAAAATACGCATAATTACAACTTGCTTTGCTCTCTTATCAACAAGATATAAAGCCATATAATTATCAACTATCAGCCTGCGATATCCTTTAACTTTCAAAGGCTCATCAAGCACTAAGCAGCAGGATAAGGGAAACTCTGCAAGTCTCATAATACTATTTTCCAGCTTCTGCATAAGTTTCTCCGCAGCTGCATCCGCAAAAAGGTTTATAGTTAAATAACTATAAATCTCTTCCAAGTCAGCTTGAGCTTTTTGTGTAAACATAATCTTGAAATTATGCTTCGGCATATTTTTTCCTCAGATTATTGAATACTTCCTGCCCATCTAAAAGTGGAAGCTTCTGTACCAGCTGTTCCTCAGCCTCAGAAAGTTTTTTGTAAACCTCAACTAAAGCCATTTGCTTTTCATAGGTTTCAAGACTCATTACAACTAAATCTCCATAACCATTTTTTGTGATGAAAATTGGTTGTTGCTCTTTATGACAAGCTTCCGATATTTCATTGGTATTTCTTAGATCAGTTATCGGCCTAATTTGCAATATTCTTCCACCCCGCTTCCGTCTTTTTCATTATAATAGCATAATTATGTACAAATTTCAAACATTAACTTTGTCTAATATTGTCTAATATTGACTAACCGTTGACTAATTTATGCTAGTCTATTGCTAGTCCATGTTAGACTATGTAGTCCATGTTAGACAATAACTTGAGGGGGCGGGCAAACCCCGCCTGCATCATTTGAATCGCCCTTCCTATCCAATTTTCCATCTATTATTAAAATTGTGAATTGTGAATTGTGAATTGTGAATTGTGAATTGTGAATTGTGAATTGTGAATTGCCCTTCCCCAGCCAACTAAATTTAATGGCTCAACTTATACAAAGCATATTGATTGAGCGAAACTCCTTCTTTTTCAGCTTCAACAGCTAAACGGCGATGCAGCGATTTAGGTAGTCTTACCAAAAATTTTCCGCTATAATTTTCCAGCTCTAAAGGCTTAGGAATGACAAAACCATGCTCAAGCTTAATGGCTAAATATTGCTTCATTACTTTGCGTAAGCTATTATATGTTTCCTCAAAAGTTTCCCCTTTGCTTTGGCAACCCTCTAATTCTAAAATTGTACCATGGAAATAAGTGCCATTTTCATCACTAATTGTTTTAATCACATAACTATAAGGTAGATTCATGTATTCTTGCACGCTCATCATAATACCTCTTTTCTAGTCTAGTATGTTTTTTAGCTCTATATACTTTACCCTTTAGCACAATCTTATAGTATCATATTTGATATCATTTGGCAAGTTTGGCTCTTTTCTGTTCTTCCTTTCCTCAACGTGGCACAGCCACACTCAGCTGTTCCAAAGAACACTCAGCCGTTCTTCGCCTTCATATCCAACAAACCAACTAGCCAACTTACCAACTGATTTGACCTTCTCAGCGCAAAGCACTCAGCGTGACATAGCCACACTCAGCTGTTCCAAAGAACACTCAGCCGTTCTTCGCCTTCCTAACCAACAAACCAACTAGCCAACTTACCAACTGATTTGACCTTCTCAGCGCAAAGCA
>JBAXCZ010000033.1:0-21570 GCA_037141195.1 Clostridia bacterium
CAGGGGCTAAAATTGGACCTGGTCTCTTTATTGATCATGGTATGGGAGTAGTAATTGGAGAAACCACGATCATCGGAGAAAATGTAACTATTTATCAAGGAGCAACGCTAGGAGGAACCGGCAAAGAAAAAGGGAAAAGACATCCTACGCTAGGGAATAATGTAGTAGTAGGGGCTGGCGCTAAAGTTCTTGGTTCAATTATTATTGGTGATGATGTGAGAATTGGTGCAGGCTCAGTAGTTTTGATAAATGTCCCAGCTGATTGTACTGTGGTAGGTGTTCCAGGAAGAATTGTGAAAGCCACAGCATCAGAAATTGCCTTGCTTAAACAGATTGATTTGCAGCATAATACAATGCCTGATCCGATTTTGGAAACACTATATAAGTTGCAAATGCGGGTAGCAGAGTTAGAAATGAGAGAAAAAAACAGAGAAAGTGAGCATATAAAACAAGATGATTAGATTGTACAGCACTTTAGAACGTGGCAAAGTTGATTTTGAGTCCGTAAATACAGGTAAAGTTGGAATGTATGTTTGCGGTCCAACCACTTACAATTATATTCATTTGGGTAATGCTAGACCAATTGTTGTTTTTGATACTGTGCGTAAATATTTCGAGTATTCGGGCTATGAAGTTAACTATGTGCAAAATTTTACAGATATTGATGATAAAATAATTAATCGTGCTAAACAAGAGGGAAAAGATCCGATAGAGTTGTCAGCTTATTATATTCAGGCATATTTTGAAGATGTGCTGAAGTTAAAAGTTAAAAAAGCTACTAATCATCCCAAAGTAAGCGAAAATATTTCAGAGATTATTGCATTAGTAGCTAAGCTCATTGATCGCGGCCATGCATATACAGCAAATGGCGATGTTTACTTTGATGTTAGAAGCTATAAACCATACGGCAAGCTTTCGGGAAGAGATTTAGATGAGTTGCAGTCTGGAGCAAGAGTAGAGGTAGGTATAATTAAAAAGAGCCCGTTAGATTTTGCTCTTTGGAAAAATGCTAAGGAAGGTGAACCTGCATGGGATAGTCCATGGGGTAAGGGGAGACCAGGCTGGCATATTGAATGTTCTGCTATGTCAGAAAAATATTTAGGGTTACCTTTTGATATTCATGGAGGAGGTAGCGATTTAGTTTTTCCACACCATGAAAATGAGATTGCTCAAACTGAAGCTAGTTGTGATTGCAGTTTTGCAAAGTATTGGATGCACAATGGTTTTATAACTGTGAATGAAGAGAAAATGTCCAAGTCGTTAAATAACTTCTTTTTGTTAAGAGAAATTTTGTCAGATTATGATGGAGATGTTGTTCGAACATTCTTACTTTCAACACATTATCGTAATCCTTTGGATTTTAATAGCCAAAAGTTAGGTGAATATAAGCGTTCACTAAATCGTATTTATAATACTTTTGCTAATATAAGTGCTAGCAAATTGCAAGGTATAGAAAACAGTGTAGACCAAGAAGATATGCTCTTGAAAATAAAGAGCTATCGTAGTGGTATGGAAGATGCTATGAATGATGATTTTAATACGGCGCTCACTATTGCCAATATATTTGATTTTTGTCGTGAAGTAAATAGCTATATTAGCAGTGCTAAAAACAGTGTGGATAAAATTGTCTTAAATAATGCAGAAAAACTTTTGCAAGATTTTGCTGTTGATATTTTAGGCATTGTTGATTTAGAAAAAGCTAAGGTGGTTGATGATGATACTCTGGCTAATGTAATGGAAATATTATTAGAAGTAAGACAAGAAGTAAGAAAAAATAAAAATTATGCTCTAGCTGATTTAATAAGAAATAAACTTCTAGCCATAGGAATTTCTGTTGATGATACACCTCAGGGTGCACGATGGAAAAAATAGGAACATCACCCCTTTTACAGAATTTATTACAGTTACCGGCTGATGCTAAGCAAATAAATACCTTGTTATTGGCATATATTGGGGATGCAGTTTTGGAATTATATGTAAGAGCAAAAGTTTTAAGTAAAAATCCTGGCAAGGTAAATCATGCTCATTTACAATCGGTCCTTCGTGTAAATGCTAAAGCTCAGGCAAGAGTATTAAGAGAGCTGATCCCTGAACTCAGCGAACCAGAGATGGATATTGTAAGAAGAGGGAAAAATACTAAGGCTGGACATCAACCAAGAAGCTGTACTCCTTTAGAATACAGCTTAAGCACAGCTATTGAGGCTTTATTAGGCTATCTTTATCTTGAAAACAATCAAGTTCGTTTAGATGAGATTTTACAAAAACTATTAGCGGAGGAAGTGAATTATGAAGGTTAAACTTATAAATCACACACCGGAGCCTGAAAAAACAATTGCAGCATCAGCACGCTTATGTTATTCTCCAATAGGAGCAGTTGATATTTGGGAAGATTTTACTGATGAAAAAATAGAAAAATTACTTAAAAAAATTCTACAAATGGGTCATATGTCACCATTTGAGCACGCTAGTTTTACTTTTGCAGTTGAAGGTATTAGCCGAAATTGTTCTCATCAATTAGTAAGGCATCGTATGGCTTCTTATTCACAAAAATCTCAGCGCTATGTTGAGGAGAGTCAGTTTGACTATATAATTCCTCCAAGCATTAGAAATAAGCCGGAAGCATTAATGGAATTTGAAAATAAAATGCGAGAAATTCAAGCTTCATATAATGCGCTTTTGGCATTTATTCCCAAAGAGGATGCTCGTTATGTGTTGCCAGGTGCATGTGAAACTAAGCTAGTATTTACTATGAATGCAAGAAGTTTATATAATTTTTTTGAACATAGAGCATGTATGCGTGCTCAGTGGGAAATAAGAGCATTAGCTAATGCTATGATGCAAGAATTAGTTAAGGTAGCCCCATTGCTTTTTAGCAAAGCAGGGGCTACATGTGATACTATAGGTGTATGTTATGAAGGTAAGATGAGCTGTGGAAAATGTGAAAATGTGATGGAGAGATAAAAAATGGACCAAGAAGAATTGTTATTTGGCAAGAACCCTGTATTTGAAGCTTTGAGAGCTGGGAGAGAAATTAATAAGTTATTGATTCAGCAAGGAGAAAGTGAACGCAATTTACAAGAAATAATTAATTTGGCAAAGGCTAAAAAAATTCCTATTCAGATATTAATAAAAAGGGCAATGGAAGAAAAAGCAGAAGGTGGAGTACATCAAGGTGTTATTGCTTATGTTAGCCCAATCGCTTATGTGGAAGTAGAGGAAATGTTAGCTCGTGCTAAGGAAAAGAATGAAATTCCTTACCTTTTAATTTTAGATCATCTTTCTGATCCTCATAATTTAGGAGCTATTTTAAGAACAGCGGATGCTTGTGGTTGTCATGGGGTTATTATTCCTAATAGAAGATCTGTAAGTGTTAATTCTACTGTAGCAAAAACATCAGCTGGTGCTGTTGAATATGTACCTATTGCACGAGTTGGCAATTTAGTGCAAACCATTGATAAACTTAAAGAGGTTGGGTGTTGGATAGCTGGTTTAGAGGCTGATGGAAGTCAACGATTTACAAATGCTGATTTCAAAATGCCATTAGCTGTAGTTATTGGCAGTGAGGGAGAAGGAATTAGTAGGCTGGTAAGAGAACATTGTGATTTTTTAGTACATATTCCTATGTGCGGAAAAATAAATTCTCTCAACGCCTCAGTAGCTGCTTCAGTAATTTCATACGAAGTTTATCGCCAGAGAAATATTAGCTGAGGTGAATGGTGGATTATTTATTAGTTGATGGTTATAATATCATTAATGCTTGGGAAAGTACTAAAGAGATAGCTAAAGAAAGCCTTGAAAATGCTAGAGATAGGTTAGCAAATACTTTGCAAAACTACGCTGCATTTAAGAATTTAGCAGTTATTCTTGTATTCGATGCACACCTAGTAAAGGGCGCACATAGAAATAAAGAGCAGAGAAATCATTTGCAGATAGTTTTCACTGAAGAAGGGGAAACTGCAGATAGCATGATAGAGGCATTAGCATATCAATTATGTGAGATAAATAGAGTATATGTAGCAACATCTGATTGGGATGAACAAAGGGTAGTAATGGGTACAGGTGCACTACGTATTTCTGCTAGGGAATTTGAAAAAGAAGTCTTAAAGTCGGAAAAAGCCAGTAGAAAATACTTTCGACAAGAACACGTGGACAGAAATCCTTTAGATGCTAGGTTAACGGAAGAACAAATCACAAGGCTAGAGAACATGTTTAAGTAAGAATAAATTTTGAATTTCTTGCGAAAAAGATGAATTTTGCGTATAATACATAAAGTGATTATCTAAGGGTAAAGGTGCTATAAATGAAAATAGATGATTTGTCAATTGAAGAAGAGCCTGAAAAAAAAGAAGTAACTATATATGCAGAAGAGGTTGATTTAGCCTTCATTAATGCTGCGCAAGCGGGGGATAATGAGGCTGTTGAGTATCTTATCAATAAATATAAAAATTTTGTGAGAGCAAAAGCTCGCTCTTATTTTCTTATAGGAGCTGACAGAGAGGACATCATTCAAGAAGGGATGATTGGTCTCTATAAGGCCGTAAGAGATTATCAGGACGAGCGTTCTTCTTTTCGTGCTTTTGCTGAAATTTGTATTACTCGACAGATTATTACAGCAATTAAAATGGCTACAAGGCAGAAGCATATGCCGCTTAATTCATATGTGTCTCTCAATAAGCCAGTATTTGAAGAAGACTCTGAACGTACACTATTAGATATGCTTTCTGGTAAAAAAGTAAGTGATCCAGAAGAGTTACTGATAAATGGAGAGGAATTTGCTGCGATTGAATCTAATCTAGGAGAAATACTCAGTACTTTAGAAAAAAGAGTTCTTTCTTACTATCTTGAGGGGAAATCGTACCAAGAGATTGCAGAAGAGCTAAAACGTCATTCCAAATCTATTGATAACGCACTGCAAAGAATAAAGCGAAAATTAGAATCTTATTTGAATGAAAGAAACAAAAAGTTTTAGGGAAGTGTTGACAAAAAACAATAGCTTACGATATAATATGCCTCGTTGGTTAGCTGGTGGGATTCCCGAGTTGGCCAAAGGGGGCAGACTGTAAATCTGCTAGCGACGCTTTCGAAGGTTCGAATCCTTCTCCCACCACCAAAACTGCCGCTGTAGCTCAGTTGGTAGAGTGCATCCTTGGTAAGGATGAGGTCTCCGGTTCAATCCCGGTCAGTGGCTCCATATGTATTGATTATCTTTAAAAATGAAAATAAGAAAGAAAAATCTATGATGTGCTTTGCTATTATTCCATATAAGCAAAGCTGCACAATCTAAATTTTTCTTTCTTATTTTTTGTTTTTTTCGTATGAAAATAGATTAATTATCTTAACAAAGGAAGAACTTGATTTTCCAATTCATAATAAATTTTTTCCAAATCAAGGGTATAATAAATACCATTTTCATAGAGAATTTTGCCCATTACCATAGTCATGATTACATCCTTACCGGAAGCACTATAAACAATGGTATCAATTTCTTGATGGCAAGGATTAAGATTTGGAACACTTAAATCTAACATAATAATATCGGCATCAAAATCAACAGCTAATCGGCCAGTTTCATTTTCTCTACCTTGAGCAAAAGCGCCATTTACTGTGGCAATTTTCAAAGCTTCTGGTGCAGGTAAGGCTGATGCATCTCTAGTAATTGATTTTTGTAATAGAGAGCACATTTTGACTTCTTCAAACATATCTAGGGAGTTATTTGAAGATACTCCATCTGTACCTAAAGATACATTTAAACCGCGTTTTTGCATTTCAGTAACTCTTGCGATACCGCTGGCTAACTTCAAATTAGAGACTGGATTATGTGCTGCAGTTGCATCTTTTTCAACTAGCAGATCAATATCTTCATCACTAACCCATACACAATGAGCAAGAGTTGCTCTAATATCTAATGCGCCACATTCATAAAATAATTCCGCTGGAGTTTTTCCATGCTTTGCAATACAGTTTTGATGCTCTAATTCTGTTTCAGAAAGATGAATTTGCATGTTTAAATTATACTCCCCAGCAAAATCAACTACAGCCTTCCAAGCACTTATATGGGAAGTATACTCCGCATGGATAGAGGCATCAAGTTTAATACGCCCATGATCAGCCAAGTGATAATCACGTAGTACTTCAAGAGATTCAAGATATGAAGAGTTTTTCTGAAAATCAAAACTTAAAGAATCAAAGCTTGTTAGTCCATTACAAATGTTGGCTTTAATACCACTTGAAAGAGTTACTTTAGCGATTTCAGGAATATAAAAATACATATCCGAAACAGAAGTAGTGCCAGTACGCAACATCTCAGCTACACCTAACGAGGCTCCAATCCCAATCGCTTGTCTGTTTAATTTTGCTTCTGCAGGAAAAATATGCTTAAATAACCAATCTTGCAGATTGCAATTGTCTGCATATCCTCTTAAAATGGTCATAGGTAAATGGGAGTGCGTATTAATAAGACCAGGCATCAGTAATCGATTCTTGCCATCAATAGTGCGTTTAGCAGGCTCTAAAGGTGCTTCTGTGCTAAGATAGCAAATTTTAGAGCTTGTTACACCAAGATAGGCATGGTGTAGTACCGGCTGAGAAGCTTGCATGGTAATGATGGTGATATTAGAGAATAATAGATCCATAATTCCTCCTAAAAGTTATAAGTTGCTAAAGCTTACCAATCTCAATATATAAAGCATTTATATATTGATTTGTAATATGCTGTCTTTCAAAAAAAATCTACTGTCATTCTATCACATTTTGATATAATATTAAATGCATAACAAGCTGATAAGAAGGAGGAAGCATATGCTTGGAGAAACTGCATACAACGAAAAAGAAATAATCGCTTTATGTAAAAATGATGACTTAAATGCTTTTGGTCTTTTGTTAAAAGCTAATGAGCAGAGTGTATATGCTACTTGTTATCATTTTATGGGAAACTCAGAGGATGCAGAGGATTTGGCACAAGAGACTTTTCTAAAAGCTTTTAGAGCTATTAAGATGTTTAGAGGTGACTCGTCTTTTAAGACATGGGTATTGCATATTGCGGCAAATACTTGCAGAGATGAACTGAGAAAGAAAAAGAAAGCTACAATTGTTTCTCTAGATGCTCCGGTCCAAACTCAAAATGGAGAGATGGCACGACAGCTAAGCGATAACCTAGCAGGGCCTGAACTGGATTTAGAAAAAAAAGAAACGCAATGGGTTGTTCAGGAGGCAATTAATGAATTAAACTATGAGTATAAAGAAATACTTGTGTTAAGAGAATTTCAAGGACTTAGCTATGGTGAAATAGCCCAAATATTAAATTGTACTGAAGGAACCGTAAAATCAAGATTAAGCAGGGCAAGAAATGCTTTGAAAAAAAATATCATCACAAAAAATGGAACAAATATTAATGAACTCATGTCTAATACTATGAAAGGAGGGAGCGAGTATGAGATGTAGCGAGGCAAAAAAACAATTATCCGCATATATAGATGATATGTTAGAACCAATAGAAAGGCATAAAGTACAATGCCACCTTGATAAATGCAAGGATTGTAGAACAGAACTTGCAGACTTAAAAACTACTGTGTCTATACTACGGGAATCGAAGGAAATTTCGCTCCCTCTTAATTTTCATCAGAATGTATTACTTGCTTGGTCAACAGAAAGCAAAATTGTTAATAAATTTTCAAATGCAAGAATAGCAGCTTTAGGTGCAAAAAGAAAAAATAATTGGTGGAATATTGGAATTGGTGTAGCAGCAATAGTAGCAACTATTTTTATTGGAAATAGTTTTCTTAGCGATAGCTTAAAAGTTCCTATGCAAAAATCAGATGCAATGCTTGCAGCAGATGAGTCTAGTCTAGTTGGAGCATCCGCCTTAGCTGAAAAGAGTATAACAGCTCCTGCTCTGGCATCAGAAAAAAAAGCTGGAAATATAGTTGCAAATAGTGGTACGGATACTAAAATAGCAAAGGGAAATAATGCTGAAAATCCAGCACAATTGCAACAATCCTTTGGAGAACAAGCACCTACTAGCTCAGCTGGTACTGAAAAAGCAACATTATTAATTGAAAATGCAGTAAGTGAAAATATTGGTAAATTTTTGGTTCAGGCGAGGGATGGAATTACACGAATCAGCAATGTGGAAATATTATTAGCTAATAGTAGTGTTGATAGCAACAAAATAGAGCAAATATCCTTGGATTATCAGGCTGTTATCATTAATGAAGTAGCAAATGAAATAACCATTATGTTAAACCAAATTGCTGCAGCGCAGCTTGTTGATGTATTAGTTACTGATAAAACTTATTTAATAAATAATTTTATCTATAATGTAAGTGATTTGGGAGGAGAAGCAATAAGCAATTCCAATAACAGTTTAACTGATGGAGTGAATTCTGAAACCTTAGTTGCAAACAATGTGATAATAAAGTTTATAATTAATCCATAAAAGGTTATTAAGAGCATTTGTAATTGTAGAATAAAGCGAAAAATGATAGAATAAGGCTACTAGAAAAGATGAAAATTCTTTTTTAGTAGCCTTATTTATATACTTATAATGGTTTAGACAAGGAGCATAAACGTGGAAAAAATATTGATTGTTGATGGGAATAGCGTAATTCATCGAGCTTTTCATGCCTTACCATTGCTACATAATGATGAAGGACTACCAACTAATGCTGTATATGGTTTTGCTACTATGCTGTTCAAGATTTTAAAACAAGAACAACCTGAGTATGTTGTAATTGCTTTTGACAAAGGGAAGACCTTTCGCCATAATTTATATCAAGAATACAAGGGAACAAGACCAATAACTGATGAAGATTTGCGTCCACAATTTTCTTTAGTACGAGAGTTGCTAGATGTTTTAGATATTGCTTATACAGACCTTGAAGACTATGAGGCAGATGATATTATAGGAACGCTTGGTAAAAAAAGTCAAGTTCAAGGACTACATGCTATCTTACTTACTGGTGATAAGGATGCGTTACAATTAATTGATAGCAATATCACGGTATATCTAATGCGTAAGGGTATTACCAATATTGATATTTGCAACATAGAGTATGTTCAAGAAAAGTATGGAATGTTACCAGCACAATTAATAGACTTAAAAGCCTTAATGGGGGATAGCTCAGATAATATTCCTGGTGTACCTGGTGTTGGAGAAAAAACTGCTATAAAGCTTATTGGAGAATATCATTCATTGGCAGGAGTTTATGCTAATATAGAACAAATGAAAAAGAGTAAGGTTCAGGAAAGTATACAGAAAAACAAAGATCAAGCAGAGCTTAGTAAGGTTTTAGGGACGATTGTTTGCAATGCCCCGATATCTTTAGATCTAGAGCATTTTCGACACGGCGATTTTTCACTTAACAAAGCTGGAGATTTTTTTCAGCGGATGAAATTTAATAGTCTACTAAAAGAGCTTACTCCTGACAAAATTGTGAGCACTGATTTAATCATGGAGAAAAATAGTTTTACTACTTTGACCTGTGAAAAATGTAATGATTTGGAAGAATTTTGTCATGGAATACATGAATTGAAACAGGAAAAAGAATTTTACTTTTATTTTTTAAGGGATGAAAAACAAGAAGAAATATTTATAGGTTATGCTACAGATAAGCAAGCAAAACAAATTGTATGTAATTTGCATGCTAATATTTCTTTAATTAGAACAGCCTTGGAAGATTTAGTTTCGGAAAAATTTGTTATATATGACTACAAAGAATTTTTGCATTTATTCTATGATGAAAGATTTATACAGATGAAAAGCGAACTGATAATTGATTTAGGACTCCTAGCTTATTTAGATGATCCAAATGCGAATAAATATAATCCTCAGCAATTATCCGAACGAAATCAATTAATTGAGTTATCTAAAGATTTAAGTTTAGAGGAGCAGGGAGAAAGAGCATTAAACAACATGCAGATTTTAGAAAACAAATACTCTCAGGCAGTGCAGGATAAAGACATGTGGGAGCTATATTTAAGGATGGAACTTCCACTAACGTTAGTGTTGGCGAAAATGGAAAAAAGAGGGTTTTTAATTGACAGAAAGATGCTTATCCAGCAAGACCAAGAACTCACTAAACTAATTCTACTAGTGGAGGAAAAAATATATAATGCATGCGAAATGCGCTTTAATCTTAATTCACCTAAACAGTTAGCGGAAGTTCTTTTCGAAAAGCTACATTTACCAACAGGCAAAAAAAATAAAACTGGCTATTCAACTAATGCTGAAGTTTTGGAAAAAATGGCTTTAGAGTATGAGGTAGTAGCTAATATTTTGGAATATCGCCAATTGACAAAACTTAAATCAACATACACCGAAGGGTTATTAAGGCTATTGGGTAAAGATGAGAGAATACACACTACCTTTCAGCAAACAGTAGCCGCAACTGGAAGACTTAGCAGTACTGAACCTAATCTTCAAAATATACCAGTGCGTTATGATATTGGCAAAAAGATTAGACAAGTTTTTATACCTAATCCAGGACAGGTATTAATTGCTGCTGATTATTCACAAATTGAATTGAGGCTTCTAGCCCATTTTGCAGGGGATGAGAATCTAATTGATGCTTTTCGTAAGGGACAAGATATACATACAAGAACTGCAAGTGAGGTATTTGATGTTCCTTTTTTAGAAGTTACACCTGAAATAAGAAGAAAAGCAAAGGCTGTAAATTTTGGTATTATTTACGGGATAAGTGATTTCGGTTTAAGTAGAGATTTGGGTATCGGTATTAAGGAATCGGAATTCTATATAAAAACATATTTTTCTAGGTATCCTAAAATAAAAAGCTATTTTTATAATACTATTATTCAAGCTAAAGAAAATGGATATGTAGAGACATTATATAAGCGCAGAAGAGCTATACCCGAGCTGAAGGTTAAAAATAAGATGGTACAAAGCTTCGGAGAGCGCATAGCTATGAATAGTCCACTTCAAGGTACGGCAGCTGATTTAATAAAATTAGCTATGATTAAAGTAGAAGAAGAAATAGAAAATCGCAAGTTAAATGCTAAGCTAATTTTGCAAGTACATGATGAACTAATGTTGACAGTTCCATTGTCAGAAGTAAAAGAAGTCAAAGTTCTATTAAAAGAAGCTATGATGCAGGTTACTGAGTTAGCGGTACCATTAGAGGTTGATGTTAAGATAGGTGCTAATTGGTATTTATTGGAAAAGATTGGGAGTGAAGAATAATTGCCAGAGTTACCGGAAGTTGAAAATGTGCGAAGATCTTTAGAAAAATGTGTTTTAGGAAAAGAGATAGCAGAAATAAAGATTACTTTACCGCGCATGATAAAAAACCTTGATGCGGAGATTTTTTCTCGAGAATTGGTTGGTAAAAAAATTACAGCAGTAGAGCGTAGAGGTAAATATTTACTTATACTTTTAGATGATGATTGGCATTGGATTGTACATTTAAGAATGACTGGCAAACTTTTATACGTTCCAGACATTAGTGTTGAGAAGCCGAAACATACTCATATAGTAGTTCAATTCACGACTGGTGATGGTATGTTCTACAATGATATTCGTACATTTGGTACGCATTATTTTGTTAAAAAGAACGATTTTAATATGATAAATGGGCTTTATACATTAGGAAAAGAACCTTTTGATCTTGGCTTTAATGCTGTCTATCTTGAAAAAACTGTTAAAAATAGTAAGGAAAACATGAAAGGATTTTTACTGAATCAAAAAAATATTGCTGGGTTGGGAAATATTTATGTTGATGAAGTGCTTTTTGCAAGTGGAATTGCACCAACAAGAAAAGTGAATACATTAACACATTCAGAAGCGCAAGCATTAGTAGAAAATATTCAAACAATTCTGCAGTTATCGATAGATAATGGGGGAACTACATTTCGAGATTATGTTAATGCTAATGGTGAAAAAGGCAACTTCCAACTAACTTTAGCTGTTTATGGTAGAGAGGGAGAACCTTGCTTAAAATGTGGTGCAAGTCTTAGCAAAACTAAGTTAGGTGGGAGAGGCACCTGCTGCTGCAATATCTGCCAAAAGTAGGAGGAAAATAGCATGCGAGTTGGAATCACAGGAAGCATTGCTTGTGGAAAAACTACTGTTTGTCAGCATCTAAAAAGAATTGGGTATCCAATTATAGATGCAGATGAAATAAGTAGGCAAATAATAGCTGAAAATTGTGAAGTATTGCAAGAAATTGCCGATAATTTTGGAACTAGTTATTTTGATGCAGCAGGACATGTGAAAAGAATTGATTTAGGAAACTTAATTTTCACTGATAAAGTTGCTAGAGAAAAGCTGAATAGAATTATTCATCCATATATTTTAGTCAAAATGGAAGAAGAAAGTAAGAAATTTATTCAAGATGGGTACAAAGATATATTTTTAGATATTCCGCTCTTAGTTGAAGGGAAACTTTGGCAACAGATAGATAGAATTTGGATATGTTTCTGTCCTGAAAAATTACAATTATCTCGTATCATAGCCAGGGATAATTGTTCAGAAGAACTTGCAAGAAAAAAAATTATGGCGCAGCAATTATTAAATACGAAGATTAGATTTGCAGATGAGATAGTAAACTCAGCTTGTTCAAAGACAAAAATGTTTATAAATGTCGAAAAATTATGCAAAGAATTGTAGTTTTGATTGCTAAATAAGCAATCAGTGATATAATAAATTGGAAATTGCATAGAACAAAGAAATATTGATATTGGAGGTTTATAGATGAATGAATATTTAAAAAAAATGGATCTTTCTCCCGAAATTTTAGAAATAATAAATAATGTGGGGAATATTATTGTTCCAAAAAATCGTGAAGAACTAGCCAAACTTTCATTAGGCGGAAAAGATGCTGATTATTATGAGGTTACCTATAATATTCCTGGTGTTGGAAAAATCGTAGAAAATACTGTGGCAAGATGTAAAAATGGGATAGCTGTAAATTTTACAGATACTTATATGAGAAGACGAGATCCGAATAGTATGGTAATTGCTGATGATTTTCCCACAGATAAAATAACATATCAAGAACGCTTTGGTGAAAGTTTTAATCAAGTAAGAAACGATACATTTAAGTGGCTAGCAGCTCAAGAATCTTTAATTGTTTTAGCTTTTATGACAGGTGGAACGCGTTTTGGCTTTCCATCTATTGCTATAGCACCTGCAAATGCAGCATTTTTTCTGGCCAGTCTTGCTGATTTGCAAAAATTTGTACCAGCAGAAAGTATACAAGAGGGTTTTAAGCCTAGAGCATTTATTTTTGTAGCTCCAACCTTTCGTCATACACATTATGATGGAAAGCAAATTGTAGTGCATAATCGTTTGGAAGATGGTCACGAAATGTTTGCATATAATCTTTATCCTGGTCCAAGTGCTAAAAAAGGTGCATATTCTGCTTTGCTTACTATTGGTGAAAAAGAAGGGTGGACAACTTTACATGCAAGTACGGCTAAGATAGTAACTCCATACGATAATACATTTGTTATTATGCATGAGGGTGCAAGTGGTGGAGGTAAAAGTGAAATGTTAGGACACTGCCATCGAGAAGAAGATGGTAGAGTTTTGTTAGCAGAAAATATCATAACAAATGAAAAAGTTCATTTGGAATTATCCGAAAATTCAGAAATAATTCCAGTAACAGATGATATGGCTCTCGTACCACTTTCTTTGCAGCGAGAAGAAGAAGGAAAACTCTGTGTTGTTGATGCTGAGGATGGGTGGTTTCTTCGAGTTGATCATATTAAACACTATGGGACTGATCCAGCATTAGAAGATCAAACTATCCATACTAAATCACCTTTGTTATTCTTAAACCTAGATGCAGCTCCAAACTCTACTGCACTGATATGGGAACATATCATGGATGAGCCAAATAAACCTTGTCCAAATCCACGAGTTATAATACCACGCCGTTTTTATAATAAAGTAGAAAATCAACCGGTTTATGTTGATATGAGAAGCTTTGGTGTGCGTCAACCCCCATGCACAAAAGAATTACCAACTTATGGTATTGCAGGATTGTTCCATGTGCTTCCACCATCAATTGCTTGGCTCTGGAGATTAGTCGCTCCAAGAGGATATGCTAATCCAAGTATTGTAGATTCTGAAGGAATGTCAGCAGAGGGAGTAGGATCATATTGGCCATTTGCTACAGGAAGAAAGGTTGATCAGGCAAATCTCCTCTTAGAGCAGATGCTAAAATCAAGAAAAACAAGATATGTGCTGATACCTAATCAGCATATTGGAGCATATAAAGTAGGTTTTATGGCGGAGTGGATTTCTCGGGAATATCTTGCTCGTAGAGGAGATGCAAAATTTCGCGTAGACAATTTAGTGGCCACAAAATGTCCACTAATGGGTTTTGCTATGAAATCATTAAAAATTGATGGTGTTTATATTCCTAAGGAATTGTTACAGGTTGATTTACAGACTGAAGTTGGGTCTGAAGGTTACCAAAAAGGCGCAACAATACTTAATGAATTTTTTAAGAAAGAATTACAAGGATTTTTATGTGAGGATTTATTACCAAAAGGGCGCGAAATTATCGAGAAATTTTTAGCTGATGCACCATTTGAGGATTATCTTGATTTAATTCCATTTAATTACATCGAATTTTAAGCAAAAACACTTATAAAGTGTTAAAATGAGGTTATATCAAGATAAAATGTGATTCCTTTTTTGGAAGCCATTTATAGACAGATTTAGTGTCTTATTATTGATATAGCCTTGTTTTATATTTAAACAAAAATCAAGAAAGTTCAGGTGATAAAATTATATGTTTTCAATTGGGAATGTTATATTAATGTTTGGATTGCTTGTTTTTGCATATTTAATGGGATCTATTCCAACTGCTTTAATTATTGGAAAATCTGCAAAAAAGATTGACATTAGGGAGCATGGAAGTGGAAATCTAGGTGCAACAAATGCTGTACGTGTTTTAGGCATAAGATTAGGATTAGCTATTTTTTTTGCTGATATGTTCAAGGCTTTTTTACCAGCTTTGCTAGCAAGACTACTTACAGGAAATACTAATTTTGCTTTAATTATTGGGCTAGTAGCAGTAATTGGGCATTGTTATCCAATATTTGCAGGTTTTAAGGGAGGTAAAGGTATTGCGTCAGGGGTGGGTATGTTTTTTGCTATTTCCCCTTTGGCAGCAGCCTTGGGTTTGATTACTTTTGGTTTAGCTCTTTTACTAGGTAAAATGGTTTCCTTAGCATCAATGATGGGGGCTTTAAGCGTACCAATAGTAACAACTATTGCTTATCCAAAAGAATTTGGTTTGATTTTATTAAGTTGGGTGCTCTTTACTTTTGTGATTTTCAAGCATATTCCTAATATAAAAAAAATTATCAAAGGCACAGAAAGAAAAGTTGTTCTATGGGGAAAAAATAAGGGGAAAAATGAGTAGTAAAAAAATGATTTATTTTGGTTTTATTATCCTTTTACTAATATTTGTGGGTTGTAATAAGAACAATAATACTAAACCATTACAAGAAGAAAAAATAAACATTTCACCACAAGCTATAGCAAGTATTTCAGCATCGGCAATAACGACAAAGAGTGCAGTCATATTAGAAGAGGTATTGGTTAAAGAAAACACCTCAATTGAAAGTATAGGAGTGCAGGAAAATGCATTAGAAATAATACCTAAGACTTCTTTTGACGCTAGTGAAATAATTGAAAAGCAAAAACAAATTGATGGTAATATATTAAATTCATGGAACTTAATATTAATAAATCCAGAAAACAAATTACCAGAAGATTTCACAGTACGATTAGCCAGTGTAACAGGTGGCTATCAACTAGACGAAAGAATAGCAAATATTGCAAAAACCATGGTATTAGCTGCTAAAACAGATGGCGTGAGCTTGCAGATTTGCTCAGCTTTTAGAACAATAGAAAAACAAACAATTTTGTATAATAATAAGGTAAAAAAATATCAAAATCAAGGAATGAGCTTAACTGATGCAAAAGTCAAAGCAGCTACAATTGTTGCAGTTCCGGGTACTAGCGAACACAACTCTGGTCTAGCTCTAGACATTATTACTGAAAGTTACCAAACATTAGATGCAGGATTTGCTAACACTAGAGCATTTAGGTGGCTAGAGACTAATGCAAGCGAATTTGGTTTCATTATGCGATATCCTAAGGATAAACAAGATATCACTAAAATTATTTACGAGCCTTGGCACTATCGTTATATAGGTATTGAAAATGCAATAATTTTAAAAAATAGCGGACTTAGCTTGGAAGAGTTTCTACTAAAAATGGCTAAATAAAAATATATAAGGGAAGATTTTCACAAATAAATTTAGAAAAACTTAATTAAAATGTATTTACTTAACTCTTACTTAATGCTATATTAAATTATGAAAGTTGAATGAAGAGATAAAAATAGTATTGTATCCATATTTAATTTTGAAAGGGTGTAGAAAAAATGTCAAAGGTTCCAAGCGATATTGAAATTGCCCAAGCGGCGAAAATGAACAAAGTTGTTGATGTAGCAAAAACAATCGGGTTAACTGAGGATGATTTAGAATTATTTGGTAAGTATAAAGCTAAAGTTTCTATGGAAACCTTAAAAAGAGTACAAAGTAATAAAGATGGAAAGTTAATTCTTGTAACAGCAATTAATCCAACACCAGCAGGTGAAGGTAAGACTACAACTTCTGTAGGATTAACTGATGGATTAGCTAAACTAGGAAAAAAAGTTATGGTATGCCTACGCGAACCTTCTCTAGGACCTAGTTTCGGTGTAAAAGGTGGAGCAGCAGGTGGCGGATATGCACAGGTTGTGCCAATGGAAGATATCAACCTACATTTTACAGGTGACTTCCATGCTATTACTACTGCACATAACCTCTTAGCAGCATTACTAGATAACAGCTTACAACAAGGAAACCCATTAAATATTGATCCACGCACAATAGTTTTCCGTCGTGTAGTAGATTTGAATGACCGCGCTTTGAGAAATTGTATTGTAGGCTTAGGTGGAAAAGCAAATGGAGTTCCTCGTGAATCAGGCTTTGATATAACTGTAGCATCTGAGGTTATGGCAATTCTTTGTCTGGCTGATGACCTTATGGATATGAAAAGACGTTTTGCTAAAATAATTGTAGGTTACACTTATGATAAAAAACCTGTAACAGCTGCGGATATTAATGCTCAGGGCTCTATGGCTCTTATTATGAAGGATGCAATTAAGCCAAATCTAGTACAAACATTGGAAAACACACCAGCTTTTATTCATGGTGGACCTTTTGCCAACATTGCACATGGTTGTAACTCAGTAAATGCTACAAAAACAGCTTTAAAATTAGCTGATTATGTAGTAACTGAAGCAGGGTTCGGTGCTGATTTAGGTGCTGAGAAATTCTTTGACTTAAAGTGCCGTTTTGCTGGATTAAAACCAGATGTTTGTGTAATCGTGGCAACAGTTCGTGCTTTGAAAATGCATGGTGGAGTAGCAAAGGCTGATCTTAGTGCTGAAAACTTAGATGCTTTAGCAAAAGGGTTTACAAATTTAGAAAAACATATCGAAAATATTGCAAAATTCGGAGTTCCAGCAATAGTTGCAATAAATGCATTCCCTTTAGATACGCCTGCTGAACTTGCATTAGTTGAAGCAAAATGCAAAGAATTAGGAGTAGAAGTTGCATTATCAGAGGTTTGGGCAAAAGGTGGAGCAGGTGGAAAAGATTTAGCTGAAAAAGTATTAGCGACTATTGAATCCAAACCATCTAATTTCAAGGTGCTTTATGATGCAAATCTACCAATTAAAGAAAAATTATCCATCATTGCTAAAGAAATTTATGGAGCAGATGGAGTTAGCTTCTCGGCTGAAGCTGAGAAGAGTATTGCAACTTTCAATGATTTGGGATTTGGAAATTTACCTGTTTGTGTTGCTAAAACTCAATATTCTTTATCTGATGACCAAACAAAACTTGGACGCCCTACTGGATTCACAGTTAACTTCCGTGAAATTCGTCTCTCTGCAGGAGCAGGTTTCTTAGTATGTATTTCAGGAGCGATAATGACAATGCCTGGGTTACCTAAAGTACCAGCAGCGAACAGGATAGATATTGATGAGAATGGTGTAATTACTGGATTATTCTAAATGTTACTTAGCCCCTAGCGATAGGGGCTTTTTTTTATTAGTTATATAAGGTAGAATAAAGGAAAATAGATATTGGAGTAAATATGAAAATAGGAACATTACAATTAGAGACATTGGCCTTTGCTGCACCATTGGCAGGGGTCAGTAATCAAGTTTATAGAAGTATTTGTAGAGATTTAGGATGTGAACTTGCATTCACGGAAATGGTAAGTGCAAAGGCATTAAGTTATAATAGTGGGAATTCATTGCAAATTTTAGACATTAGCAAAGATGAACCTCCTATTGCGGTGCAAATATTTGGAAGAGAGCCGGTAATTATGGCAGAAGCAGCCTTGCTAGCAGAAGCTAATGGTGCTAGTTTGATTGATATAAATTATGGTTGTCCAGCACCTAAAATTGTAAAAAATGGTGATGGTTCTGCATTAATGCTCGAGCCTGACTTAGCTGCACAGATAACAGAAGCAGTTGTGAAAGCTGTGAAAATTCCTGTTACAGTAAAGTTTAGGCTTGGTTGGGATGAAAAAAACAAAAATTGTTTAGAGTTCGCTAGGAAGCAAGAATTGTCTGGAGCAGCAGCTATGACATTGCATGGTAGAACTAGAGAGCAATTTTATAGTGGGATTGCGGATTGGTCATATATAACGCAATTAGTAAAACAGACAAGTCTACCAGTTATAGGGAATGGAGATGTTAACTCTCCAGAGCAGGCTGAAAAAATGCTAAGAACAACTGGATGTTCAGCAGTAATGGTGGGCAGAGGTTATTTGGGAAATCCATGGATTTTTAAGCAAATTAATGCTTTTTTAACAAATGGAACAAAGATTCCCACCGAAAAATGGGAAGAAAAAATAGAAATACTGCTATTACATGCTCAGAGACAAGTTGAGTGGATGGGCGAATCATATGGGATACCTGAAATGCGTAAGCATCTTTCGTGGTACTTAAAGGGTGGCCGAGATGCAGCAAAATATCGTGAAATGATAAACCGAGCAGAATCCTTACAACAAATAGAAGAGTTGCTTTCATCGTTTTTAAGACAGCAAAATGATGATTAATGAATCAAACAAAAAATATGAAAATCACTTGATATAGTTCAAAAAACATGCTAACCTCTAAAAATAAGTAGTTTAGTGCCATATTTAGTTTTAGAGACAGGAATTATGAAATGATATTTTTTTTAGCAGCTGAGTAATTAAATGCATTGGGGCAAGCATGCAATTAAAATCATTTCTTGACATCATCTGATTGCATAGTTATAATTTAGTAGATATTTAAGTAGAGAGCACTGCTGGTGAATATACTAGCAGTGCTTCTGGAGTTTAATGAATATATTATGGAGGTTTGTTCATGATTAATGGTGAAATGATTCAAGAAGTTATTCTAACAAAAGAAGACTTTAATAAGCTAGAAGAGGAATTAACTTGTCTAAAAACTGTCAAAAGACATGAGATAGCCGAAAGAATAAAAATTGCTATTAGCTTTGGTGATTTAAGTGAAAATTCTGAGTATGAAGATGCGAAAAATGAACAAGCTTTTATTGAAGGCAAAATTTCAATGTTAGAAAAAAAATTAAGCAATGTACAAATCATTGATAAGGCAAAGGTAGACACGCATACAGTTTCAGTAGGAGCAAAAATAAAAATCATTGATTTAGAGTTTAATGAAGAAATGGAACTTACTATGGCAGGTTCAGAGGCAAATCCTAAGGAGCATAAGATATCTAACGTCTCTCCACTCGGCAAGGCCTTACTTGGTCATGTGGTAGGAGAAACAGTCGAAGTAGTAGCACCTGCTGGAATAATTAAATATAAAATTTTAGCTATTAGAAAGTAAGGATGATACAGATGGATTTTGAATTGACAGACTTGCTCCAGATTCGACGAAATAAACTATTGGACTTAAAAAATATGGGTATAGCACCCTTTGGGTGTGCCTTCGAATGGACTCATAGTGCTCAAGACATTTTAGAAAATTTTGAAACATTAGAAGGTCAAAGTGTGAAAATTGCCGGACGAATGATGGCAAAAAGAGGACATGGTAAAGCAGCTTTTATCGTGATTCGCGATGTTTCTGCGCACATTCAAGCATATGTTCGTCAGGATATGTTAGGCGAAGAAATGTACGAAGCTTTCCAGATATTTGATATTGGTGATATCATTGGGATAGAAGGAATTGTTTTTAAGACAAAAACAGGTGAAATATCTGTAAAGGGTCTTAAATTAACAATGCTTACAAAATCATTACAACCTTTACCAGAAAAATTTCATGGCTTAACTGATGTGGATACCAGATATAGACAGAGATATATTGACTTGATAACTAATGATGAAGTTAGAAAAGTATTTGTATCTAGAAGCAAGGCAATAAGTGCTATTAGACGTTATTTAGATGATAGGAATTTTATAGAAGTAGAAACACCTGTGCTACATGCTATAGCAGGGGGAGCAGCAGCTAAACCATTTAATACTCATCATAATGCATTAGATATACCACTACATTTAAGAATTTCTTTAGAGTTGTACCTGAAAAGATTACTAGTTGGCGGTATTGATAGAGTATATGAAATCGGAAGAGTTTTTAGAAATGAGGGAATTTCTACTAGACATAATCCGGAATTTACCTTGTTAGAGCTGTATCAGGCGTATGGTGATTATTACGATATGATGGAATGCTTAGAGGGATTAACTGAGGCTGCTGCTATGGCAGTAAATGGAAAACTGCAAGCAGAATATCAAGGCATAACATTGGATTTCACAACACCTTGGAATAGAATATCTATGGTTGAAGCAATTAAAAAATATATTGGTGTTGATTTTGAAAAAATTCAAGATGACGAAACAGCCATTGCTATTGCTAAGGAAAAACATTTAGATGTAGATAAATATAATTGTCGCGGAAAAATCATCAATGAAATGTTTGAGACCTTTGTTGAGGAGCATTTAATTCAACCAACTATCATTTACGATTATCCTGTAGAGGTTTCTCCTTTAGCAAAAGCCAAAGAGGATGATCCTCGTATGACTTATAGATTTGAAGCATTTGTAGCATGTCGAGAATTGGGGAATGCATTTTCTGAACTAAATGACCCTATAGATCAAAAAGCTCGTTTCGAACAACAAGTAGAAGAAAAAGCGGCCGGTGATGATGAAGCTCATCCTATGGATGAAGATTTCATTTGTGCTTTAGAATATGGAATGCCTCCTGCAGGTGGGTTAGGTGTTGGAATTGATAGATTAATTATGTTGCTTACTGATGCACAATCAATTAGAGATGTGATTCTTTTTCCAACTATGAAACCAATAATAAATGAATAATAGCAGTTAAGTTAAGAGCAAGACGGTTATATAACGTCTTGTTCTTTTTCTTTTTATACATTTGCATTTACCGGGCAGAATAAAAAGACAAAAGAAAAGACCAAAAAGCAGTTGACAGAGGTAGATAAAGCCTGTATAATTCTAAAAGTCGCCGCAGG
>JBAXCZ010000034.1:0-21512 GCA_037141195.1 Clostridia bacterium
ATCTGGCTTATTCTAAAGTAAGATTATCTGGCTTATTCTAAAGTAAGATTATCTGGCTTATTCTAAAGTAAGATTATCTGCTTATTCTAGGGTAAGATTGTCTAACTTATTCTAAGATAAGATTAAGCAACTTATTAATTTGACGAAGTATTGTGGTTATGATAAAGTGATAAAGGAAATTGAGCAAGGAGGTAGGCATGAGTATTTTAAATGTTGAGCATATAAGCCACGGCTTTGGTGCTAGAATGATTTTAGAGGACGTTTCATTTCGTTTATTAAATGGAGAACATGTGGGCTTAGTAGGAGCAAATGGCGAAGGCAAGTCTACTTTTTTAAATATTATTACAGGTAAATTAATGCCAGATGAAGGTAAAGTAGAATGGTGCAATCGTATTACAACAGGCTATTTAGATCAACATTCTAAACTCTTAGCAGGCAAAACCATTAGAGACATCTTGCGTGAGGCATTTCAGCATATGTTTGATTTAGAACAGGAAATGATGGCGATGTATGAGAAAATGGGAGATGCTACACCAGAAGAACTTGATAAACTAATGGAAGATGTCGGAGAAATCCAGACTAGTCTTGAACATAGTGGTTTCTATATGCTGGATGTAAAAGTTGAAGAAATAGCTAATGGACTAGGTTTAGGTGAGGTTGGTTTAGAACGAGAGGTACAAGAATTAAGCGGTGGACAGCGTACAAAAGTACTCTTAGCCAAGTTATTACTGCAAAAACCGATGATTCTAATATTGGATGAGCCAACAAACTATTTAGATGTAGGTCATATTATCTGGTTAAAAAACTTTTTACTAAATTATGATAATGCCTTTATTTTAGTATCCCATGATATCCCATTCTTAAATGAAGTTGTCAATGTAATTTATCATGTAGAAAATGCAGAATTTAATCGCTATCCTGGTAATCATGATCAATTTTTAGTAGCGTATGAACTGAAAAAAAAGCAGTTGGACCATGCCTATGAAAAACAGCAAAAAGAAATAGAACATTTAGAAGATTTTATTGCGCGTAACAAAGCGAGAGCAGCTACGGCAAATTTAGCCAAGAGCAAGCAAAAACGCTTAGAAAAAATTGATGTAATTGAAAAAATCAAGGATAAAATTAAACCAACCTTTCAATTTAAAGAGGCTAGAACGCCAGGACGTTTTGTGGTTGAAGCTAAGGAACTAGTTATTGGTTATAATGAGCCTTTGACAGAACCAGTAAATATAATTTTAGAGCGTGGGCAAAAAATAGCGCTAAAAGGTGTAAATGGATTAGGCAAATCTACCCTGCTGAAGACATTGCTAGGAATAATTCCTACAGTCAGTGGTGATGTGGAGTTGGATTTACATACTTTTCCTGGCTATTTTGAACAGGAAGCAGTTGCTACTAGTACCACAGCTTTAGATGAAATCTGGAATGAATATCCTGCTATGACAAATGCGGAAGTTAGAGGTGCACTAGCTAGGTGCGGTTTGACTACTACGCATATCACAAGTCAAATGAAGGTGCTTTCTGGTGGGGAAAATGCTAAGGTTAGACTATGCAAGTTAATGCTTCAAGAAGTTAATCTGCTAGTACTAGATGAGCCAACAAATCATCTGGATACAGCTGCCAAGGATGAACTGAAAAGGGCATTAGAGGACTTTCGAGGTACAGTTATTTTAGTAAGCCATGAACCAGAGTTTTATGAGGATTGGGTAACAGATGTCTGGAATGTGGAGAATTGGACGAATAAAATAGTATAAAATGGCTGAGCAGCTTAGCTCAGTCATTTTTTTTATCTAATTGATTAGCTTGAATGAGAAAATAAATTTGACTTATATTAAATAATAACTTAACATTATACGGTGACTATGAAAAGAGTAGGAGAAATTAATGATTGAACTAGTAGATGTGGTGCATAGCTTTGAATCTAGCAGTAATGGCTTAGTAGAAGCATTGTCACATATAAACTTAAAAATAAATGATGGAGAGTTTTTGGTTGTCTTAGGCCATAATGGTTCAGGAAAGTCTACTTTAGCTCGTCACTTAAATGGACTTTTACAACCGCAACATGGTTTTATTGTTGTAGACGGTTTAGAAATACACGATGAAGAACAATTGTGGGAAATTAGGAAAAAAGTTGGCATGGTTTTCCAAAATCCAGATAATCAATTAGTTGCTACAACAGTTGAAGAGGATGTCGCTTTTGGACTAGAAAACTTAGGAGTACCGCCAGAGGAAATCAGAAAAAGGGTTGATGAGGCACTAGAACGAGTCGGTATGGCAGGTTTTGCCAAAAGAGAGCCTCATCATCTATCTGGTGGACAAAAACAAAGAGTGGCAATTGCTGGGGTAATAGCCATGAAGCCAGATTATTTAGTCTTAGATGAGCCTACGGCTATGCTAGATCCAAAGGGGCGCAAGGAAGTTTTGGACACTGTGCACAGCCTAAATAAAGAAGAAGGGCTAACTGTAATCCATATTACTCACTTTATGGAAGAAGCTGTAGATGCAGATAGAGTTTTGGTAATGGAAAATGGAAAGATTATGTTAGCAGGAACACCTATGCAAGTTTTCAAGCAAGTGGAAGAGTTACATAAATTAAGAATGGATGTGCCATTGATAGTTGAATTAGCTGAGCAATTACGGCAGGAGCTACCATTAGGGCAAGATATTCTCTGTCTCGAGGATATGGTGGAGGAATTATGCAAATTACAATAGAAAATTTGGATTTCACATATAAGCTTAATACACCTTTTGCGATGCAGGCTTTAGAAAATATTAATCTTAGCATTGCAGAAGGAGAATTTGTTTGTCTAATTGGTCCCACTGGTTCTGGAAAATCAACTTTAATTCAACAATTAAATGGGTTGCTTTTACCAACAAATGGTAAAATTCAGGTAGAGGAACTAGTGATAATGCCTAATAGCAAGCGATTAAATGCCTTGCGCAGAAGAGTAGGCTTAGTTTTTCAATATCCAGAAAATCAATTGTTCGAAGAGACAATTTTTGCAGATATCGCTTTTGGCCCTAAAAATTTAGGTTTAAATGCAGCTGAAATTGAAGAGCGTGTGAAAAAAGCTATGGCTTTAGTTAAACTTGATTACGAGAAACTAAAAAATCGATCTCCCTTTGCACTTTCTGGCGGACAGATGCGCCGAGTAGCAATAGCGGGGGTATTGGCAATGGAGACCAAAATACTAGTGCTAGATGAACCTATTGCTGGGTTAGATCCACTTAGTAGAAATGAACTTTTAAGTGCAATAAGTGAGTTGCATGAAAAACTAGGAATTACTATAATTATGATATCTCATAGTATGGATGATGTGGCTAAATATGCCCAAAGAGTAATTGTAATGGATAATAAACGCATTATTATGGATGATAGTCCCCGTGAGATTTTTAAAAATGCAGAGAAGTTGTTAGCTGTTGGTTTAGATGTCCCAACTATGTCAAAACTATTATGGGAACTCAAAAAACAGGGTTGGCAAGTGAAGACTGATTGTCTCAGCCTAGCAGAAGCAAAAGCAGAAATCTTGCAAGCTGTAAGGAGGAAAAAAAATGCTTAGCGATATTACTATTGGACAGTTTATCCCAGGCAACTCCATCCTGCACCGCCTTGATCCTCGCAGCAAAATTCTAGGAGCAATACTTTTCATGATTTTGTTGTTCATAGTTAAAAATTTTTGGGCATACGGAATACTAGCTCTACTTGCGTTAATCCTAATTGTGATTTCTGGTGTTCCAGTAAAATATGTGCTAAAAGGGTTGCGACCAATTATTACTATTTTAGCATTCACTATGGTACTGCATTTTTTCTTGACGCCTGGTAAAGTAATCTGGGAATTCTGGGTTTTTAAGCTGACAATGGAAGGATTAGTTAGAGGGTTTTTCATGTCTACAAGGCTAATACTTTTAGTAACGGTAACCTCAATGTTAACCCTGACAACTTCGCCCATTGCATTAACAGATGGCATTGAGCTATTGCTGAAACCTATGCAAAAGATCGGTGTTCCTGCTCATGAGCTAGCAATGATGATGAGCATTGCACTTCGTTTTATCCCTACACTATTAGAGGAAACAGAGCGAATTATGAAGGCACAACAAGCTAGAGGTGCAGATTTTGAGACAGGAAGCCTAGTAAAAAGAGCAAAAAGCTTGGTTCCACTTTTAGTTCCACTTTTTGTAGGCGCATTTCGTCGGGCTGATGAACTAGCAGTAGCTATGGAAGCACGTTGTTATCGTGGTGGTGTAGGTAGAACTAGGATGAAAAAATTAGAGTGGCAAATAGTGGACACAATTGCAGTATCACTTGTAGTAGCATTAATGGGATTAAGTATTTTCGAAAGAATTTTCCTCTAAGGAGCTAAAATGGCAAGAATCGCACTTAAAATTTCCTATGACGGTACTAATTATAATGGCTGGCAGAAGCAAATTGAGCCGCAAAATGTTTGTACACTGCAGGATACAATAGAAGCAGTAGCTAAAAAGCTTTTTAAACAAGAACTGAAGCTATACGCAGCAGGAAGAACTGATGCAGGTGTTCACGCCTATAGTCAAGTTGCACATTTTGATGTACAAACAGCTATGCCAATAGAAAAAATGAGCGCAGCCTTAAATGGACTATTATCTAATGATATTAGAATAATTGGAGTTGCAGAGGTGGATTCTAGCTTTCATGCAAGATTTAGTCCACATAGCAAAACATATCGATATACAGTAGACACTGCCCGTGTGCAAAATGTGTTTCATAGATTATACACGGCGCATTATCCTAGAGAACTAGATTTGCAACTCATGCAAAAGTGTTTGCATGATCTAATCGGTGAACATGATTTTGAAGCCTTTTGTGCAGCAAATAGTGGTAGGCAAAATTTCGTGCGTACAATATCTGAGGCTAAGCTTTGGCAAGATGAGCAATTATATATTTTAGAATTAACAGGTAACGGTTTTCTTTATAACATGGTGCGGATTATTGTTGGGAGCTTAATGGAAATTGGGAGCGGGAAGCTAGCGCCAGATATTCTGCGAAAAGCTTTAATTAGCAAAAAACGTAGTGATTTAGGTGTAACCTTTGGTCCAGAGGGACTTTCTTTATGGCAATTAGCTTATGCAGAAGAAATCAACTGGAAAAGCTAAAAAGAGGTTGACTTTGCTAGTGCCAACAATTATAATACTATTTGTTGGCGCAAAAAAACAGCCAAGCAAGAGCCATTAGCTCAGTTGGTAGAGCACCTGACTTTTAATCAGGGAGTCCCGCGTTCGAGTCGCGGATGGCTCACCAAAAAAGACTTAACAGATTGTTGTTAAGTCTTTTTTTATGTTTAAATTAGGCAGAAGCTAGCTAATTTGTTATAATAATTATTATTAAGGAAATAATATAATTGGTTTAGATGGAGTATGAGGATTAATTACGCTAGGGAAGTGAAGAGTATTGTCTAATTGTATAGTAGAAGAAAATAAAAGGATGAGTTTGAATAGTCAGCTTACTTGGCAAGACCGTTTAGGTAGCCTAAGGGTGTATCTTGGCATTCTTCGTGACAATTATCAAGTTCAGGCTGGTTTATACTCCTTGGGCAATCCTTCAGAGGATGCACCAGTGCTAGTGACGGCTAATTACAAATTAACAGTAGATGTGTTGAGAGCGGCGTTGCAGGGGCGAAATCTGTGGATTTTGGTACTAGATACCAAAGGGGTTAATGTGTGGTGCGCGGCAGGTAAAGGAACTTTTAGCACACAAGCCGTTATCCAAGCCATAGAGGAAAACAATTTGCAAGAAGTGCTCACTAGCAGACTCATAATCCTGCCCCAGTTGGCAGCAACTGGGGTAGCTGCCCATGCAGTACAACAAGCAACAGGCTTTAAGACAATCTTTGGTCCGGTAAAAGCTGCAGATTTATCGGAATTTTTGGATAGAGGCAATCATAAAACAGCGGAAGAATCTAAGATTACTTTTACATTATCAGAACGATTTTTAGTTTCATTAGCAGATTTAAAAAATACTTTGAGGGATATGCTAGTGGTTTTTGGGTTGATGTTTTGCTTAAACATGCTTAAACAAGATATTTTTCAAACTAGAGATGCCGGAGCATATTTTTTGGCCATCATCACAGGTAGTATAATTACACCGCTACTTTTACCATACATTCCTGTGGCAGCCTTTTCATTAAAGGGTTGGTTTTTAGGTGTTGTGCTAATGCTGGGATATCTGAAGCTTCTGGGAATGGATTTAAGCGCTTTATTTTTAGCATATTTGTTAATATTTCCTGCTATCTCGGCTTATTATGCCTTGAATTATACTGGTTCCAGTACCTATACCTCATTATCTGGTGTCGAGAAGGAAACTAGGCTGGCTATTCCCTGGCTAATCTTGTCCTTAGTTTGTGGTATAGTTATATTTGTGTTGGTCAAAGGAGTGGGCTAAATGCAACATAAATACTTAAAGCAAGTTGCAAGCTTGGACTATCATCCGGAAAAATGTGTAGGTTGTGGCATATGTGTACAGGTTTGTCCGCATGCCGTATTTGTCCTGAATGAGGGTAAAGCGGATCTAGTTGATTTGGATAAATGTATGGAATGCGGAGCATGCGAGTTGAACTGCGCCTTTGCTGCGATAAAATTAAAGTCTGGTGTGGGATGAGCTCAAGCTGTGCTTAGCAGGATGCTGGGCTTTCAACTAGGCGAGTGTAGCTGCACTTTAGAAAAGAGTAAAAGCTAATGGAGCGTATAGTAGCCTTCAAGATAAAAGAAACAGAGGCAGGCAATAATGTAAAAAAAGTTTTAGAGCAAAGACTGAAAATTTCTAGAAATTTTTTGACAATGTTAAAAAAATGGCCAGAGGGAATTCTCCTGAATGGGGAAGCAGTATATGTAGATAAAATTGTAAAGTATGGAGATAACCTAAGAGTACAACTTGCAGCGCCGGAAGAAAGCTCTGTGGGAATTATACCAAGGCAAGGTGAGCTAAACATTATTTATGAGGATGAAGACCTTTTGATAGTCAATAAGGCAGCAACGGTACCGGTACACCCTTCTAAAGGGCATCTAGAGGATAGCTTAGCCAATCATTTGATGTATTATTACCACAGTCAAAAACAAAACTTTGTCTTTCGGGCTGTCAATCGTCTCGATTATGGAACCTCTGGTCTCATGGCAGTGGCAAAGAACGCTTATGCTCATCATATGCTTAGCAAACAACTACAAATTGGAATCTTAAAAAGAAAGTATCTTGCAGTTTGTTGTGGGGAGGTAAAGCCGCCTTTGGGGAAAATAAGCTCTCCAATCAGGCAGGTGCAGGGTGAGGCAACAACTAGGCGAGAAATACATGTTGAGGGAAGTACGGCTATCACAAATTATCAAGTTTTGTCTTGCAATAATGATTTTTCTTTAGTAAGCTTACATTTAGAAACGGGTCGCACTCACCAAATAAGATTGCATATGAGTAGCATTGGTTTTCCGTTAATTGGAGATTTTATCTATGGCAAGAGAGATGAAAGAATCGCCAGGCGGCATGGTTTGCATTCTTCGGAAATAAGCCTATATCAGCCAATCACTCATAAATTTTTAAGCTTTACTAGTGCCTTACCAGACGATTTATTAGCCTTTTGCAAAACAGAGTAACTAAGAAAGAGGGAGAAAATTGTTAAAAATTAAAAATTTATCTAAGACCTACAAAAATGGAAAAAAAGCAGTAGATTCCTTGAATATTGAGGTTTCTGCAGGCGATATTTATGGCTTTATTGGACATAACGGAGCAGGAAAAACAACCACAATAAAATGCGTAGCAGGAATTCTCCAATTTGACCAAGGCGAAATCTTAATTGATGGTATTTCGATGGCAGAAAAGCCCTTAGAATGTAAGGCGAAAATCGCCTATTTATCTGATAGTCCCAATCTTTATGAACATATGAAAGGAGTAAGTTACCTCAATTTTATTGCAGATGTTTTTGGTATACCACAAAAAGAGCGGGAAGAACGGATACAAACCTTTGCAGACCGCTTAGAACTAACCAATCAGCTAGATGGACTCATATCTTCATATTCTCATGGGATGAAACAAAAATTAGCATTAATCTCTGCTTTTATCCATGCACCAAAATTGATTATTCTAGATGAGCCTTTTGTGGGTTTAGATCCTAAAGCAGCACATAGCTTAAAAGAAATGTTAAAAGAGCATTGTGCGCTTGGCAATGCAGTCTTTTTTTCCACCCATGTATTAGAAGTAGCAGAAAAACTCTGCAATAAGATTGCCATCATTAGAGATGGTAAGCTAGTAGTGAGCGGAGCTACAGATGAAGTAAAAGGGGATAATACCCTAGAAGAAATGTTTTTGGAGTTGATCGAACATGAATAAGCTCTGGCTATTGGTTAAAATCAATGCGTTAGAAATGACCGGCTGGAATAAGTGGCGTTATGCAAGTACTAAAAAAGAGCGTGTAAGAGCGGGATTAATGCTCTTCGGGCTATTAGCTGTATTTATTTATGTAATGTTTACTAGTTTAATGTCTAATATGTTGCTGAAGGATGCACTAATAGCTCAGCATGCCGAAAGACTACTGTTGGTAAATGGTAGCTTAACAGGTTTTTTGTTGTGCTTATTTTTAAGTATTTATCGGGCGCCGGCATACCTATTTCGCTTTAAGGATTATGATCTTTTAATGTCCTTACCCATAAGGGAGAAAGATGTCTTACTCTCAAAACTAATCTTAATATATATAAACAACCTACTTTTTCTCTTTATTTTTAGTATTCCAAGCTTTGTCGTGTATGGTATAAGCAAACAAGAAGGTTTAATATTTTATCTCCTACTTGTCTTGGTAATCCTTACCTTGCCACTACTTCCGCTAGCAATAGGAGCATTAGCAGGTCTCATATTAGGCAGAGTAGCAAGCAAATTCAAAGGAAGCCAAGTAATTTTACTTGTAGGGTCATTTCTTTTAGTAGGAGTAATATCAGCCGGATCAATCATGCTTAGCACCATGACACCTGAAAGAATCACTAGTCTTACAAATTTGCTAAATGGTTTGCAACAAAAGATATTCCTTTTAGATTGGTTGCTTTTAGCACTGATAGAGAAAAATATGGTAGCACTTGTAAGCTTTTTACTAATTAATATAGTACCATTTTATCTTTTTGCAATTTTAGCAGGAAAATATTTCCAACAAATAAATGGAATTTTGCAAGAAGGTGCAGGCTCTATAGCAATGTATAAAAAAAGAAGCATGAAGCGTGGTTCGGTGCTACAAGCTTTATACAAAAAAGAGTTACGCAACTATTTTAGCTCATATATTTATGTTTTCAATACAAGCTTTGGTGCTGTGCTGATGGTTGTATTTTACCTAGCTGTAGTAATTGGTGGTAAAGGCATGGTAGAAAAGATAATTGGCTTCCAGGTGCCAGAAGAACTCTTCATAGGCGCATTACTAGCAGCATCTGCAGCATTTATGGCCTTAAGTGCAATCACCGCACCATCTATTTCTTTAGAAGGTAAAAGCATCAATATTTTGCAAAGTCTACCAATTCCAGCAGCGAAAATTTTTGTCGGCAAGATAGCGGTACAATTAACAGTTACAATACCAGCAATCGTTTTTAGTTGGATACTCACGACAATTGTAGTAGGTCTGGGCATTTGGGAAAGTCTATTACTCTTATTATTGCCACTAAGCTATACCTTGTTAAATGGAGTAGCAGGATTAATTATTAATCTTTATTTTCCTAAGCTTGAATGGCAAAGTGAAGTAACTGTAGTAAAACAAAGCATGAGTGCATTTTTAGGGGTAATGTTCGGGATGGCGGCTTATGGCATACCAGTAATTATTTTTATCAACCTACAACCTTTACCATTGCTAGTTTATGCAAGCGTAGTAACTGTAATAATTTTTCTTCTAACAAGCTTGGGATATTACTGGTTAATAGCAAAAGGTACAAAGTTATTTGACGCTTTGGAAGGGTAGTTTTTTAGTTGGCTAGTTCGCGATAAAATCAGCTGAGTGAGGCTTTGCCTCTGCTGAGAGTGGCTACGCCACGCTTAGTGCTCTGCACTTTGTGCATCGCGCTGAGGGGATTTTGACTAATGTTGTCTAATATTGACTAACCGTTGACTAATCAATACTAGTCCACCACTAGACTATTGCTAGTCCACCGTTAGAAAACTGCTAAACTATGGTTTGGCAATGTCTTCACCTAACCAACTATCCAACAAACCAACTTACCAACTGGTTTTTCAAACCAACTTACCAACTGAATGTACAACTAACCATTGACATATTTGACACTTCTGTATAGAATGAAGTAGTAGTTAAAGGGGAGTAGTCTAAATAGCGTGTCAACAATCTCGGCCTCTGGCCTGGCACACTATACCTTATGAATTAGGTGATGAGACTTTTAGCAGGATTTTTCCTGCTAAAAGTCTATTTTTTTTGAAAAGCAGATTGTACTTTACAATTATAGAGAGGATATGAACATGAATAAATTATTTCATCAAAGCAAGGAAGCAGTATTGCAATTAGTGGAGAGTGATGGACGCGGCTTAAGTACTACTGAGGCGCAACATCGTTTAGCGAAAAATGGCTATAATCAGTTAGAGGAGACCAAAAGCAAGGGTGTACTGAGAGTTTTTATAGAGCAGTTCGCTGATCTTTTAGTAATTATCCTAATCGTAGCAGCATTTGTTTCTATGCTTACTGACAATGCTGAAAGTGCAATTGTAATTTTTGCTGTAATTATCATGAATGCAATTTTAGGAACAGTACAGCATTTTAAGGCGGAAAAGTCTTTGAAAAGTCTACAGGCTTTATCAGCCCCTATTGCTAAAGTACTGCGTGATGGACAACGCATGGAAATTCCTTCAAAGGAAGTAGTAGTTGGGGATATTTTGGTGCTAGAAGCAGGGGACTTAGTAGTAGCAGATGGCAGGGTAATAGACAATTATTCCTTACAAGTAAATGAAAGCTCACTAACAGGTGAATCAGAAAGTGTTAATAAATTAGATGGTGTGATTGAAGAAGTAGAAGTAGCCTTGGGCGATCAAAAGAATATGGTTTTTTCAAGTTCCATGATCACTTATGGCCGCGCCTTAGTAGTAGTAACAACTACAGGAATGCAAACAGAGCTAGGCAGAATTGCCCAGTTGATGAATGCAACCAAGGAAAAGAAAACGCCATTACAGGTCAGCTTAGATGACTTTAGCAAAAAACTTTCCTTTGTAATTATGGGTATTTGTGCTCTTGTTTTTGGTTTAAGCATTTGGCGCGCAATGCCAATTCTCGATGCGATGATGTTTGCAGTAGCCTTAGCAGTAGCAGCTATTCCTGAAGCACTAAGCTCTATTGTAACCATAGTGCTAGCTTTAGGAACGCAAAAGATGGCAGATGAACACGCCATCATGAAAAACCTGCGAGCGGTAGAGGGTTTAGGTTGTGTATCTGTTATTTGTTCAGATAAAACTGGTACGCTTACCCAAAATAAAATGACCGTACAAAAGATTTTTGTGGATGGAAAAATAATTGATAAAAATGATGTAGATAAAAATAAACATACACAAGGGTTTCTCTTACGCTCAAGTGTACTTTGTAATGATGCTAGTACTAGCATTGGAGATCCAACAGAAATAGCGCTAGTGGATTTTTTCCGCAAACAAGAGCTTGACGAGGAAGAAATGCGAAGGGAATTAGCTAGAATTGGCGAAATTCCATTTGACTCAGAGCGTAAGCTGATGAGCACACTCCATGAAATTGATGGGAAATATTATCTGTTAACCAAAGGTGCAATTGATGTAGTAATGGAGCGAGTTGATCAGATTCATCAAGAAGAAGGTGTCCGAGCATTAACGGATAGCGATAGAGAAAAAATCGAAGCAGCAACTCTAGAATTATCAAGTGAAGGCTTGAGGGTCTTGGGTTTTGTTTATAAGGAAATCGAAGAAATCCGTGAGCTTGATGTGAAGGATGAATTTGATTATTGCTTTATCGGTCTCATTGCTATGGTAGATCCACCAAGAGAAGAATCTGCCCAAGCGGTAGCTGATTGCAAACGGGCTGGTATTAAACCAGTGATGATAACTGGTGATCATAAGATTACCGCTAAGAGCATTGCTACAAAAATCGGCATTTATGAAACCGGTGATTTAGCAGTAGAAGGTATTGAGCTAGATAGAATGTCTGATGATGAATTAACAGCTCAAGTCGAAAAAATTTCTGTTTATGCTAGGGTTTCACCTGAGCATAAAATTAGGATTGTTGACACATGGCAAAGAAAAGGTAAAATTGTTGCCATGACCGGTGATGGAGTGAATGATGCACCAGCATTAAAAAAAGCAGATATTGGTATTGCCATGGGAATTACTGGCACAGCAGTATCTAAGGATGCAGCATCTATGATTCTCACTGATGATAATTTTGCAACCATCATCAAAGCGGTAACCAATGGCAGAAATATTTATAGCAATATAAAAAATTCCATTAAGTTTCTACTTTCCGGCAATATGTCAGGGATAATAGCCGTGCTTTATACCTCAATTATGGCATTGCCAGTACCTTTTACTCCAGTTCATCTCTTGTTTATCAATCTGCTAACAGATAGTTTACCGGCCATTGCCATAGGGATGGAGCATTCTACTAAAGATCTTTTAGCCGAAAAGCCAAGGGATACTAGTGAAGGAATTTTGACAAAAGAGTATCTGCAGGGCATTATTTCCCAAGGAATTATTATCGCAATTCCTACGATTGGAGCATTTTATTTAGGTCTGCAAACTAGTCCTACTGTAGCTAGTACCATGGCATTTGCTACACTTTGTATGGCTCGCCTCTTTCATGGCTTTAACTGTCGTGGGAAAAGATCAATTTTCCAGCTGGGCTTATTTACCAATATGAGCAGCATTTATGCTTTCTTAGCAGGGATGATCCTTTTAAATACAGTTTTATTTGTACCGGCCTTACACAGTATGTTCAATATTGCAGAATTAACAGGAATGCAGGTTGGCATCATTTATCTTGCGGCCTTTATTCCAACCTTGCTCATTCAGCTAAAAAGAATTATTTTTAGTAGTAAAACAAACTAAATAGCTATTATGAAGATAGAGGAGCAGCTGAAATGAGCTCTCCTCTATCTTCTTTTGGGATGCAAGAGTTCTTTGTTTGCTATTTATAGTTTGGGGAGGGAGAGACTCTTCCTTTTTCTCCATTTTTTAGCTATACTTAAGAGATAAGTTAGGATGAAATTAATAAAAGGCGGTATAAATGTTAAGAGAAATAGATTTTACAGGGTTAAATAGTGAATATACTTATATTGATGTACGGAGTCCAAGCGAATTCGCAGATGGGAGTATTCCCGGTGCCATAAATATACCCTTACTAGATGATGAGGCTAGAGCTGCAGTAGGTACAACCTATAAACAAGTGGGTAAAACAGAAGCAAAACGCTTAGGCGTGCAACTAGTAGCTCCAAGGCTAGAAGCACTATTTGAAGAGGTATTAAAACTTAAAGCACAAAATGATAAACTGGTGTGTTTTTGTGCTCGCGGCGGTTATCGGAGCACTTTTTTTGCCAATATTTTCAGTTCAATCGATCTTCGCGTCTTAAAGCTTAGTGGCGGCTATAAGGCATATCGGCAGGTTGTAAGAGATAGCTTGCCACTCTTAAATGCAGAGGTAGAGTATATCGTACTGCATGGTAATACGGGTGTGGGTAAGACGAATATTTTATTAGAGTTACAAAAGCTTGGCTGTGCAGTATTAGATTTAGAAGGAGCAGCAAATCATCGCGGCTCGCTTTTAGGGAGTATCGGACTAGGCAAACAGCATAACCAAAAAACCTTTGAAAGCTATATTTATCGAGATTTAAGCCAAAAAAGTGAAAATTTGGTTTTTGTTGAAGCTGAAAGCAAAAGAATAGGTACGGCAGCAGTGCCGGAATTTATCCATGCAAAAATGAAAGCCAGTCCATATCACGTTAATATAGAAGCAAGTCTAGACTACAGAGCAAATAGCTTAAAGGCTGACTATATACTGAACGGTGACTGGCAGGCAGAAACAATAAAAGTCTTGCCATATTTCAAGAAACATCTGAACAATGAAAAACTTGCTTGGCTAGAAGAGATAATTTTAGCCGGAGATTTTGCGAAAGCTGCCAAATATTTAATGGTAGAGTATTATGATCCAATGTATTTACATACAGCACAAAAATATGAGTATGCATTAACAATATCAGAGATAGAGAGTGCAGCAGCGGCAGCACAGGAAATCTATGAGTGGTTGCAGAGCGTGAAAAACAGTTGGTTAGTTGGCTAATAAGAGAAAGAACAGCTGAGCGAGGCTTTGCCACGCTGAGTGCTCTGAGAAAAGCTCATCGCGCTGAGAAGATCTTTTAAAAACCTACCTCAGCAGGCGGAACGCCGCTCAGCGTCTTAGCACATAAACAACTAGCCAACAAACCAACTTTCTAACTTTTCTAAAAGAGGAGTACATCACATGGTGGAGAATAAAGCTGAAAAAGAAGTCATTACTGGCATTGTAGAGCGCGTTGTTTTTGCTAATAAAAACAACGGTTTTACAGTGCTAGTTTTGCGTCTCGATTTTGAGCTTGAAGTTACCGTAATAGGTACATTTGCTACAGTCTTCCAAGGAGCAGAGTTAGAAATAGCAGGTAGTTGGCATGAAGATGAGCGCTTTGGCGAACAATTTAGGGCTACCAATTATCAGGAGAAACAACCAGCTAATGCTGAGGGAATCAAACGCTATTTAGGTAGTGGCATGATTAAAGGCGTGGGTCCAAGCTTAGCAGAGCAGATAGTCAAGCGTTTTGGTGAGCAAACCATGGATATTTTAGATAATGAGCCAGAGCGCTTAACGGAGATTCATGGTATCGGCAAGAAAAAGCTTATCCAGATTAAAATTTCTTGGGCAGAGCAAAAAGAAGTAAAAAATGTCATGCTCTTTTTGCAAACCTATAGTATCTCTCCAGCATTTGCCACCAAAATTTATGAACGCTACAAGGAAGATAGTATCGCTAAAGTTAAAGAGAATCCTTACGGCTTGGCTGAGGATGTGTGGGGAATTGGTTTTCGTACCGCAGATCGCATCGCACAACAGCTTGGTTTTGCCTTGGATTCACCTGAGCGCATTGCAGCTGGCATCCTTTTTGCCTTAGAAGAATGGGGTAGGCAGGGACATTGTTATGCTAATAAAAACGAGCTTTTAGCAGAAGGCGCAAAGCTTTTACAAGTAAACCCCACAGAGTTAGAACCTTACCTTGCACCATTGCAAAGGGCAGAGAAACTAGTACAAGAGGATGATAGTTATTATCTACCAGAATATTATCAGGCAGAAATCTACTGCGCTAAAAGAATAGCAGTGCTCTTAAAAAGCCCGGTGCTGTATATAGAAAGGCCTATCGATCAAATCATCCGGGCAGTGCAAGAGGCAGAAAATATTAGCTATGATCCAATTCAGGTAGAAGCTATTACTACAGCAATGGGAGCAAAGGTGCTGATTTTAACTGGTGGCCCGGGCACAGGTAAAACAACCACAACCCTAGGGATGATCAAAGCTTTTCAGCACTTAAAATGCGATGTGCTTTTAGCAGCTCCTACTGGCAGAGCAGCCAAACGCTTACGGGAAACAACAGGCATGGAAGCAAAAACAATTCACCGTTTATTGGAGTATTCGCCAGAAGCTGGATATGTGCGTAATGAAGACAACCCACTTCGTGGAGATGTGTTGATTATCGATGAAGTTTCTATGGTGGATATTCATCTTATGCAACAGCTGCTAAAAGCATTGACAGCCACGATGGTTTTAATCTTAGTTGGAGATGTGGATCAGCTACCTTCAGTTGGGGCAGGAAACGTCTTGAAAGATTTAATCCATGCGGGCAAAATAACGACCATTCAACTCAGTAGGATTTTCAGACAAGCTGAAAAAAGTGAGATAGTTGTAAGCGCTCATAAAGTAAATCACGGCGAGATGTTAAGTCCAAGCAATGCGGAGCAGGGAGATTTGTTTTTTCTCCAGCGCAATAGCAGTGAAGAAATAGCACAATTAATATGCGAGCTTTGTAAGGAGCGTCTGCCGAAAACCTATGGGTTCGATCCAGTAAGGGATATTCAGGTCCTCACACCAATGCACAAAGGTGTTATTGGTACAGAAAATCTTAATTTACTTTTGCAGCAGCAGTTAAATCCCCTAAAAAAAGGTAAAAGCTCAGATGATGCACCTTTTCGCACAGGTGATAAAGTCATGCAGATTCGCAATAACTATGATAAAAGTGTCTTCAATGGAGATATTGGTCAAGTAGTAGAAGTAGATAAAGAAGAACGAGCACTTTTTGTAGAATTTGATGAAGAGACTGTAGAATATCTCTTTAAAGAATGTGATGAGTTAACCTTGGCCTATGCTATTACAGTGCATAAAAGTCAGGGCAGCGAATATCCTGTAATTATTGCTCCAGTGAGTACTGAGCACCGCATTATGCTTCAGCGTAACCTGCTCTATACCTGCATGACCAGAGCCAAAAAGCTGCTTATTTTAATCGGCATGCCCAAAGCACTTTCTATCGCAATTAATAATCAAGAAAGCCGCTTGCGACGCACAAAACTATCCGAGCGTTTGCAAAAAGAGTTAGAAAACACCACCACAATCTTTTTTGAAGAAGACTAAAGAGCTTGAAAAAGCTTTTTTATTTAGCCTGAGACTTGCTACATCAGCAAAAAACTGCTATTATTCATAAGGAAAAGCGACAGAATAACTGCAAATAAATAGCATTGCAGCACTACCATATTTGGAGGATACAATGAAAAAACCATTCGCAACAAAATCACAAATTGAAGCAATAACCAAAGAATATCCAACACCATTTTATCTTTATGATGAACAAGCAATTCGCGAAAATGCTCGCAAATTGCAAAAAGCATTTGCTTGGAACAAGGGCTTCCGAGAATATTTCGCAGTGAAAGCAACACCAACTCCAGCAATCCTGCAGATTTTGCATGAAGAGGGTTGTGGAGCAGATTGCTCATCCTATACAGAACTGATGATTTCAGAAGCTTTAGGCATAATTGGTAGTGATATTATGTTTTCATCAAATGTAACACCAGCAGCAGATTTTGTTTATGCCCGCAAATTAAATGTTACCATTAATCTAGATGATTTTACGCATATTGAGTTTTTAGAAAAAGTAGCAGGAATTCCAGAAACTATCAGCTGTCGTTATAATCCAGGTGGCGATTTTGCCATTGATAATGAAATAATGGATACACCAAGAGAAGCAAAATATGGCTTTACCTATGAGCAACTGGTAGAGGGCTTTAAGCTTTTGCAAGCCAAGGGTGTGAAAAACTTTGGCATGCATGCTTTTTTAGCAAGTAATACCAACAATAATGACTACTATCCAACTCTAGCAAAAATTCTCTTTGAAACTGCTGTCAAGCTGCAAGCAGAAACAGGCGTAAATATTAAGTTTATTAACCTCTCAGGGGGAGTGGGAGTACCTTATCGTCCAGAACAAAAGGTCAATGATATTTCAGTAATTGGGGAAGGCGTAAGAAAAGCCTTTGAAGAGGTATTAGTACCTGCAGGACTTGGTGATGTAGCAATCTTCACAGAGCTAGGACGCTTTATGCTAGCACCTTATGGAGCACTGATAACTAAAGTATTGCATGAAAAGCATACCTATAAAGAATATATTGGCGTAGATGCCTGTGCAGCAAATCTGATGCGCCCAGCAATGTATGGATCCTATCACCACATCAGTGTGCTAGGTAAAGAAAATGAAGCCAGCGATTATAAGTATGATGTGACAGGTGGCTTATGCGAGAATAATGATAAATTTGCCATTAATCGCATGCTACCAAAAATAGAAATCGGGGATTATCTCTTCATTCACGATACAGGTGCTCACGGCTTTGCCATGGGGTACAACTATAATGGCAAGCTTCGTTCCTCAGAACTCTTGCTTAAGGCTGATGGCAGCGTGAAAATGATTCGCCGAGCAGAAACACCAGCAGATTATTTAGCCACATTCGACTTCACTGGGCTATTCGAAAAATAATATATAGTTGTTATCTCCATCAGTTCTCTCCTTTTTCCGAGAAAAATCTGAGAACTGATGTTGAGGATAAATTATGGAGGGTTGTCCGAGAGGTCGAAGGTGCGAAACTCGAAATTTCGTGTTCTGCAAGGAACCTAGGGTTCGAATCCCTAACCCTCCGCCAGCAAAAGGCGCACGGCATAGCTGTGCGTCTTTTTGCTTGGCATAAATCGAGGATTCGAACTATTGTAGGATCGATTCACGAATCGACCGCATATTTTTAATATATGTGGATATGGTTTATATCTTCTAGGGGCTGGGGTTACCAGCCAGCGACCCAAAAGTGATACATGCATTATTTTAATATTTTTATAAATTAACAATATGTCGCTTTTGAACAATCAGTTACAAATCGTCTTACAACTACGCCTTCAGGCAACACCATGCACTTGACTACGGGCATACTGAAACTCACTTCGCTCAAACAGTCAGTATGCTTTTCCTACGTCCTCGCTGGTTGTTGCATCTGCCTGCTCCATATGACGCCTGCTTTTGCAACTGTATTGCTTATATCTGCTAGGTATTGAATAAAAGAGAGGTAGGGTCGATTCACGAATCGACCGCATATTCTTTACTCAAAAAAAACACAAGGGAAAACACCATGGGGCGTTTTGAAGTGACCACCTAAAGGTCTACAAATCGTGGATGTTTATGATTTTTTATAGCATTAACTATTCCCTAAATTCTACGCTATAGGATATTTATCATTTAAGTCAATTATATTTGAGTGAGATATTATTTGCTATATTTTTGGTAGAGAGATAAATGATATTAGTTGCATATGCTTAAAACACATTTTATGGATTATCTGAATAGATTTTTTCATAGCTAGAGTACTCAAAACAAGTATGCTTTTCAAGCAGATAGATGGAGATAAAACGAAATTTCTTTAAGTAAAAAATGATGATTCACACTGCATTAAAAATAGAATACATATTATTTCATCCAAGTTTTATGCTAATTTCGCCATATAAGGGTACAATTTCGCTATTGAGCTCTTTTTTTGTTGGAATATGCTATTCTAGAATAAAATAATATGCTAAATAAAAGGTCGCGAAATGTTAGCATCTTTAATCGGAATAATCAATTTTGCAACCTTCTCAAATCTGGTGGTTTTAGCTGATTCAAACCGCAATAGAATGAACTTCTTTTGCTACTTTTGTCAATGAAGGACAACTTACGGCAGGGCTTTTTTGTGAAATTAATGGTAGGGATATAATTTTAGCTGGATTGTAAAGTTGAACTGGGATGCAGTTAATCAGGAAATACTAGTTTCTAATTGATAAAATAACACTCGGTAACAGAGCATTTAAGGGAGGAAAAAATCAATGGGGAAGATATTCATTAATTTCAAGAAAAAAGTTGCACTAGTAACAATTATTTGCATGATGTTCACGCAGGTGCCAGCGAATGTATTTGCAGCTACATCATCAGATATTTCAGGACACTGGGCACAGGCAACAATACAAAAATGGGTAGATCAAGGAATTATTAAGGGATATGCAGATGGTACATTCAGACCAGAAAACAATATTTCAAGGGCTGAATTCATGACATTAGTTAACGGGATTTTTGGTTACACAGAAAAGGTAGCTACTACCTACTCAGATGTTAGTGCAGATGATTGGTATGCTGATGTAGTAACAAAAGCAGCAGCGGCCGGTTATATTAATGGCTATCCTGATGGTACCATGAGACCAGATAAGCCAATCACTAGAGAAGAAGCAGCTACAATCATAATGAAAATCAACAAACTTATGGAAAATGAAGAAGCAGCAAGCAAATTTACTGATGCAAGTACCCTTGCTTGGAGCAAGGGTGCCGTTGGTTCAGTCTATTTTTCTGGAATAATGAATGGATATCCCAATGGAAGCTTCCAACCAAGAAATTTCATTAAACGAGGAGAAGCAGTTTTCGCACTGGACAAATCATTAATATTTAGCAAAAACAATGTGATTTATGATCAAGCAGGGACATACGGCCCAGCAACAGGAGAGTTACAGGTATCAGGTAATGTGATAGTTCAAGTAAAAGGAACAGTATTACAAAACATGGTCATTTCTGGAAATCTTATTATTGATAAGAATGTTGGTGATGGCAATGTTACATTGAAAAATGTAACCATAAAAGGAGAAACAAAGATTTACGGTGGTGGCTTAAACAGTATCATCGTGATTAATTCTGACCTTGGAAGTGTAACAGTTGCAAAAGTAGACGGAAAAATTAGAATGGTTATTTCAGGTAATACCACAGTGGACAAATTAATCGTAAATTCAGGGGCTACAATAGAAGAGAGCAATATGACTATAGGCAGCGAAGGCTTCCAGGAAATCATCGTTGATGCTGAAGAAGAGGACATAATAATATTCATTGGATTCTTTACGGACGTTAAGATTGACTCACCTGGGATAGGCATAGAACTGCCCAAAAACACCAATATTGAAAATTTAACAATAAATGGAAAAATTGATATAGCAGGAGAAGGTATTATAAAAAATGCGATTATCAATGCTAGCGGTGTAACACTGGAAAAAGCTCCTACAAACATGGTAGTTGCTCCCGGCGTAACAGCTCCAGTTATAATAACACCAGTCAGCGGCAGCGGTGGCAGCGTGACAATAGAAGTGATTCAGGTAAGTGCTATAACCGTTACAGGAACGGGTAGTGCTATTACAGTTGTTAATGGTGAGACACTACAAATGATTGGTGAAGTAGCACCTACCAATGCAACCAACAAGACAATAGCTTGGTCAGTTATCAATGGAACTGGTACAGCAACAATAGATGCAAATGGTTTGTTAACTGCAACAGGAGTTGGAACAGTAACTGTTCAGGCAACTAATGCGGCTTCTAGTGTTAATGGGACGAAAGTGATTAATGTAACAGCTACAGAAATAGTTTTAGTAGCTGAATTTACCAATGCAGAAAATGCGGCAACAGTAGCAGCACTGTTAAATGCATCGCCAAATGCTTTAGGCTTAGACTTAACAAACTATGCAGAACTAGATGCGGCAGGAAAGTCAGATGTAGCAGCAGATTTATTTGCAGCAAAAGCTGAATTAACAACAAAAGCATTGATCCAGACAGCAGTAGGGACAGCCATAGCAACAGCGAAGGTTGAATCAGAAGCAAGAGCAGCAGAAGCAGTGTTGGTAGCGCAGTACACCAATGCAGCAGATGCAGCAGCAGTAACAACCTTGTTAGCAACATCGCCAAATGCTTTAGGCTTAACATTAGCAAACTATGCAGAACTAGATGCGACAGGAAAGTCGGATGTAGCAGCAGATTTATTTGCCGCAAGAGCTGGATTAACTACAAAAGCATTGATCCAGACAGCAGTAGAGACAGCCATCGCAACAGCGAAGGGTGAATCAGAAGCAAGAGCAACAGAAGCAGCTAAAGTAGAAACAGCAACCTTAGCAGTAGAAGCTTATGAAGCAGCA
>JBAXCZ010000035.1:0-17722 GCA_037141195.1 Clostridia bacterium
GGTGCAATGATACTTTTAGTAAAACGTTTACGAAAAATTAATGGAGATGCCGCCTTTATTGCAACATCATATATTAATGGCGAGTTTGGTTTGTCTGCAGATGAAGATTTTACTGGTTCTTTATGTAAAGTATATGAAGCAAGAGGAATAAAGATTGCTGCGAATGAGGTTGGAATTTCGGCAAACCTTTTAAGCAAAGAAAACGCAGCACTTCTACATGTTCGAAAGAACGAAGCATCCCTAGAGGTTACATTTTTAGCAAAAAATTCTGCAGGGAAAGTTGTAGAATATACTCAAGAAGTATTCAGAAAAGATATTTTTGATTTCAAACTTTAGTTTTTAAAATCGAAAAGCCCAAACCTATCATCACTTTGATTAGGTTTGGGCTTTTCGGTTTTAGTGTAATAAAAAGTTTTCAACTTCAGCTAACATTTTTTCTTTGCAAGCAATTTTATGATGCAGAATAGGTTTATCACCTAAATTATTTAATCCTGCAGGAATTTTTTCGCCGGTTGAATTAGAAAGTGTGTTTAATAAAGTTAAACTGTCGACATTTAGTTCTTCTGCAGGAAGAACTGCTTTAGCAACACTTTCATTAAATTTGAATGGACTAGCTGTGGAAACAATTATGGTATAAGTGTTATCGTTTGTTTCGGATACGTAAAGGTCATATACATTCCAAGCTACAGCTGTATGAGTATCAATTAAGTAATTATCTACAAGATATACTTGCTCTATTCTCTTAATCGTGGCTAAATCATCCGAACTAGCTGACCAAAATAAATCTTGAATGCTAGATACAAGATTATTGTTTATCTTATATTTTCCAGTATCATTTAATTCACTCATCCAAGCTCGAATTTGGTCCGAATTTTCACCATTTAGATCAAACAGTAAGCGTTCTAGATTACTGGAGATTAAAATATCCATCGAAGGTGAAATGGTTTTATGGAAAGGACGATTGCGATTATATACACCGGAATGGATAAAATCTGTTAGTACATTATTTTCATTAGCAGCACAAATCAATTTAGCTATTGGCAAGCCCATTTTTTTTGCATAATAGCCAGCTAAAATATTACCGAAATTTCCAGTAGGTACAACAAAATTAATTGCATCACCTTGCTTGATAGAGTCATTTTTAACAGCATCAGCATATGCACTAAAATAGTAGACTATTTGTGGTACTAAGCGACCCCAGTTAATAGAGTTAGCAGAAGATAGACAAATATTGTTTTCTGCTAATACTTCTTTTAGCTTGATGTTGGCAAATATTTCTTTCACTCCGTTTTGGGTATCATCAAAGTTTCCATCTATTGCGACAACACTTACGTTATTACCAGATTGAGTAACCATTTGCAATTTCTGCACTTCACTAACACCACCATGGGGGTAGAAAACAAGAATTTTCGTTAAAGGAATATCCTTAAAGCCAGCCATTGCAGCCTTTCCAGTGTCGCCTGAGGTTGCTACAAGTATAGCTGTTGTAAATAAACTTTTCTCCATATGTACGCTTTCAATAAGTAAATGAGGTAAAATTTGTAAAGCTATATCTTTGAATGCGCAGGTTGGACCATGCCAAAGCTCGAGTATACTAACTTTTTCATTTATTCGGTGTAGAGGCGCTATTGCCGGATTATCGAATGTTGTAGCGCTATAGGCCTGCAAGATACAATTCTGAAGTGCTGTATGCGAAAAATCTGGTAAAAACTTTTCCATTATGACTTGTGCTCTAGTTTGATAACTCATATTGACAAAGCTAGCTATTTTATCTGCAGAAAAAATGGGAAATTTTTCAGGTACGAATAAGCCTCCATCTGAAGCAATTCCTTGAATGATTGCTTGCGCTGATGTTTTATTTTGGCTATTATTATTTCTGGTGCTTTTATAAAGCATGGTATATTCCTCCTAATATTTGGATAACTACTTATATTGTACAATAATACTCATTAATGCTCAAATAAAATAGTAAAAAAAATATTCAAAAAGAAATAATAAGCATTTAATGCATAAATTTATCAATAATGCGTCAATAAGGACAATTATTTTGTAAAATTAGTGACATATAAGTTAAAATCATTTATAATATAGAAAAGAAATGTTGCATGCAACATGAAGGTGGAAACTATGGGTGAGATGACATTTACCAGTAAAAGCGAATATGTCTATAAGTATTTACGAGACAATATTAAATCTAGTAGATTTGAGACGGGAAAATTATATAAGATTGTAGATATTGCTGCAGAACTAGGTGTAAGTAGAACTCCTGTTACTGAGGCTATCAAGTTACTTGTTTCTCAGGGATATGTTATTTTGCATCCATGTGTAGGCTTTGAAGTAACTGGAATAAGTCAAGAGCAAATGCAAGAGGTGTTTAAGATTAGGGCTGCACTAGAGAGTTTAGCTATAAAAGAAGCAATTTTAGGTTGTAGTGAAGATGATATTGGTGCTTTAGAGGATATACTTGAATTGTGTAGGAAAAGTGTTCTGGAAAAAAATGCTAACGAATATAGTAAAAATACAGAAAAATTTCATTTTATGCTTTATGGTATGGCCAAAATGTCTCGGTTAAGTGTAATTTTACAGGATTTATGGCTTCATGAAGGGTGGTATTTGCAAGCGCTTAAATGTGATAGTGATGAAGTGAAAAATTTACTGTTTGATCATTATGAGATAATTGAGGTTTTAAAGAAAAGAGATTATTCTGCTGTAGAAAAACTTGTTGAAGATCATACACGTAAGTGTATGGAAGTTTTAAGTCAAGAGGTTGCTAGAGCGTGATTAATATTGAAAAATTAATAATTAATTTGGAGGGTTTAAGATGAGATTTCAAGACAAAGTAGTATTAATAACAGGAGCAGCACAAGGATTGGGACTACAATATGCATTAGATTTTGCCAAAGAAGGAGCAAAGGTTGCTGCAGTAGACTTAAATAAAGCAAAAGTAGAACAAGTAGCAGCAGATATTAATGCAAGTGGAGGCAAATGTATAGGTTTAGCCTGTGATATAGCTGACGCAAAAGCAGTCGAGCAATTAGTTGCAGATATTAAAGCCCAATTTGGTTCAGTAGATATTTTAATAAACAATGCAGCTCTCTATAAGCCATCACCAATTGCAGAGATGAGTATTGCAGATTGGGACATGCAGGTTAATATTGACCTTAATGGTACTTTTTATTGCACAAGGTTTGTCTTACCAGATATGATAGCAAAAAAATATGGAAAAATTGTCAATATAGCCTCAGCCTCAGCAAAACATGTTATTCCAACCTTTGGAGCTTATGCAGCAGCTAAAGGCGGGATGATAACCCTAACACATCAAATTTCAGAAGAAGTAAAATACGACGGTATTAATGTTAATGCAATATATCTAGGTATGACCAATACAGATAAAACAAGAGAAAGAATTGATAGCGATTCTGCAGTAACAATAAAATTAGAAGAAATGTTACAAGTAGATGAAGTGTCAAAAGTAGTCCTCTTCTTAGCATCAGATGATGCTAAACCAATCGTGGGAGCAGCAATAGACGTATTTGGTTTAAAATATTAAAAATATATATATTTATTGGAGGGTAAAAAGTGGTAAGCATAAATAAGTTAGCAACGAAAGTAGCAAAAGAAATAATTGAAAATGCAGATAGATTAGGTTGCCAAGCATATAAAATGCAGTGCGGAGTAAATGTAATAGATATGGGAGTAAATGTAAAAGGTAGTTGGGAAGCAGGATTGCTATACACTAGAGCAACTATTGGGGATTTAGGCAACGTAAAACTTGGAGAATTTAAGTTGAACGAAGAATACACTTTTTCGGCAGTGGATCTCTACATAGATGAGCCATTAATCGCTTGCTTAGCATCCCAAATTGCAGGATGGAAACTAGGAATGGGAGAAGTGGCAACCATTGGAACAGGCCCAGCAAGAGCTCAAGCTCAAGTAGAAGGCGACTGGTATTTAGCACAAACACCATACAGAGATCACAATGATGAAGTAGTTCTTTGTATTCAGGATATAAAACTGCCAGCAGAATCTATTGGAGAATTAGTAGCAATGGAGTGCAAAGTTGCTCCAGAGAATGTTTATATCCTAGTAGCTCCTAGCAATTGTATTGTTGGTTCGATGCAAGTTGCAGCACGTATGTGCGAACAAGTTTGTCACAAAATGTTTGAAAAAGGATTTCCAGTAGCCAAAGTAGTAGCTTGTAGGGGTAAAGCACCAATAGCACCAATAGTTAAAGATGAAGTGAAAGCCATGGGACGCATCAATGATGCAATACTCTATGGAGGAGAGACGGAGTTTTGGGTTGATGCGACAGATGTAGAAATTGCTAAAGTAATTCATCAATTAGTGTCAAAAACATCCTCACCTTACTACAAAGAATTATTTGAAAAAGTATTTGTGGATGCGGGGAAAGACTTCTTCTATGTAGATCATGATTTCCATTCCATAGCCAAAATTACCATGCACAATATCAATACAGGCAAAGCTTATTCAGCAGGTGAAATTGCCTATAATGTACTAGAAGAAAGTTTTCTAAACTAACTACAATTTGAACAGGAGGAATTATCAAATGGCATTAAAAAAAGAACGGTTACTAAAAGTTTATCAAGATATGGTACTAATTCGTCGCTTTGAAGAAGAAGTAGATAGATATGCAAAAAATGGAACGATTCCAGGTTTTATTCATTTAAGCATTGGACAAGAAGCATCACAAGCAGGTGTTGTTGATGCCTTAAGAAAAACAGATTTCAAATTTCCTGATCATCGTGGACATGGAGCTATTGTCTTATGCGGGACAGATCCTAAGCTTGTTATGGCAGAACTATTTGCTAAAAGCACTGGTGTAAATGGTGGACGTGGTGGTTCTATGCATGTAAATGACTTGTCAGTTGGAAATATGGGGTTTAATGGAATTCAAGGATCAACAGTAGTTACTTGCTTAGGTACGGCATTTGCCTCTGTTTACAAAAAAAATGATGCCGTATCAGCAGTGTTTTTAGGAGATGGAACATTAGGCGAAGGTACCTGCCACGAATCAATGAATATGGCAGCAACTTGGAAATTACCAATTATCTATTGCTTACTGAATAATCAGTATGCTATTTCTACCCACTACACGGAAGCTCATCCACAAAAAGAGTTGAAAACTTGGGGAGAAGGCTATGAAGTGCCATCCTTTAGAATTGATGGAAATGATATTGAAGAAGTAATTGAATATACAGAAGCCGCAGTAGAGCGTGCTCGTAAAGGTGAAGGGCCGACTTTATTAGAATTAATGACATACCGTTGGCAAGGGCATTTTTCAGGTGATCCAGCAGCTTATCGTCCAGAAGGTGAGCTTGAAGCATGGCAGAAAAAAGATCCACTTATTATTGCAAAGGCAAAGATATTAGATAGAGGCTGGGCTTCAGAGGATGATTTAACAAAAATCGCAGAAGATGTGGAAGTCGTTATTGCTGAGGCAATTAAATTTGCTTTAGAAAGCCCATCACCAGAATTAGCAGATGCACTTACACATGTATACGCAGACATAGAAGTGGAGGGAAGATAAGATGGCAAGAAAAATCTCGTTTTCAAAAGCAATTAACGAAGCATTACACCAAGAAATGGAAAGAGACGAAACAGTTTTTATATTAGGAGAAGATGTAGCAAAAATGGGAGGGGACTTTGGTATAACCATGGGAATCTGGAGTAAGTGGCCAGATAGAGCCTTTGATACAGCCCTATCCGAGAGTGCAATATTAGGTTTATCATGTGGAGCATCAGTCTGTGGCTTAAGGCCAGTAGCAGAGCTAATGTTTGCAGATTTTATTGCAGTATGCTTTGATCAATTAGTAAATAACGCAGCCAAATTACGCTACATGTATAACGGAAGAGCGGGAGCACAAATGGTAGTAAGAGCAGTAACTGGTGGCGGAATAAGATGTGCATATCATCACTCAGCGTGTGTAGAGCCATGGTTAATGAACGTGCCAGGATTAGTAATCGTAGCACCAGCAACACCATATGAAGCTAAAGGTTTGCTAGTAGCATCAATCAGAAATAACAACCCAGTAGTATTCTTAGAGCATAAATTACTCTACAATACCAAAGGAGAAGTACCAGAAGAAATCTATGAAATACCGCTATATAAAGCAAATGTAGAAGAAGAAGGAACAGATGTAACCATCGTAGCAGCAATGACCATGTTAGGAATGGCAAAAACAGCAGCGCAAGAGTTAGCAAAAGCAGGCATCAGCTGTGAAATCGTCAATCCAAGAACCCTCTTTCCTTTGGATAAAGCAACTATCATCAAATCAGTAGCCAAAACAGGACGACTAGTAATCGCCCAAGAAGGACCAAAAGTAATGGGCTATGGAGCAGAAGTATCCGCAATGTTAGCAGAAGAAATCTTCGAATACCTGAAAGCACCAGTAAAACGGGTAACTTCCATCGATGTGCCAATGCCATTTGCCCCAGTACTAGAAGACTACGTATTACCAAATCCATCATTGATAGTAGATGCAGTAAAAGCAGTAATGGCATTCTAGCCAACTAAACAAAGAGTAAATATAATCCCCCAAGCAAGTCTTGTGCAAAAGCAAGACATAGCCTCTATCAAAGGCAAAACAGTTAGCAATAAGCAACTGCAAAGCTGGGGGATTTTCTTGTAAAAGAAAACGAAAGGTGGATAAAAATGGCTACAATAGTAACAATGCCAAGATACGGAGCAAATATGACAGAAGGAACAGTAGCAGCTTGGTTCGTAGCAGAAGGCGAAACAGTAACCGCCGAAACAGTAATAGGCGAAATAGCAATTGAAAAATTAGCCAATGAGCTAAAAGCAGGAGTAGCAGGAGTAGTCTTAAAACTAATCGCAGCAGAAGGCGATGAACTGGAATGTGGAGCACCAATAGCTATAATAGGCATAGCGGGAGAAGAAATTTCCAAACTTTTAAGTAACGAAACAGTAATATCAACATCACCAGAAGTAATAGCAACAGCTCCAAACACAACAAATATAGAAGCAACAGCAATACCTGCGGGAGCAGTAAATGTAGAAATGCCAAGATACGGCGCAAACATGACGGAAGGTACAGTAGCAACCTGGTTAGTAAGCGATGGAGACAAAGTAACAAAAGGAGAACCAATCGCAGAAATAGCAATAGAAAAATTAGCAAATGAGCTCCTAGCCCCAGCTACTGGAATAATTACCTTAGTAGCAGCAGAAGGTGATGAACTACCATGTGGAGAATTAATAGCAATAATAGCAGCAGCAGGAATAAATCTTGCCAGCATACAACAGGGTAAGGTTAATGCAGTAGCAGCAGGAGTCCCACAATCAGCTACTACAGAAGTAGAAGCAGCAGAAATAGCAGTAGCTAAGCCATTAGCAGAAATTAAAATTACTCCTAAAGCTGCAAGCCTTGCAGAAGAATTAAAAATAGATTACAGCAAAGTCATAGGATCAGGCATAGAAGGCGCTATAACTCGTGAGGACATCAGGAACTTTGTAGCTAGTGGGAAAACTGTAGAAAAAACAGCAGTATCAAAAGAAACATCAACAACAACACAAATAAGCAGTATCATAGCTGATGCTAAAGCAACACCAAAAGCCGCAAAACTGGCAGAAGAACTCAAAGTAGATTTTCACTACATCAAAGGTACTGGCTTCTTCAACATGGTAACTAGAGAAGATGTGCGTAAATTTGTATCAGCAGGAGGCATGAATAAAGTAATAACATCAGGAAGTGTAGCCTCATTGGCAGTATTTCAACCAGAAGCAAAAGAAGTACGCATGACGGAAATGCAAAAAATGATAGCCATAAAAATGTTAGAAAGTATGACCAAAACAGCACAAACCACCATGTCAAGGGATATAGATGTAACTAATCTCGTGAGAGCATACAAAAATTCTAAGGCAGACTTTACAGCTGCAGGCTTAAAACTTAGCTATACAGTATACCTAATCAAAGCATTAGCCATAGCCGTAGTTAAACATCCAGAGTTTAGAACCACCATCAAAGATGAAAAATTCTTCGTTACAACAGACCAAATAAATATTGGCTTTGCCACAGACGTAGAAGGTGGATTGATGGTACCAAATATTAAAGCCGCGCATACAAAAAGCTTAAAGCAAATAGCAGTAGAATTAACTGATTTAGCAGCAAAAGCCAAAAATGGAACACTAACCAAGGAAGAAATGACCAGTGGCACCATGTCACTAACCAACCTAGGAGCACTTGGGATTAAATACTTTACCCCAGTAATAAATTATCCAGAAAGCGCAATTCTAGGAATAGGTAGTATGTCACAACAACCGGTAATGGAAAATGGAGGATTGTTCTTCAAGGATATAATGACCTTTAACCTAACTATCGATCATCGAATAATTAATGGAGCACCAGCTGCTCGTTTCTTAAACACAATTGCGGAGCTACTTGCCTCTCCTGAAGCTTGGACGTAAAGCAATAGACACAAGGAAATGCAATACTTTATTGCGTTTCCTTTTTTTATAAAAAATAAACAAAAACTTTATTTGATAAATGCAAGTACTAGAATAGCAATAAATCAAAAAATATAGGAGTGTAAAGATGATAAGTGTAAATAAAAATACAATAGCAAAAGTTGAATATCTGATAGAACATGCAGAAGCATTAGGCTGTAAATATTATGTATTAGAAAACGGAACCAAAGTAGTAGATATGGGAATAGCTTGTCGTGGTGGCTGGGAAGCCGCTCGACTTTTCACTGAAATTGATATGGCTTGTTTAGGTACTTGTACCTATGGTAATCATGACCTAGGGGAAGGTCTAAGCGTACCTACAGTAAAAATACATGTAGATAACGTACAGCTTGGATGCTTATTAAGCCAAATAGCAGGATTAAAGCTAACAGATGGAGCATTTGCTGCTATTGGTTCTGGGCCAGCAAGAGCATTAGCTGCAGATAAAAGCGATCATTGTTTTGAGTATCACGCTTATCGTGATCAGTCAGATATAGCAATTTTAGGTTTGCAAATGGAAGTACAACCAGATATAGCGCTGGCGAATAAGGCAGCAGAAGTCTGCAAAGTTAAACCGGAAAATCTCTATTTATTAGTTCATGCAACAACAAGTATGGTAGCTACAGTGCAGGTATCAGCGCGTATCATCGAGCAAACAGTAAATAAAATGATAGCGAAAGGATTTAATCTAGATAACATAGTTTTTGCTCGTGGTTGGTGTGTAGTTTCACCAGTAGTCAATAATGAATTAGATGCTATGGGTAAAATAAATGATGCCCTGCTTTACGGTGGAGAATCCGATTTTTGGGTTGAATGTGAGGATGCAGAAATTGAAGAAGTAATAGGAAAATTAGTAACTGAGCATGCTAAGGATTACGGTAGATTATTTGTGGACATGTTTGTTGAGGCAGATAAGAATTTTTATAACATGGACCTAGATATTCATTCACCTGCTAAAGTACAAATCTATAATATGAAAACAGGCAATGTATTTAGAGCTGGTGCCATTCGTAATGATATTATTATTAAAAGCTTTTTTAATAATCACAAATAATTCACAAATAATTTGCAATAGAGGATGGAAATGTGGTTTATCCATCCTCTTTAAATAAATAATAGAAGAGGAGGATGGGTATGAACCCATTAAAAGGTTATAGCTTAAATGCGGCAGCTTTGGAAATGATTGAAAAAGTCATTATACCAAAACAAGAAGCTTTAGGCATTGAGATTTACCAACAAAAAAATGGCGTGCATATTTTAGATTTTGGCATAAATACAGATCCAGGTTGGATAGCAGGAAAATATTTTACTGAACTCAGTTTAGGCGGACTAGGTGAACTTAAATATACTAAATTGAAAATAGGCGAATATTATATGCCTGCTGTAGAAATTATTGTTGATTATCCAGTCATTGCTGAACTTTCCAGCCATGACGCATTCTGGTATCTAGGCTACGCAGGAGCTAAACAATCATTTTCAGGGCCTGTTCGGGCTAAAATTCAAGATGCCTATGCAAAAAAAGCACCATATGAGGATTTGAAAGCTGAAAAAGTTTTAGCTTTTTGTCAAATTTCTCATGTTCCATGTGAAGAGTGGACATCACAACTCGCAGCAGATGCAGGTGTTGCTCCAGAAAACTTTTATTTGGTTGTTGCACGTACAGGCACTTTGGTAGGAGCTATTCATATTGCAGCAAGAAATGTAGAGCAGACTATACCAACATTAGTTGATAAAGGTTTTGATTTGAGTACCATTGTTTATGCCTCTGGGATAACACCTGTTATTGCCAGTGTTGAAGATGAAACAGAAGCTTATGGAGTAGTGAATGACAATCTACTCTATGGTCAAGAAACAAATATTTATTGTAGATGTGCGGATGTAGATATAATCAAACATTTAGATAATCTGTGTTTGAATCAACCAGGAAACAAAGATGTTTATGGTATGCCATTTAAGGACATATTTGCTAGCTGTGATAATGAATGGTGTAATGTACCAAGACCTTGGGATGCACCAAGTAAGGTTAATTTTTTTAATCTTTCAACTGGTAGAACATTTACGGCAGGCAAACATCATGAGGGAGTTTTGGTACAAGGATTTTTAGGAAAAAAAGGAGGAAGAGTCAAATGAAAATTGGAGAATATGGTCAAGCATATTTTCGAGAAATTTTAGCTTGTCCTATAAAATTTGGATGTACTATCACAAAAAATAATCTTATTGATGCAGGAGTAGATAATATTGGTGGTTGGCAGGCAGGGAAAAAAATTGTTCAGGGGCTTGTGGGAGGGTTAGGAGAAGTAACCTTCGATCAGATGAAAATTGGAGAGTTCACTATAGCAACAATCGACTTATTTCTAGATAAGCCTGTCCAATCTACTAGAGAATCTTTTTTACATAATGTAAACGGTATCATAGGTGCGGATGATTCTGATTTTGGACTTACTATTTCGGAGAATTTGCAACTGCAAAATGTCAAAAATGTTTTTGTTGCTAGTTCGACTAGTATAGTTGCTAGTATATACAATGGAGCTAAAGCTTTACCACTTTTAGTTAATCGTGTTTTAGCTGCAGGCATTGATGCTGAGCGAATTATGTGGGGATTTGGAACTGCACCTGTTATCTTATCCTCAGACAATACTAATAAAGCGCTAGATGTTCAGAATTTTGTGCTTGCAAAAGGTGTAATTGCAAGTCTGTGGATTAAGGGAACAGATGATGAGCTAATTGCTATTGCCAAAGTTGCAAATGATTGTGGCGAAATACGCTTGCATAATATTCTCAGCGGAAATACCTTTATTGGCGGTAAAGTGGATGAAGAAGCTATGCTCAGTTTGTTTAATTAAAAAATCATAAAAAAAAAGAGCAAGGCACAGAATGATTTATGTTCTGTGTCTTGCTCTTTAGCAGCTTTCGCGAATGATTAGGGCTGGTGGTAACAATATTCTTTGAATTGGTAAGTCCGGATGATAAATTCTATTTACTAAGGTTGCAGCAGCAATTTTACCAATTTCTTCATTATGTCCATGCATCGTAGTTAAGGCAGGAATTGTATACGCACTGCCTCGATTATCGTTACCTCCAATTACTGCAACATCTTTAGGACAGTTAAGGCCAAGTTCATGGATAGCTCTTAAGGCGGCAGTTATTTGAATATCACTAGAGCCATAAATTACATTTGGAGGCTTAGGAAGAGCTAATAAGCGTTTTGTAGCTTGTAAACTTTCTTCCAAATTATCAAAACGACTTTGTACAACGTATTCAGAAGCTAAACTTAAATGATGTGCTGCATAATATTTTTGTACAACTTCCATCCGTCTTTGGGTGGTTGGTACGTTTGAAGGTCCGAAGATAAAGCCAATATTAAAATCCTTTCTTGCAAATATGTAATCTAAAATCATGGTAACTCCTATGGTATCATCAACTAAGACACAATCAATAGGCACATCTTCAGGCAAAATCTCTATGGCAACTACAGGAACATTAATTTTTGCGAGTAATTTCTTGTATCCTGGCGGGAAAGAACCAGCTCCAGCCAAAATCAAACCATCAACCATATGATTAATTTTGCGATCAATGATTTGCCGTAAAATATCTTTTTCCATGATTAAATCATTATTAGTATTATAAATATGCAAATAAAAGCCTCGTGGTGTTAAGATACTGGTTACTCCATCAACAAGTTCCATAAAATAAGGGTTATGAATTGTTGGAACAACCATAGTAATTTTTTTTGTTTCTTTGATTGTCATCGCTTGAGCAATAGGGTTAAGTGAAAAATTGTGCTCCTTTACTATAGCTAAGACTTTTTCTAAGGTAGCTTTCTTAACCACTTCAGGACGATTTAAGGCCCTAGATACGGTAGCTGTAGACACACCACAAAGCTTTGCAATTTTTCTAATGTCCAATGCAACAACAACTCCTCGTATAAGAAATGCATAATATCAATGTAACACTTACAGTACAAATGTAAACATTTACATTTGTACTGTTTATATAGTTATTCTAAATGATTTATTGTTATTTGTCACTCTTTTTTTATTGACAAGCTATATAAAAGGATGTAATATGTACAACATAAGGAAAAAATAGTGAAATATTAGAATAAATACAAAGAAATGTAAATGTTTACATTTGCGAAAGGCGGGCTTTTCGTGGTAAAAATTTTAGGGGTTTGTGGTAGTCCTAGAAAAGCTTCAACAAATTTTGCATTGAAGTTGGCTTTACAGGCAGCTTCAGAGGTTGAAGGAGTAGAAGTTGAAATGGTGGAGTTGCGAGGAAGAAAAATTAATTTCTGTATCCATTGTAATAAATGTGTGAAAGAGGAAGTTGATTATTGTAAAATTTACGATGATGGTATGAACGAGCTCTATGAAAAGGTCTATCAAGCAGATGGCTTTATTATGGCATCACCTGTTTATGAAATGAATGTTACTGGACAAATGGCAACATTTTTTAACCGTTTTAGACCTACATATACTATTCTTAAAAAGAATTCAAGCTTCTTTGGCCGCAAGGTTGGAGGCGCAATAGCAGTAGGTGGCACCAGAAACGGTGGGCAAGAATCGACTATTAATGCCATTAATGGTTTCTATAACACTCAAGGAATTGTCCCAGTGAATGGAGCATTAGGAGTGTACGCAGGAGCAAGCGTTTGGAGTAAAGACCAAGGAGCAGCAGGTGCTGAGGCTGATGAAGTTGGTATGGAAAATTGCCGTAAAATTGGTAAAAAAGTAGCAGAAATGGCCAAGCTTTTGCAAGAGAAGAAGCAATAATACATTTTTTAGGGAAGAGGTGTAGAATGAGCGGTAAGAAAGTAATTAAAATGCAAGGAGTATATAAATATTTCGGTAATTTTTGCGCAAATGAGAATGTAGATTTTGATTTAGAAGAAGGTGAAGTTCACGGTCTTTTAGGAGAAAACGGAGCCGGAAAATCAACCTTAATGAATGTACTCTATGGTTTATATACCCATGATCAAGGAATAGTAAAAATAAATGGTCAAGAAGTTAATATTAAAAGTCCAAGCGATTCTATTAAACTTGGAGTAGGAATGGTTCATCAACACTTTATGCTAATTCCCCAGTTGACAGTAACCCAAAATATTTTTTTAGGGATGTCAGAAGCTGGTTTTATCTTAAATATAAAAGAACTCGAACAGCAAGTGCAAGAGGTTAATGATAAATATGGGTTTAATGTTCATCCAGATTCTGTAATTTGGCAGTTACCAGTAGGAATTCAACAAAAAGTAGAAATCTTAAAAGTACTCTTAAGAAAAGCAAAAATCTTGATTTTAGATGAGCCAACTGCAGTGCTTACACCTAGTGAAGTGGAAGAACTATTTGTGTCTGTAAAGAAACTTGCAAAACAAGGATATTCTATAATTCTCATCACCCATAAACTCGATGAGATTATGGCATATACAGATCGTGTTTCAGTGCTTCGTACTGGTAAAGTAATTGGTACGGTGGCAACATCAGAAACTAATATCGATGAATTAACTACGATGATGGTAGGCAGAGATGTCTCCCTCGAGCGCGATATTCAAGAACAAGCTACTGGAGCAGTACTTTTGGAGGTAAAAGATCTGGTAGTTAAAAGTGATAAAGATGTACCTGCTGTCAAGGGAGTATCTTTTCAAGTAAGAGCTGGTGAAATACTTGGTATTGCTGGCGTAGATGGAAATGGGCAGCTAGAACTTGGAGAAGCAATAACTGGACTAAGAAATATTATTAAAGGCACGATTAGCATTAATGGTAGTGCAGAGATGACACATATTAAACCTAAAACCATGCTCAGCGCTGGACTTGGTCATATTCCTGATGATCGACAAAGGAAAGGGTTAGTTCTACCTTTCGGAATCAAAGAAAATTTGATTATGGGATCTCAGCGTTCGAAAAAATATAACAAGGGATTTTTTGTCAATAAAAAGGCTATTAATGATCATGCAGCAGAATTAATTGCAGATTTTGATATTCGCTGTCGTGGAATTGATCAGCCTGCAGGGGACTTATCTGGTGGAAATCAGCAAAAAGTTATCCTAGCTAGAGAGGTTGATAGAAACCCAGATATTTTATTAGCAATTCAACCTACTAGGGGTTTAGATATAGGAGCGATAGAATTTGTACGAGGCAAGCTAAAAGAAGCACGAGCCAATGGCAAAGCGGTGCTCTTGATTTCCACGGATTTAGATGAAATTAGAACATTGAGTGATAGAATTGCAGTTATGTACAATGGCTATTTTTCAGGTGAAGTAAGCTATGATGCATCCTTAAATGAAATAGGGATGCTGATGGCTGGAGTAAATAAAAACAAAAATGCAGAAGCTTGGGAGGGACAATAAAGTGAATAAGTTCAAGGAAAAACTCCGAGGTTTTGCTAAACCTTTTATAGCGATAATTATTGCCTTTATCATTTGTTGGCTGATTTTAGTAATTTCTGGCTATGATGCACCTAAAGCCTTTGGTGCTTTATGGAATTCTGGCTTTAAGAATATTAAGAGCTTTGGCACTGTGCTTAATAAAACTAGCCCTATTCTTTTTACCGGTATTGCAGTTGCCTTTGCTTTTAGAGGAAATGTTTTTAATATTGGTGCGGAAGGGCAACTCTTATTAGGTGCAGCTGCAGCAACTTGGGTAGGAACGACATTTACTAGCTTACCTAGCTATTTGCTTATTCCGTTGATTTTATTAAGTGGTGCTATTGCAGGAGCTGCTTTTGCTTATATCCCAGGCTACTTAAAAGCTAAGCATGGTGTATCTGAAGTTATTACCACAATTATGTTTAATTATATTGCCTTGCAATTCATTGGTTTCCTTGTGCGAGGACCATTTAAGGATACATCACAAATGGAACCTCAGTCTCATCCGATTGCAGCAAGTGGATTTTTGCCCTACATTATTCCTGGAACTAAATTACACATAGGTTTTGTTTTGGGAATAGTATTTGCAATTATTATATCTATTATTTTATTTAAGACTTATTTTGGCTATGAGGTACGAGCAGTTGGCTTTAATCCAATGGCCGCAAAAACAGGTGGTATTGCCGTAGAACGAACGATGATCACAACTATGTTGATAAGTGGTGCCCTAGCCGGTATAGGTGGAGCAATAGAACTTGCAGGTACCACCCATTATTTACTTGAGGGTATTTCCCCAGGTTATGGTTTTACAGCAATCGCCGTTTCAATTTTAGCAGCGAATAATCCTATAGGCGTAATCTTTAGTGCTTTTTTATTCGGATTACTTAGCGCAGGAGCAACCTCCATGCAAAGAGCTGCTGATGTATCAGCCTCATTTGTAAATATTTTCCAAGGCGTAATCATCATTTTTATCTCTATTGCAGCAGTAAAGAGCGTAGGACATAAAAAATTATCTTTGAAGAAAGGTGGTAATTAATATGGAACAATTAGCATCTTTCTTAGCTGCTAGTATGCGCATGGCTGCCCCACTTCTCATAGCTGCTTTAGGGTTAGCCATTTCTGAAAGAGCAGGCATGATTAATATCGGTGCCGAGGGAGTTATGCTGATGGGTGCCTTTAGCGCCTATGCAGGAGCAAAACTAATTGGTAGCTATTGGGCTGGAATGGGAATTGCTATTATAGTTTCTGTGTTAATGATTTCCATTTTTGCTATCACTACAATTACCTTTAGAGCTGAACAAGTGGTAGTTGGAGCAGGTATTAATATTCTTTGTGCGGGACTAAGTAGTGTTGTCTATCGTAAACTTTTTTATGGTGGATTTGAAGGAATAGCATCAACTACAATTACAGTAAAAACATTTCCTGAACTTCCAATTCCAGGGCTCAGTCAAATTCCAGTTTTAGGACCTATGCTTTTCAACCATAATATAGTTGTTTATTTTGGCTTAGTCATGGTAGTGGTTTTATGGTTTATTATTAATAAAACTTCACTAGGGCTTAAATTAATTGCAGTAGGTGAGCATCCCAAAGCCGCAGATAGCTTAGGCATTGATGTTATTAAATTACGCTATTTAGCAACTCTTTTTAGTGGTATAATGATAGGCATTGCAGGCGCTTATTTATCTATAGCTCAGTCTAACGCTTTTGCGGAAAACATGACTTCTGGACGTGGTTTCATTGCTATGGCTGTAGTGATCTTAGGTAAGTGGAGTCCTATTGGTATCTTTGCGGGATCACTGCTCTTTGGTGGAGCAAATTCATTGCAAATGAGTATTCAAAATTTAGGGATAACCATTCCTAGAAATTTTGTCCTAATGATACCATATATTGCTACTGTATTAGCTGTAGTTGCTGTGAGTAAGAATAAAGTTGGGGCACCAAGTGCTCAAGGAATTCCTTATAGAAAAGCTTAATAAAGATATGGAAGCCTCGGCTTTTACATATAAATTAAACAAATGGAGGTTTTAGAATGAAGAAATTATTAGCAGCTTTATTAGTAATTGTTATGATGTTTGGTCTAGTTGCATGCGGTAGTAGTACACCAGCAGCAACAGGAGAAACTACACCTGCAGCTGTAGACACTACCCCAGCAGCAGTAACTCCTGTAGTAAAAGAAGCAAAAGATCTTAAAATTGCCCTTTTAGTACCAAGCTCACCAACAGATGGTGGTTGGGGTCAAGTTGGTGCTGAAGCAGTTAAAGTAGCTGGCGACAAATACGGATGTACTATCAGTATTATTGAAGCCGGAACTGCAGACAAAATGAAAAGTGAAGCAGAAGCTTTAGGCGATGAGGGCTATGATATTATTTTTGGACATGGTGGACAATATGCTGCTCCTTTCGGTGAGATAGCTGCCAATTATCCAGATACATTTTTTGTAACTGCTGGTGGTAATGTAGTTTCAAAAAATCAATTCCCAGTATTAGCATCTGCTGAAAGATATGCCTATGTTGAAGGTGCAATTGCTGCAAAACTTACAAAGACTAACAAAATGGGTTGCGTAGTTGGTGGGGATTTCCCTTCTTATACGAAAACTAGCCGTGGATTTACATTAGGTGCTCAATCTGTTAATCCTGCAATTGTAGTAACTACAACTGTACTTACTGTTGGTGATATGAATGAAGCATATGAAAGCACAATGAGCCAGATTAATGCTGGAGCAGATGTTGTCTGGTCAAATGCTAACCAAGCAACCTTAGGTTCTGCCAAGGCAGCAACTGAAAAAGGCGTTTATTTCTTCGGAATGGTATCTGACATGTCTAAAGATGCTCCAACTGTATGCGTTGCATCTGTAACACAAGATTTCAAAGTTATTTATGTAT
>JBAXCZ010000036.1:0-17335 GCA_037141195.1 Clostridia bacterium
ACAAATTTCCAAGAAGTTTTTTAACAAAAAAGAGCTCGCGATATCCTGCATTGTATAGTTGTAAAGCACATGAGCAAACCTATGAATTAAAAGCGCATGAAACCCACTGTATAGCAAAATAACCTCCAGTCCATTACGGGCTGCCGGATCTCTCGATAAAACTGCTTTATAATCTGCTTTAATTTTCTTAAACATAATTCCTCTTTCTTAACTCTAAATGTTTAGTCTTTTTTTAACTTCTTCTAAGCCAATAACATAGATAAAATCATGCATTTCCGGTCCAGACATTTTCCCAGTCAGCGCAATTCTAATAGGCATAAACACCTGTTTTCCACCTAATCCTAGTTCCTTGGTGATATTCTTAATCATTTTTTTTATTTCCAATGGTTCCGGCCAAGTTGCCACAGCTTCCAACTTTTTTATGAGACTTGTTAGAACTAAAGGAACAGTTCTTTCTGACAAAATCTCTTGAGCCTCTTCATTTTCTATTTTTCCCATCTTAAAGAATAAACTAGCCTCTTCCACCACGTCTTTAACACAAACAAGTCTATTTTGGATAGCAGAAATCATTTTCATTAGCCAAACTTTTTCTGCTAAAGCTTGCGCTTCAGTTAAATAGCCTGCTTTAACTAAATATGGAATTGCAAGCTCCGTTAATTTTTCAACACTTAATTCTTTTATGTATTTAGCATTAATATAGTTTAATTTATCCTTGTCAAATACTGCTGGATTTTTAGCAACACGCTCTAAAGAAAACTGTGCAATTAATTCCTCAAGATTAAAGAATTCTTGTTCACCGTCTGGTGACCAACCTAAAAGCGCTAAAAAATTTATTAATGCTTCTGGTAAATATCCATCATTCTGGTAGTTAACTACGCTTGTTGAACCATGACGCTTACTCATTTTAGTTCTATCTGTGCCAAGAATAAGAGAAATGTGAGCAAATATTGGTTTATTAGCTGCCAATGCTTCGTAAATTAAAATCTGTCTTGGAGTATTAGCTAGGTGTTCCTCTCCTCGTACCACATGTGTAATTTTCATAGTAATATCATCAATAACTACAGCAAAATTATAAACAGGTATGCCATCAGATTTAACAATAATGAAATCTCCAACGCCATCACTTTCAAAAGTAACAATTCCACGAACTGCATCATTAATTATAATTTTTTGTCCAATTGGTGTGCGAAAACGAATTACTGGTTTTCTACCCTCAGCTATTAAAAACTTTTCTTGCTCATTAGTAATATTTCTACACTTACCTTGATAAATTGGCATTTCATGTTTTTCTTCTAAGATAGTTCTTTCAGCCGCAATTTCGTCCTCACTGCAATAACATTTATAGGCAAAGCCTTTTGCCAAAAGTTCTTGTACGTATTTATTGTATACTTCTATTCTTTCCGTTTGTCTATATGGACCATAAATACCGCCCTTATCTATACCCTCATTCCAGTCAATACCAAGCCAAATTAAGGCATCCTTAATACTCTCTTCAGAATTTCTACTTGAGCGTTCTAAATCTGTATCCTCAATACGCAAAATAAAATCTCCCTGCATTTTTTTCGCATAAAGATAATTAAAAAGAGCTGAACGAGCCCCTCCTATATGTAATGGTCCTGTTGGGCTTGGGGCAAAACGTAAACGCACTCTATTTTCCAAAAAATCTTCCTCCAAATTAATCATAATATTTTATCCGTTAATTAAACTGCAAATTGCTTCAGCAGCAATTCCTTCACCTCTGCCTGCAAATCCAAGTGTTTCGGTAGTAGTGGCTTTTACATTTACTTGAGTAATTAAAATAGATAAACATCTAGCAATATTTTTACGCATTTCTGGAATATATTCTGCCATTTTAGGAGCCTGTGCAATAATAGTAGCATCAATATTATTAACTTTTAAGTTATTTTTGTCCAGCATTTTTTTTGTTTTTTCAAGTAAGACTAAACTAGAAATGCCAGCAAATTCATTTTCTGTATTAGGAAAATGCTGTCCAATATCTCCTAACCCAGCTGCTCCTAGTATTGCATCCATAATAGCATGCAACAATACATCTGCATCAGAGTGTCCTAAAAGTCCCTTCTCATAAGGAATTTTCACACCACCAATAATTAGTAATTGCTTTTCCATCAAACAGTGCACATCATATCCTATTCCAACTCTCATTGCAGTTTGTGTCCTTTCCAGTAAACATTCTCCAAATCTAATATCTTCTGGGTTTGTGATTTTAATATTCGATTTTTCTCCTAAGACAACAGCTATTGGATAACCATAAAATTCTAATAATCCAGCCTCATCTGTAAAAGCAAATTTTTCTTCCTTAATTGCTTCTAAAAAGCACTTAACTAAATTTTTGCATAAAAAAATTTGCGGGGTTTGAACTGCTCGCAAGGTACTTCTATCTTCCGTATTACTAACAAAAAGATCATCATTTACCCTTTTAACAGTGTCAGTAATTGGGAGTGCAGGAATTGCTGCACCATATTTTAATGCGGCCTCAGCCACTCTTAAGATAAGTTGTTCTGATATGAAAGGCCTAACGCCATCATGAATAGCTACGTAAGGTGTTTCTATCTGTTTTAAGCCTTCCCATACAGATGCAGCTCTACTAGCTCCTCCAGCAACAATCTTCTTCACTTTATCTAGTCCAACATTTGCAGCAAATAAAGCCTTAGCATACTCTAGCTGTTCGGCAGCTACTACAACTACAATATTAGTAATAAAAGACATTTTACTAAGTGCTCGTATAGTATGTACAATAACTGGATCTTGCTCTAATAACATATATTGTTTAGGTATGTTACTATGCATCCTTAAACCTGTTCCAGCAGCTACGATTAACCCTGTTATATTCTCCATAAAACTCCTTAGATCTCACAACCTATTTTGTCTTTAATCCAGTCCTCAGCAACTAGCTCTTCGTAATTGCAAACTAACATAATCTCACTAACTGCAATGCGTTTAGCAGTATCAATCATTCTTCGTTCACCAGAGGAAAGTGTTTTTTCTTTTGCCCTGCGATCTAATATTGCTAAAACTGAAATTGTTTCTTGAAAACTACCTGTTTTGAGCTTATCCATATTAGCACGATACCTGCGATTCCAGTTGCTAGATTCAGGAACAAGTTCTTCTAAAAACAAGACTTCCATTTCTTCCATTTCCTCTGCCGTAACAACATATCTTAGATTTGCATTCTCATTTTGGACTGGTACTAGAACCTGCATCTCTCCAATTGGCAACTCCAAAACATAATACTTTTGAATTGCCCCAAGGATTTCTTTTGCCTCAATTGCTGTGATAATGCCTGCTCCATGCATAGGGTAGACTATTTTATCCCCAATGGTATACATTAAATACACCCCTTCCAATCCTTATCTTCCATGGTCTATTGTAACAAATTATTGATAGTTAGTCAAAGTTAAATATTTTAACATAGGCTAATTTTTTTGTCAAATAAATAATTTATTGTCAATAACTTATACATACATAAATTATTTGTGTATTTTCTCCCTTTAAATATTATCTGTATTTTTTTCACACGTATGTTATAATTTCATCTAATGAAACTAGGTAAGGAGGAAAGTATGCTTTACAATATTATCTTAAGCCTTGTTAAAATCTATTATTTTACAGTACGCCGTTTGAAAATCGTGGGCAAAGAAAATGTCCCTGTAACTGGTGCATTAATAGTTGCTGCAAATCATGTATCTGTACAAGACCCACTAGTTGTTGCTTGTGCATTACCCAGAAAAATTTCATATATGAGCAAAAGTGAACTTTTCAAGAACCCTTTTGTTGCAAAATTTTTGCGAGCACTACTAGTCTTTCCAGTTGATCGTGGTAAGGGTGATTTAGTTGCCATGAGAGCAGCTTTGAAAGTTTTACAATTAGAAAACTGTTTAGGTATTTTCCCTGAGGGCACTAGAAATTTGGAGCGACCTATAAAAGCTCTTTTACCAATTAAAGCAGGTACAGCACTTTTAGCCAGCATGGCTAGCGCTCCTGTTCTACCAGTAGCAATTCAAGGAACAGATTCAATTTTCAGTAAAATTATTATTCGAATTGGCACTCCATTATATCTTACTCATAGTGGTGACTTAAAATTAAATAAAGAGCTTCAAGCTAAATTTTCAGAAGACATCACCCATCAAATAACTGCGCTTTACTTCAAGAAATAAAAAAGGCTATTGCAGATTAATCTAGGTTGGGAACTCCCTATCTAGTACTCTGCAATAGCCTTTTAATTATCTTCATCTAAAAATTCCTTTTGAATGAGTGCTTGCTCTACTCTACGTTCTGCTAAAACATCATACATAGTATTCGCCACATCAACTCTTGCCTGATTAAATATTTGCATTACACGAATATCTATTTCTTTATTACCATATGCTAATGTGAGTAATGAACCTATGGTTATATCTGATCCTGCTTTTGCTACCCTTCCATTATGCTTAACCCTACCTGCATCACATAACTCCTTAGCTAAGGTCCGTCTTTTAACCAACCTAGCTACTTTCAAGTATTTATCCAATCTCATTTATCCAACCTCACAAAAAAAACGATCTGCTTGAAAAAGCAGATCGTCTCCCAAATTATTTTACAGCAACTGCATCCTTTAATTGCTTGCCTGCTTTGAATGCAGGAACCTTTGTCGCATCAATTTTCAGAACTTCGTTAGTACGTGGGTTTCTTCCTTCTCTAGCTGCTCTTTCTCTTACTTCAAATGTACCGAAACCAACTAATTGAACTTTGTCACCAGCAACAAGAGCTTCCTCAATGCTGTCAAATAGTGCAACAATTACCTTTTCTGCTTCCTTCTTTGTAATTCCTGCTTTTGTAGCAACTGCGCTAATTAATTCACCTTTATTCAAAACTAACTCCTCCTTTAAATTTTTCTACTGTTAGTAATGCACTCAACGTATAGCAGTATATTAACATAAAACAACATTTAATTCGATACTTTTTTTAGAATATTTATAAATATTTATTTTTTTTAACCCTATCCCAAAAAATATCCAATTCTTCCAAAGAATAATCTTGCAAAATTGTTCCATTTTCTCTTGCAATTTCTTCTACAGCCTTAAAACGTTTTATAAATTTATCATTTGCTTTTTGTAAAGCATCTTCAGGATCGACAGACAAAAATCTTGCCATATTTACAAGGCTAAAGAGTACATCTCCTAATTCTTCAAAAATATGTTCAGGTTTATCTTCTGCAATTGCCTCTAAGAGTTCAGTAATCTCCTCTTGCAACTTAGCTTTTGGCCCTTCGATATTTTCCCAGTCGAAATTATGTTTAGCTGCTTTTTTTTGTACTTTTTCAGCTCGCATCAACGCAGGCAACTGAATTGGAATGTCCATCACAGACAAGTTCCCTTTATTTTTTTTCTCAACCATTTTTAGCTTTTCCCAATTGCTCAAAACTTCGCTTGCATTTGCTACTGTTGTTTTACCAAAAACATGTGGATGACGATAAATCATCTTATTGGCTACAGTTCGTATAATATCTTTAATTGTAAATTCGCCTTGTTGCTCAGCTAGCTTACTATGAAAAACAACCTGTAAAAGAACATCCCCTAACTCTTCTTGTAGCTTATCTGAGTCTTCTTCATCAATTGCTTCTAGCACCTCATATGCTTCTTCAATTAGATATCTACGCATAGATTTATGAGTTTGTTCCTTATCCCAGGGACAACCATTTTCTCCCAACAAACTATCCATTAGTAGAAGAAAGTCCTCAAGTCTCCCCGAATTCAATGCTTTCTCTACAGGTATGTAGAGGCTAGTTAAATGATCAATCCATTCCACTTGGTCCAACTCAAAAAGTGGAATTTTTTGTATACATTCCTCTCCAACTACTCCAGCTGCTCGAATTAAAACAACTTCATGTTCATCCGGAAAGAATTCCATCAGTGATAATTTAACATCAGATGCTATTTTTCTATTGTAAATCTGAGTTATCAGCACATCACGATCGGGAAGCAAAATTTTATTTGCTAATTCAAATGCATCAACCAACAAAATTCCTTTTACAGGATCAATCTTTAAGCTACTAAATACAGTATCTAAAAAGCTCATTGCTGGCTCTAAGCAAATTAATACTCCATTCTCATTTGCTACCTTAAATAGCAATTCGACTGTTTTTTCTGCAACACATGGATGTCCAGGCACTAAATATATTATTTCTCCCTGAGCTTTTGCTGTTTTCATAATGAAGTCTACTATCTCTAAATAGACCTCTTCAAACAAAACACCATCTTGATAATAATTATCCAATCCTATTAATGGCAATCCATCTGCTAGCAATTCTTGTGCAGCAGGATGAACTAGCGTTCTCGCATAGATGGGCAGTCCACTTGCTATTAAGGTTGCCGTTTTTAAGGTAAGCAGTTCTTTACCACTTGGTCCCATTCCAAGAACATGAATAATGCTATTTTCCGGTTGCAGCACCTGTTGTTTGTTCTTGCACCGCTCCATCTGTAGTAACCTCCTCGGCTTTGAAGAGACGCTCTATTTTTGCAGTTGTCATTTCGTTGTTCATATATTCATCATAAACCTTAGACTGCTTAGCAGACAGTGCATTTTCTTCAGCTTTAACTTTTAAGCTATCAAAGCTTTCAACTTTTTCACGTAACAAAATTACATGATAACCAAATGATGTTTTTACTGGTTCTAATGTATATGTGCCAGCTTTTAGAGCAAATAAAGCATCGTTGAATTCTTGCACAAAACTTGAATCAGCTTCTGTTACAGTTCCTAAATCTCCGCCTGTTGCTTTACCAGCTTCTTCATCTGTACTTTTTTTAGCAAGTTCAACAAAATTTGCCCCTTTTTGAAGCTCTGCAATCCAACCCTCAGCACGTTTTTTTGCTGCATCCCAATCAGCTTCTATAGCACCTTCAGATACAGCAGCTAAAATATGATTAACTTTATATTCAACTAAAGATGCTTTGTTCTCTTCAAAGTATGCTGAAACCTCAGCAGCTGTAACAGCCACGTCCTTAGTTATTTCAGAATAAAGTTCTTGATTTAGTGCATACATTCTCAAGGTTTTCATATACTCGTCTTTTGTTAACCCTGCTTTTTTTAGTTCTGCAGCAAAGGCTTCTTTACCATACTGAGTTTCCATGCTATTATACTCGTCTTGAACTTGTTTATCCTCTACTTTAAGCTTAAGTTTATCTGCAGTCTGAACCATGATTTCATCTTGAATAAGCATTTCTAAAACTTGATTTTGCACTAAAGGAATAATTGATTTTACCTCGGCACTTTCTAAATCATAGCCCATGCTTACAAATGTTGCTAATTGAGCATCAACTTGCTTATCTAAATCAGCACGATAAAGTTTCACACCATTTACCGTTGCTACTACTTCTCCCTTGTTTACAGTTGCTCCACAACCAACACTTCCAATTACGATTGAGATTAAAAGCACTATTGCCAAAATTCTTTGTCCTGTTTTACTATTTTTCATACTTCACTACCTTTCAATTTTTCTAACTTGCACACGGTCTATTATAACACCTGCCATCTTTTCTGCAAGTTTTTTATACTTATTGCACTTGGTAAAACTGCTAATCCTTATGCATAATGATGATTGTTACTATTCTCTCTGCTTCTTTTAATAGTTCTTTAGCTTGCAGACCTTTATAGCGAAAGCTCAAGCTAAGCTTAGCTCCACCACTAACAGCATATCTATTTTTGTAGTCTCTATCTAGTTCCTGAATTAAGCTTTCACTTAAGATGTTTTCTCTTAAATCCAAAACTACAAATTCTTTAGCTATAATGATTTTACTTATTTTCAGTACCATAGCATCTGCTCTTAAAAATGCAACTCGCAAAAGATTTTCAACCACTTCTGGTGGATTACCAAATCTATCAATCATTTCATCAGCTACATCAGAAAGCTCAACTTTAGTTTGAAACATAGCTAGTCGCTGATAGAATTCCATCTTCACACCTTGGTTATCAATATATTCGTCTGGAATGTAAGCATCCAGTGCAATTTCAATTTCAGGCACATCTGATATCATGGGATGATTTTCTCCTTGCAAATCCCTTACCGTCTCTTCAAGCATTTGCATATACATTTCAAAACCTACAGCTGCCATATGACCATGTTGTTCAGAACCAAGCATATTCCCAGCGCCTCTAATTTCTAAATCACGCATGGCAATCTTAAACCCTGAACCAAAAGCTGCAAACTCTTTAATTGATTTCAAGCGTTTTTCAGCTACTTCATTAAGTACTTTTTGTGGTTGATAAGCAAAATATGCATAAGCCTGTCGGTTACTACGACCAACTCTTCCTTTAAGTTGATAGAGCTGTGATAACCCAAGCTTATCTGCCTCATCAACAATAATTGTATTTACATTGCGAATGTCCAATCCATTTTCAATAATAGTTGTGCAAACAAGCACCTGGATATCTCCATTAATAAAATCCATCATCGTTTGTTCCATCAATAAATCATCCATCTGACCATGTGCGAAACTAATTTCTACATTTGGTAATAAAAGCCGCAATTTAATTACTACCTTTTCAATATCTAGAATCTTATTATGCAGATAAAAAACTTGCCCGCCTCTAGATAGTTCTCTAGAAATGGCAGTTTTAATCCATACCTCCTGATATTCCAAGACAAAAACCTGTACAGGCAATCTTTCCTCTGGAGGTGTTTCAATAATACTTAAGTCTCTAGCACCAGAAAATGACATCTGCAGTGTCCGTGGAATAGGAGTAGCTGTTAGGCAAAGATAGTCTACATTAACACATAACTGCTTCAATTTTTCTTTATGAGCTACACCAAATTTTTGCTCTTCATCTACCACAACAAGACCTAAGTCCTTAAAAAGAACATCTTTTGACAAAATTCTATGAGTTCCAATCAAAATATCACACATGCCACATTTTAATGCTGCTAATGTTTTTTTCTGTTCTTTAGGTGAGCGGAAGCGGTTTAATAGGCCAATTCTAACTGGGAAATCTTTCATTCTTTTCAGAAATGTTTCATAATGTTGTTGCGATAGTACAGTTGTAGGTACTAACATTGCTACTTGTTTAGAGTCCATGACGGCCTTAAAAGCTGACCTAAGCGCTACCTCTGTTTTACCATATCCAACATCACCTAATACAATACGGTCCATAGGCTTATCACTTTCCATATCTTGTTTTACCGCATTAATTGCCTCTAATTGATCAACAGTTTCTTCATAAGGGAAAGCCGATTCAAATCCACTAACCCATTCACTATCTTCCGAAAAAGCATATCCTTTGCGTGAAGCTCTTTCCTGATAAAGCTTCAAGAGCTCATCAGCCATATCTTCTACGCCTTTTTTTGTTCTAGTTTTAACTTTCTGCCAATCACTTCCACCCATTTTCGAAAGCTTCGGTCCATGACTTTCTGAGCCAATATACTTTTGAATATTACTGATTTGTTCAATAGGTAAAAATAATTTTGCTTCTGCTGCATAGCAGATAGCAATATAATCCTTACGCACGCCTCCTACCTGTAAGCTTTCTATACCTAAGTATTTACCAATGCCATGCTGGTGGTGTACGATAAAGTCCCCTATATTCAAATCTGTAAAACTGCTAATTTTACTTCCCTTTACCATAGACCTACCAATGCGTTTTTTTCGTTTTTTCCCATATAAATCCTGTTCACCTAGCAATACCAACCTACAAGCTTGGTGTACAAATCCGTGATTAAGTATCTCAGACAGGAAGTAAAGATGTGGACCTGTATCTTTTGGCAAAGAAATGATTTTAGTAGTTATAAACCCAGCAAAATTTAATTCTTCTTGCAACAATTTGCTCCGCTCTTCATTAAGCAAAAAAACTACTGTGTACTTTTCTTGCAACCAAAATCGCAAATCCTCCTGTAAAAGAATTAAATTGCCTCCATATTGGGTAATTGTTTGCATATTTTGCTGTGTAATTCCCGTAAAGCTTAGGTGCTTTAATTTTTGTGGTAAGCTATTAAAAAATAGTGATTTATGATTTCCTATTTTTTCCATAACCTCTTGATACCAAAAATTGCTTTCACTTTGCTTAGGCAGCACAACTCCATTTGCTAAAAGTGATGTAAAGGTTTCCTGATAATCCTGTGCAATTTGTTCTAAATCAGTTACTACCTTCATTGTTTCAAACAGAACAACTAAACTATTCCCAGGAAAACAATCCAATATTCCTAATTTTTGTTTGTAAAAATAGGGTAATAAGCGTTGAATATCGCCAATTTGCTTACCTTCCTCTAAAAAATCTAAGTCTTCTAATAACTCATCCCTAAAATGCTTCCATTCTTTACTTGTCTTACTACTTGCAAAGGATTTTTCCTGTTTATCTAAGTCCTCCTTGATAGCCATATGCGCTTTTTTGCATTCAGCAACTGTTAGTGAGAAAATCACAGCGGGTAATATTTCTATTTTTACAAGTTGGTTCACAGTCCGCTGAGTATTTATGTCAAAACAACGGATAGATTCTATTTCATCGCCAAAAAATTCTAACCGCCATGGTTCCTCCTCACCTTGTCCAAAAACATCTAATACCCCACCACGAACAGCAAATTGTCCATTAGTCTCTACTATTTCTTCTCTAATATATCCAAGCGAGACTAAATTTGTAGCTAAGTTTTCCATTTTCACTTCATCTTCTAGCTTGAATATTAACCCATTTTGGGTATAGCAAGCTAGCGGTGCTAGGCGTTCTAATAAAGCTTCTGTAGTTGTTACGACGACTTTTAGTTTGTTTGAAAGCAAGCGTCTTAGAACAGAAAGCCTTATTTGTTCTAAGTCTTTGCTTACAGCCAGCACACGATATGGTAGCTGAGAAAGAGGCGGATAAAAAGCATATTCTTCATCTTCTAAGTAAGTCCCTAAGCTATACATCAAATCCTTTGCTTCCTCTAAAGACGGTGTAACCAAAAGACTTGCACCCGTAACATGCTGCAATAATGGCATAAGCCAGTGCACACCTTGTTGCCCACTAAGCCCAAAAACTGCATGTTGAATAACCTCTTGGTTAAAAGAGGCAATAATTTCTTGATATTCTGTTTCCGAAGCTAAGCGTTGCCATAATGAACTATTTTTCAGGATTATGCACCTCTAGCGATTATACTTAGTCATTGTTGCTTGTAAATCTTGTGTAAAAATTTCCATTATGCATTCTCTAGCACTTTCTAGCACCAACTGTATTTCCTTAAGTTCCTCTTCCTTAAATGTGCTCAATACATAATCGGCAGTATCCCAACCAATAGGCGGTCTGCCAATACCAATTTTTATCCTCTTAAAATCAGTAGTACCAGTCACGCGCATAATATCATCAATACCACGCTGACCACCAGAACTTCCTTTAGCTCTAATTCTCATCCTACCTATTGGAAGGTCAAGATCATCTTGAATTACAACTAGGTCATCCAATTCTAATTTATACCATTGCAAAAGTGATAAAACAGCCGTTCCACTTGCATTCATATAAGTCAAAGGTTTACATATAACTATTTTTTCCGTGCCGATAATTCCATCTGCAAGCATTGCTTCATGCTTAGAATTATTTCTAAAAGTAGTATTTAGTTTCTTTGCCAATAAATCTGCTACCATGTACCCTACATTATGTCTTGTCTGTTCATAATGTGCGCCATAATTTCCAAGTCCAACAATTAATTTCATATATCCTCCAAAAAAGGAGAGGCGATATGTATAGCCTCTCCTTTCAAAATTTATTCAAACAAACTACTAACAGACTCATCTGCAGAAATGCAACGAATAGCTTTAGCGAAAACATGAGCAATAGAGACTACAGTAATTTTATCAATTTTTTGTTCTGGGCTTAAAGGAATAGTATCTGTAACAATTATTTCTTTTAGTACCGAGTTTTTTAACCTTTCAATAGCAGGTCCAGAGAATACTGGATGTGTGCAGCATGCAATTACTTCCTTAGCGCCTAAATCTAAGAGCGCCTTAGCGCCTAGAGTTATTGTACCTGCTGTATCAATCATATCATCCACCATAATACAAGTTTTCCCTTTGAAATCACCTAGTACATTCATAATTTCAGCTTCATTTGGTGACGGTCGTCTTTTATCAATAATTGCTAGTGCTAACCCAATCCGTTGAGCAATACTTCTAGCTCTTGTTACGCCGCCAAGGTCAGGAGATACAACCACTGCATTCTCTAAATTATATCCTCTGTCCTTAAAATAGTTTGCTAAAGTTTTTTCAGCAGTTAGATGATCTACAGGAATATCAAAAAATCCTTGAATTGCATTTGCGTGTAAATCCATTGCTAGAACACGACGAGCACCTGCCGCTGTAATAAGATTTGCTACCAGCTTTGCAGAAATAGGATCTCTTGATTTGCTTTTTCTTTCTTGACGTGCATACCCATAATAAGGAACAACTGCAGTAATTCTCCTAGCAGAAGCTCTACGGAAAGCATCCGTTAGAATTAATAGCTCCATCAAATTATCATTTACAGGTTTACAAGTTGGTTGCACAATATAAACATCACAACCTCTTACACTCTCCGCTACCGTTACTGCAATTTCTCCATCAGCAAAGCTTTTCACAACAGCATCCCCAAGATCCAAACCTAAGTCTTTAGCGATACTAGCTGCCAATTCTGGATTTGCATTACCTGCAAAGATTTTAATCTTTTTTTTATCTATCACTATATATCTCCTCCTAAATTACTTTTTGGATGCCCAGCCCTCAATATTTCTTTGTTTTCCTCTAGCTATTCCTAATGCTTCTTCAGGTACATCCTCCACAATTGTTGATCCTGCTGCAATATACGCTTTTCTTGCCACCACCACAGGTGCAACCAAATTGGTATTACTGCCAATGAAAGCTCCATCACCTATCACAGTCTTAAACTTATTTTTACCATCATAATTACAAGTAATTGTTCCAGCTCCCACATTTACTTTGCTACCTATTTCTGCATCCCCAATATAACTCAAATGAGGAATTTTACTACCTTCAGCTACAATAGTATTTTTCAGCTCACTAAAGTCTCCAACCTTAACATTATCTGCAAGCAAGCAATCTGGTCTTATATATGCATAAGGACCTATGCTACACTTGCAACCAATTTTGCTATTTAACACTGTTGATTGTTCCACAAAAGTATCCGCACCTAGCAGGCTATCCTTGATAATAGTGTTTGGGCCTAAGCGCACTCCTTCAGCAACGACAGTATTCCCTTGTACAATAGTATTTTGTCCAATCCAAACATCTTGACTTAGCAAAACACTAGCGTCAATATACACAGAATCAGGATCAACCATTGTTACCCCTTTTTCCATCCAAGAATTATTAATACGCTTGCGCATAAGTTTTTCTGCCTCTGCCAGCTGTATGCGATTGTTAATTCCCATAATATCATCTGCCTCTTTGGTAATAAAAGCTTTTACTAACTTACTTTCTCTACGCAGTACACTTATTATATCTGTTAAGTAATATTCATTTTGAGCATTATTCGCCTTAATCTCTGATAAATATGCTTTGAGCTCTTGAGCATTAAAAACATAGACCCCAGAATTTATTTCCTTGATTAACTTTTCCCTATCAGTAGCATCTTTTTGCTCGATAATTTTCATAAGATTATCATTTTCATCGCGAATAATACGCCCGTATCCCGATGAGTCATCAAAGAGTGCGCTTAATACTGTAGCTGATGCTTTTTCCGCAAGATGAAACTTTAATAGCAAATTCAAGGTCTTTGCTGTCAAAAGTGGCGTGTCACCACAAACTACTAAGACATCATCCACATTTTCATGCAACAGCCCAAGAGCTTGCTGGACTGCATGCCCAGTTCCAAGCTGTTCTCTTTGCCAAGCTACTTCTGCAACACCTTCTAATAATTCTAATAAGTCTTCTCCTTGATGTCCCACAACTACAATTTTTTGTTCTACACCATCTACTTGCTCAACCTGTGTAAGCACATGTCCAAGCATAGGCATATTAGCCACTTGATGTAGAACCTTAGCAACCTTGGAATACATTCTTGTCCCTTTACCAGCAGCTAATATAATCACAGCAACTTTATTCACTTTACCCCTCCTTTACTGTCTAACTTTACACAGAAAAACACTTCAGACCACATTGGCTGAAGCATTTTTTAACTTAATATTAACAATCTTATTTTAACATACTTTAAGCAAAATATAAAATAACTTTGCCCAAATATTTTTTTCAGTTTATTCCTTACCTCTTATGGCGCGAGCCAAATCCCTTTTTGCATCTTTTTCAGCTAAGTCATCGCGTTTATCATATGTTTTCTTTCCTCTAGCAAGTGCTAAAGCAAGCTTAACCTTACCTTTATCGTTAAAATATAACCTGAGTGGTACTAAAGTAAAACCTTTTTCTCTTACTTTTTGTGCGAGTTTTCTGATTTCTTCCTTATGCATAAGAATTTTTCTAGTACGCTTAGGTTCCACATTAAAAATATTGCCTTGTTCATATGGACTAATATGGCAATTATGTAAAAATATTTCACCTTCTCTTATGGTACAAAAGCTATCCTGTAAGTTTGCCTTTCCTGTACGCAAAGATTTTACTTCTGTGCCAGTTAAAGCTAGACCAGCTTCAAACACTTGATCAATAAAATAATCATGCCGAGCTTTTCTATTATCAGTCACAATTTTTTCTTTTTTATCCTGCATATACCCTCACCTACTTATGTTTCTTTCTTGTTCCACTCATTGATTTAGTCTTTCCATGCTCAATTTTAAGTTTTTTTTGCCGAGGCTGGCTATTTTCAACATACTTTTTCTTTGGAATGATATTTTTCTTAATTAGCGGCATACCAACTAGCTCAAAATCTATTTGCTTTGCCTCTACGTTGGCACCTGTTACTTTAATTTTTACTACGGTCCCTATTGTGTAACATCTTTTGTTTTTTCGTCCTATAAGTTGCATTTTTTCCTGAATATAATCGTATTCATCATCTGTGAGTGAAGCTAATCTTACCAATCCCTCAACAGAGTTTTCCAATTCCACATACATTCCAAAACTAGTAATGCCACTAACAACTCCGGAAAATTCCGTATTGATAAACTGCAACATATATTCAGCTTTCTTTAAGTCCACAGAATCTCTTTCTGCAGTCTCTGCTATTTTTTCTTGTAAGGATGACTGTCTAGCAAAGCGCTGCATTTTTTCTTCAAGTTCTGCTCTTTGGCTAAGTTTAATTTCTTTTCCGTTTGCAACCAGTCTCAGCATCCGATGCACAATCAAGTCTGGATAGCGCCTAATTGGCGATGTGAAATGGCAATAATATTTTGCCGCTAATCCAAAATGGCCTAAGTTTTCTTCGCTATACCTAGCATGTTGCAATGATCTAAGCATAATAGTAGATATGGTTTTTTCCTGTGTTGTACCTTGCATTTTTTCGATTAATACTTGATAATCGCTTGGTTTTGGACCATTACTTCCTTTATTTAGCTGTAATCCAAAAACAGCTAAGAGTGTGCGAAGATTTTCTATTTTTTCTGCCTTTGGCTCCTCATGTACCCTATATAAGCCTGGTATTTCTTGCCAGAAAAAATGTTCAGCCACAGTTTCGTTAGCTATTAACATAAATTCTTCAATAATCTGATCAGCCACTGTTCTTGTTCTTGGAATAATTTGTATAGCCCTACCTTGAGAGTCTAACTCTACCTTGCTTTCTGGAATATTAAAATCTATACTTCCCCTTTGCAGACGCTTCTTTCTTAATAACATAGCTAAATCCTGCATTAAACTTATAATTGTGACAAGACTTTCGTATTCATGAATTAATTCTTGGTCTTTCGCCAAAATTTTAGTTACCTTGGAATATGTCATGCGAAAATCCACATGAATCAAAGACGGAGTAAGCTCATAAGCTATTAATTTGCCTATCTGATCAAGTTCCATAATACAGCTCATAGCATATCTATCTTCACCAGCGTTCAAGCTGCAAATTCCATTAGATAGCTTAGGTGGGAGCATAGGTATTACTCTATCTACTAAATAAACACTAGTTGCTCTAGCAAAGGCTTCCTTGTCTAAAGGGGTTTCTTCTTTAACATAATAGCTTACATCAGCAATGTGTACTCCAAGTTGATAATTACCATTAGCAAGCAAACTTAAAGATATAGCATCGTCAATATCTTTGGTATCTTCACCATCAATTGTCATCATTAGTTGCTTACGCAAATCTTTCCGCTGATCGAGCTCAAGATATACGATTTTTTCAGGAATTATAGCAGCCTCTTGCAATACAGCTTGTGGAAATTCATCCTGAATATTCAACTCTCTGACAATAGTTAAAATATCTACACCACGATCGCCAGTTTTTCCTAATACTTCAATAATTTTTCCTTCTGGTCCAGAGTTTTCCGTAGGGAAGCTTATAATTTCTAACACTACCTTATCGCCATTTTCTGCACCTAAAAAATGTGCTGCAGAAACATAAATATCTTTAGCGTATCTTCCGTTACTAGGAATGACAAATCCATATTGTTTTTGTTTGGCAAAAGTACCTACTAAAGTTTGTGTATTACGCTCTAAAACCTTGGTAACCTCAACTTCTAGTTTACGGCTACCGGATGCACTAACTTCCTTGGCTAATACAATATCACCATGGAGCGCAGTACCCATCTTCGAAGCAGGAATGAAATAATCTCTTTCTGCTTCTTCTACATTCAAAAAAGCAAACCCCTTACTATTACCGATGACTCTTCCCCGTATATAGCCGAAATGTACTGGTAATCCATACCGGCCTTTTTTACTTTGTAAAATTTCGCCTTTGCTTACAGCATCCTTTAAGACACTAGTAAATTCAGCATAATCCTCTATTTTTGTTGCAGCCAAGATACTATCTAAATCAGTTGGCTGATACTTTGGCTCTTGCATCACAGCAAGAATTTTCTCTTTTATCATATTATCACCTTTCATCGACGACTAACATTTTCGCCGTACAAATGATTAGCTTTTACCGATTTTAAATTTCTATTTACTATGCTTTAAATTAAAAGACTGCAAAAAAAGCATAGATTTTACTGTTTTCTTAGAAGTAAAATATCTTTGCTTTCATCGCAGTCCATAATAAAATCATCATTTTCTAAAAAAACTAACTAAATGTTAGCTAATAATTGCTAAAAGTAAAGTAACAAGTAAAAACAAACCTGCGCAAACGCTAGAAGCCTTGTTCAAAAGTTTATTAATCCCTTTTTGTTTGCCAAAAAGCGTTTCTGCACCACCGCCAATAGCACCAGATAATCCAGCAGATTTACCATCCATTAACAAAACTAGAACAATTAACGCGACAGATATTAATACCTCTAAGATAGTTAAAAAAGTTACCATGCTTA
>JBAXCZ010000037.1:0-16645 GCA_037141195.1 Clostridia bacterium
CTTTGCCTCTGCTGAGAATGGCTACGCCACGCTGAGTGCCTACGGCGCTGAGAAAAACTTGAAACAAATGAATTGTCTAACAGTTGACTAAGCGCAGCTAAATGATAATTGCCTATTCATAACTTTTCTACTTTTAATAATTTGGGAGGTAATGGGATGAAAAACAAGCAAAAAAGTCTAGTTAGCAATAAACTTTTACAAAAAATAAAATTTATCGGTATGCTAATGATTGCCTTATTGGTACTGGAATATATTTTAGGAATGTATGCCAATCTTTTTGTGGAAATTCCTGAGGGCTCAAATGGCTGGCAGTTTGCGGTAGGATCTGGTATTATTATGTCACACATTATCCTTGGCACATTGCTGTTGCTTTTCTCAATTGCGCTCTTTATATTTTCAATTAGAGCAAAAGAAAAATCTTGGACTGTTATTTCCATTCTTGGTTTAGTGTCAATATTTGGTTCACTGGCATATGGGTCAGCATTTCTTAGTAAAGATTCGGATATAGGATCTTTTTTGATGGCAGTTGGGTTAGGAATTGCTGTGCTAGTATATAGTGCAGGACTCTATCTTGCTCTGGTCAACAAGAAATAGTGCAGAGTTATAAATAATGTAGGCAAGGCAAGGTAATTGAATACTTACTGTTTTAGACATGATTAATGACCTGCATAGATAAAATCTAACAGGTCATATTTTTATTTTTCTAAATTATTAATTAAATGGAGGTACTGAAATGACAAATAAGGAACTTTACGATGGGATATTTAAGCGTAAATCTATTCGGAAATATATTATGAACTCACTACCTGATGATACTCTAACCAAGCTAAAGGAATATGCAAGTAGTGTGAAACCCCTTGATGAGAGCATTCGATATGAGTTTGCTTATCTAGAAACAGCTGCTGTGCAAAATATTTTACCTATCAAAGCACCGCATTATATTTGTCTGTATTCGGAGAAGCAGGGCAATTATTTAATGAATGCTGGTTTTTTACTACAACAGATTGATCTGTATCTTTCTGTTAATAATCTCGCCAGTTGCTGGCTGGGTATGGCAAAGCCTACAAAAGAAGTTCCTAAACTTAAAAATGGCTTGGAGTTTGTCATAATGCTGGCTTTTGGGGACAGTCCAGAAATGATACATAGAGTAGATGTGCTGGAGTTTAAGCGTAACAGCATGATGGATATTTCAAGCATTGTAGGTGGAGATGAACTTTTGGAGTCTGTTCGTCTTGCTCCGTCTGCTTCTAATACGCAGCCATGGTTTTTTAGTGGAGATGCTACGAATATTATCGTGAGTAGAAAAAAATTAAATCTGTTGAGAACTCCTTTATATGGCAAAATGAATCAAATTGACATTGGTATTGCCTTGTGTCATTTATGGCTTTCTATTGACCATCAAGGAAATGAAGCAAGCTTTGCTTATAACCAAGAAATAGCTCCAAAAGAATATGAATTTATGGCAAAAATTAAGGTTAAAAGAGTTTAGCAATAAATATAGTTATAGAAAAAAGTCCAAGGGGCTGAATACGTAACCCTTGGACTGGAAATCTATGCTTTGATTGCCCAACGCAATTTAGCCGAACGCGCACGACCATTGCTATTACATTCTGCTGCGGAGGGGCGAATAACTTCAGGAGCAATTTCACGATAAATACCTGTACGGAAAAATTCTTGAAAAGATTTTTTAACTAGACGATCCTCGCCTGAATGAAATGAGAGTATAGCAACACGGCCGCCCTTAGCTAGGGTAGTAGGAAGCTTTTCCAAGAATTCAGCTAACATTTCAAATTCATTGTTAACATCTATCCTGAGCGCTTGAAAGCAGCGTTGACAGGATTTTTTAATTTCTTCATTCCGAAGATCTTTGGGTACAAATTTCAGAGTATCTTTAATAATTTGTTGGAGCTGCGTTGTTGTGGAAAGCTCTATACCTTTTTTTATCTCGGAAATAATGGCACTAGCGATTTCTTTGGCATGAGGCTCATCAGCATTTTCTAACAACATACCTTGTAATTCAGCTTGCGAAATAGTTTTTAAGCGAGCTGCTGCAGATTTACCTCTGTAGGGATTTAGGCGTAAGTCTAAGGGGCCTGTGTGTTTGAATGAAAATCCTCTTGCGGGATTGTCTATTTGCATGGAAGAAACTCCTAAATCGGCCAAAACAAAATTAAATAAAGCAGCCCCCTGGGAAAGTTGATCTATCTTGGAAAAGTTCATTTGCAGAACAGTTAAAATTTTTGGTCCATACCCTAAATTTTCTAAACGCTCTCTGGTGCGCGGTAATTCTAGAGAATCCACATCTATGGCATATAAATGTCCTTGCGCATTCAAACACTTTAGCATCTCTAAGGTGTGACCACCATAACCTAGGGTAGCATCTAATCCAGTTTGACCAGGAGTGATTTGTAAGAATTCTAGTATTTCGTTAACGCAAATTGAACGATGCATACCAGCAGGAGTACTGCCCTTCTCCATAACCCTTTCAACTGTATCAGCATATTTCTCTGGTTGCAGTTCCTTATATTTATCCTGAAAAGCTTTAGGATGAGTGCCGGTGTAACGCACGCGGCGCTGGTGTTTTTGTTCTTGATTATCCATTTTGTAACCTTTCTTAATTCATAGTTGGTTAGTTTGATAGTTGGTTAGTTGGTTAGATAACTGCTAGACCATTTTTAGACAACAGCTAGACCATTTTTAGACAACAGCTAGACCATTTTTAGACAACTGCTCTCCAACTGTTAGACCATTCTTGGATTTTTAGTTAGCTAAGGCTAGCACTGCGTCTTTTTTCTGTAATCTAATTCTTAATTGCTCTGTATTTATATCCTGAACAATGCATTTTTCATCTATAGCTATTTTAGCTGCAATGCCTGCAGCTTGACCTAAAATCATGTATTGCGGCTCCATTCTAATAGAGGAATATGCGACATGACTTGCTGAAACGCAAACTGGAACTATTAAGTTTGTGACTTCACTCTTTCTTGGAAGCATGATTCTAAAAGGCATTTGGTAAGGTAGAATAAATACTTGTAGATCACCTTCATTTTTAACAATTCCATCATTTGTCACAAACCTTTGAGTATGATGGGAATCAATAGGGTATGAACCCATACCTATGGAATCGAATTTTTCTGTATGTTCCTGTAAATCATCTTGTGTCATGATAAAATCACCAAGCATTCTCCGACCTTCTCTAATATATAATTGATAGGGCCAGTTTCCATTATCCGCAAATTCATCTTTAGCTAAGCCCCATTTACTGAAAGCACTTATAAGTTCAGTAGCTAGCTGTTGATCATGACCGAGAAAATATAAGAGACCTTGGATATATTCCTGGTGCTCGATTTTAATTTGCTCCCTGGTTTGATAATCAGCTTGGATGAAAGACCAGTTTCCACCAATATAGTCTGTGGAAAAAGGACCAGAGTTATTGGCATCAACTTTATTATTGGGAAGATTAGAAAACCAAAGCACATCGGAGATACTCAAATTTCTATTATTTTCAGATTTTTTTAAAGTGGTTAACCAGTTTGCTAACAATTGATATCTAGCTGGATTGTAATTTTTGGGGGCGACAAGTGGGATTGAATTAGCGGGATCATTAGTGAGGCATAAACGATAATTATACGCTGTGATTTTCAAATCCCCTTGACCTAGACCGGCTATAGTTGTACTGGAAATTTCTGGTAAGAGGGCACCATCTCCTGTATAAGCATTAACGGGAAAATTGAAATTATGGAGGGAAATACTTGGTCTCACACCGGCAAAGGTTTCATGATATTTTGTTTGAGCTTCACGACCATAGGTATAGGAAACACCAGCTTGAGCCATTAAGTCACCTTCATAAGAACAATCAAGAAAAACTTTGGCAGTAAAAATATCCGCATTGGTTGTAATGATTTTTAATATCGCTAAGCCTGATTTTTCTACGCCGCCATTTTCTTTTAGCGAGTGATTTAAGTAGACATCTACACCTGCTTGGTTAATCATTTCTATGAAAACTTCTTCGGCAACATGAGGCTCAAAATTATAACTGATTTCACTCCCATAAGCATTACCAATTTTCTGGAAAAATTCATTAGCTATACCACCAATAACTGCTTGGTTCCCTATATCAGAATTACTAAGTCCTCCTGTAACCATGCCACCAAGATGGCCACTTGGTTCAATAATAGCAACTTTTGCTCCTTCTCTAGCTGCTGCTATTGCGGCAATAAGACCAGCAGGGGTACCACCATATACAATTACATCATAATATGCTACTGGTTTTTCAAGATTTTTAGCCAGAATTTTTGCTTCTTGGATTTCCGTTGCGCTAGCAGAGGTTGAATTCTTCGGAAACTCAGATTGAACTTTGGTAGCTGGCGATTTAACTTGGTTGCTGAGGCTGGTTTGTTGCTGACAACCTTGGTTAAGAAAAATTAAAATAAGCAGAAAAAATAAAGGTGCTGTGGTTATTTTATGTCTTAAAAAACTCATCTAGCGGTGCACCTCCAATCATGGATTAGGATAAAATGCAGAAAATGGGTGCATACAGCTAGTATACTCTAAAAAACGGTACATTAAAATAGCGGGACATTGGCAATATGCAGTAGCAAAAATTTACATGAAAGTATAAGAGCTAGGCTGATGAGTTTTTTTGTTGACTTAGAAATATTTAAGACAGCTTATTATTTTATAATTTGTCTGGTGCACTTGGTTCTTAAGATAAATATAAAGTCAAAATGTCACTACTTGTTATCTATATCTATTTGCCATATAATTAAACAAAGAAAAAAATTGCTTAGAACTAATAGCTACTTCATTTTTTTGGTAAATATTGAAGTAATTCTTTGGAGGCGAACCTAACAATGAATCATTATTTATTGCAGCATGAAGCATACATGCAAAGAGCACTGCTAGCTCAGGAAATACAAAACTGGAAAGCTCTAAAATGCTACCATAAAACGCAAATTGAGTTCATGCAACATGAAAGATTAATTCATTTATTGGTCACTATAGCTGTTGCATTTTTCTTCTTAGGGTCTGTGTCACTTACTATCATCTATAGTCAAGTGTTCTTGCTATTATTGGTGATGATACTAGGTGTTTTGGAAATATTTTATATTATTCACTATTATCACTTGGAAAATGGAGTGCAAAGAATGTACGATTTATACAATAAAATATGTGAAAAAGAGACAGAACATGACTCTGTTATTTAAGCTAGTGGATAGGAGCAAAGACTTATGAGAAAAATTGAAGAACTCATGGATGCGCAGAACATTTCTTTTTCAGAACTTGCCAAGCATTTTTCTACTAGTAAGCAGACATTATCTAAAAAACTTGCTGGTACCTTAGCATGGACTTTCTCGGAAATGCTGATACTTTCGAAAATATTAGGCATTGAAGATATACAACAATTCTTTTTTGGAAAAGAAAAATAAGCTAGAAACTTACAAAAGAATCCCAATTTGTAGCAAATCCCATATAAGATAATTAATCTAAAAAATTAACTTACAAGCTGGAGGGTAAGATGGATAAGCGGGAAATAATTAAATTAGCTGCAGACTTTGTGGAAAATTCTGTAGACAATTATATAAATAAGGAAATTGCTATTTCTGAAAATTTGATTGGGATGAAGATTTTTGATTCACCTCTTGTGGGTTTTGCTTTAGCAACTGACGAGTATTTCGGTTTGTTTAAGGACCCGACTGTCATTGGAGCACACTTCATCTTACCACTGGAATGGTTGCCATCAGCAAAATCGGTGATTTCTTACTTTTTGCCATATAGTGAAATAGTAAAGAAGGCAAATAGAGAAAAAGAGTTTTGGCCAGCAGAAGCATGGTTGCATGGTAGAGCTGAGGGGCAAGCTTTAATAAATAAACTAGGTAATTATCTGAATTCGGAGCTTATAAATGCTGGATATATGAGTTTAGTTCCTAGTTTAGATACAAGATATAAATCACAAATTGGTTTTGATAGTCAGATTCAAGCTGAAGCTATGTATACTAGCAATTGGTCGGAAAGACACGCAGCTTTTGTTTGTGGTCTGGGGACATTTGGACTTTCCAAAGGGCTACTCACACAGAAAGGTGTAGCTGGTAGGTTTGGCAGCATTATTACAGAATTAGTCATGGAACCTGATAAAAGAACATACACAAGCATTTATGAATATTGCCTAATGTGTGGTGCTTGTGTTAAAAATTGTCCAGTCGGTGCAATCTCTTTCGAGCAAGGAAAAAATCATCAAATCTGCTCTGATTTCTTAGATACAACGGCTGAAAAATTCCCACCAAGATACGGCTGTGGAAAATGTCAAGTAGGTGTGCCTTGTGAAAGTAGTATCCCTACTCGGTGTGTAGAAAAGGCAAATGGATCATAAAAAAAGTTGAATTTTTGCGAAATATTTGTCAATCGCTATTACAACAAAACAAGAAAAAAGGTGATCAAATGAAGAGAAAATCAGTTTTTCTGATAGGTGTAATTTTAGTTATTGGGTTGCTTTTTATGAGTATGTTATCGGTTATAGCAGCGGAAAACAATGTAACTGTGCTTTTCACGCATGACTTACATTCGAATTTTTTGCCTTACAATGCCCTTGAACAAGGGGTAATAACCCAAAGAGGTGGCTTTGCAAGGATTAAAACACTCATAGAGTTAGAAAAAGCCAATGATCCCTTGGTTGTGGATGCAGGTGATTTTTCTATGGGAACTTTATTTCAAACTATTTTTAAAACTGATGCAAGTGAGCTACGGATGCTGGGAAACCTTGGCTTTGATGCCACGACTTTTGGAAATCACGAATTCGATTTTAGGACTACAGGCTTAACAGAAATGCTAAACGCTGCAGCAATTAGTGATGATCCATTACCACAACTGGTTGCCTCAAACATTAGCTTTTCTCCTGATGACACTGGCAAACTTACGCCAGAGCTCCAGGACTTAAAAAATTCTTTTGCGCAAGTTAATGTGCAAGAGTATATTATTGTGAAAAAAAATGGCAAGAAAATTGGGATATTTGGCTTATTTGGTAAGGATGCTATTGATGTTGCACCTACTGCAAAGGTGACATTTGAAGAAAATGAACTTGCAGCCAAACGCATGGTTAAAGCGCTTAAAGCAGAAGGTGTAGATATGATTGTTGCCTTGTCTCACTCTGGTACTGATAAAGACGCTAGTAAATCTGAAGATGAAATTTTAGCTAAGAAAGTACCAGAGATAGACTTGATTATTAGCGGGCATACCCACTCAACTCTAGAAGACCCAATTATTGTAGGGAATACCATTATAGTTTCGGCTAATGCTTATGGTGAATTTTTAGGCAAAATTGTTTTGCTTCCAGATGGGAATGGGCGTTGGAAGATAGATGATTACCAATTAAACGCTATCTCAGCTAACATTACAGCAGACAATGGGGCTGTAGAGAAAATAAATTACTTTAAGCAAAAGGTACAAGAAAGATTTTTAGATCAATATAATTATAAGTTTGATCAAGTGTTAGCAAGCTCTCCTTTTTCTTTTCAAACTTTAGCGGAACTGGATAAGGAGAATGCTGAGAGTACTTTAGGTAACTTGATCACAGATGCCTATATTTTTGCGGTAAAGCAAGCTGAAGGAGAAAAATATACAGAAATAGCAGCAGCTGTTGTGCCTAGGGGTGTTATTCGAGGCTCGCTAGTAGCAGGAAATGTCACTATTTCCGATGCTTTCAAAATGAGTTCATTAGGTATTGGTAAAGACGGAATTTCAGGGTATCCTTTAGTTAGTATTTATCTAACTGGTCAAGAGTTAAGGAATGTAGCCGAAGTTAATGCCTCGGTAACTGATATTATGCCAGATGCTCAATTGTATACTTCCGGGCTTAATTATACTTTTAATCCTAATCGCCTGATTTTTAATAAGGTAATTGCAACCGAATTAGTCACAGCTGAAGGTACTCAAGGGTTAGAAGATGAAAAGCTCTACCGTGTGGTAGGTGGCTTGTATTCTTGCCAAATGCTAGGTGCTGTGCAGGCTAAAACTTTCGGGATTATTTCGCTTGTACCAAAGGATCAAGCTGGGAAACCAATTAGCAATTTTGAAGACCATATCATTTATCAAAAAGGAAGAGAAGTAAAGGAATGGATTTCCTTGGCGAATTATCTGGAGAGCTTTAAGCATGAGGCGGGAGTTGCTGTTATTCCAAATTATTATCAAGAAAACCACGGCAGAAAAAATGTAGTTAATGATAAGTCCTTAGGAGCTTTGCTTTCTAATCCAAATAAATTTGCGCTGATTGTTTATGGTATTGGGCTAATAATTTTGTTAATACTAGTTTGGCTAATATACAGAATAGCAACACTTAAAAAACGCCGTTTGCTAAAGCAAACAAGAATTAAAACCACAAAAAATTGTAAGCAATAGTGCTGGATAAAATGCAAATAATCTAAGAAAACTTGATTTCAGTTTATAACATTTTTAGGTAAAGAGAAAAATTGCATGCAGATAACAAATAAACAGCTAGAATTCTATGATTAGCTTAAAGAAGGAGCAGATAATGCAGGCGGAGAAAGATTATAAATATGAGCTGGAAGTAGAAGTCGCTGACTTAAATGAAGATAATTTGTTAAAACCTTACGCCTATCAAAGGCTCTTCGGACAGGTAGCAGAGCAACACTTAAATAGGATTGAGATGAATGTAGAAACCACTATGCAGAGTAATTTAGCATGGGTGCTGGTGGCCATTTCGATTGAAATTGTGAAGCCTGTTAATGGATGTATGAAGCTAGTTGCTAACACTTGGCATTCAGAGAAGCGTGGACCTTTTTTTCGGCGTGAAGTGGTCTTCAAGGATACAAATGGCGAAATAGTCTTTCATGGTTCTGGCTTTTCAGTCTTGATAGATGTAGAAAAGCGAACTATTTATCACAAAAAAGAACTTCCATTTTTCATATCTGAACCTATCAGGGAATTTACTATTGAAGCAAGTCCAACGAATAAAACCACGGTGGAATACGCTAAGGTGGATGAACGACAAGTTTATAATAGTTATATTGATTGTCTCGGTCATGTGAATAATTGTCGCTATGGTGAGTTTGCCTATGATGTTTTTACTGACGAGGAGAGAATGAAATTAGGTAGCTTAAAGCGTTTGGATATCTATTTCTTATCGGAACTAAGAATAAGGGATATTTTCTCTCTCCATAAAGCTTATCAAGCTAATTGTTTATTAATTCGCGGCTATAATGAGACAAAAGCGGATAAGGCTTTTGAGGTTATATTATCTTTTCCGGGGAAAAACTAGATTACGAGAGTGTAGAATAACTGGGTAAAATAACTAAGTAAAGTAGTTCTAAGGGGGAGCATGATGCAATTTATTATTAAGACGATTTTTTCCGCTATAATTATCGCAACCATAGCAACAGTAAGTAAAAAATTGCCTTCATTTGGTGCTATTATAGCTTCTTTGCCACTGACTTCAATCTTAGCAATGATTTGGTTGTATCAAGATACAAAGGATATTAGTAAAATCATTGTACTATCAAATTCGATTTTTCTAATTATTATTCCTTCATTAATATTTTTTATAGCACTACCAATTTTGCTGAAAAAAAATCTGGGTTTTTATTCAGCGATGTGCTATTCTACTGTAATTATGCTAATTAGTTATTTTTTATATTTAAAAATATTGAAGTTCTTGCATATAGATTTTTAAGAGAAACAGATATTAAAGCACAAAAAACCTAAATTATAAGCTCAAGATGTACAGTGGTTTTAATCTGAGCAAATAAATTCTTTATGAATAAAAAGAGAGGGTGCACTAACCGAGATGGTTTATGCATAGGTGAATATTATGAGTGAGTTTAAGGATTTAAGGATTGTGGATAATTTTTATCAGACTTCCAGCTTTTTCCCCATGCCAACTGTTGTGGTGGGTACTCTCTGTGCTGATGGCAGTACATCTTTTGGTCCATATTCCTTAGTTTCACCCTACTATATTGCAGGGAAAGATTATTATGCGATGCTGCTTTGCACTAGAAATTCCTCAAATACTGCTCAGAACCTTTTACAGAACAACAAATGTAGCCTAAACTTTATTTCGGATAAGCGGAAATATTTTAAAGAATGTGTACGCTTAGGCTTTCCAGGAGATACGCCAAAAGAAAAAATGCAAAATTGTATTTTTACACAAAAAGCTGGACTAATGAGCCAAGAGCAGCAAGAAGAAAATTTCCCTAAGGTGGTAGGAGAAGCTTTTCAAGTTTTCGAATGCACTTGGGTGAGAGAATTGGATCATGCAGAGTCTGATCAAGGGGGCGAGCTAGACGGTTATCCGCCGCCGTATCATGATTTTAATGGTATTACTAGCAAATTTGGTGCGCATTTCATCTTGCGAGTGGACAAAATATTGATGAAAGAAAAGTTTTATGATGCAATAATTAACGGAGTAAAGCCAGGAGATTTTCCTCATATGCCTATTGACTATGGCTACCGCGATAGCAAAAACTTTTGGTTAAGCCGCTTCCGAAGACCTGTGGCTGAGCCGTTAGCCAATCGAAATGTAGACTTAAACGCAGTTCATTATGCAGCAGATCGCGCTGATGATGTGGTGAAGTTTACTGATGAAGCTTGTATGCAGCTTATTAAGGTGCCAAGAATTTTTCTTTCTGCGGCTCTTAAAGGCTCAGTTGAGTGGGCTAAGCAGCATGATGTAACTTTAATTACCGTAGAACACATGAAGATTATCAATGACAAAAGAGCTAAAGAAAAGAAATAACTTAAGCTGAGTTGCTGATACTTAATGAATTGAAAAAAGGGCAGAAAAAAACAAAAAATGAATTATAAGCTATGAAAATGTTTGATTAAAAAATTTTCATAGCTTATAATTCATTTAGACATTATATGAGAAGGGGATTAGAAAATCATGGAACAAAAATTATTCTTTCCAAGGCAATATATACAAGGAGCAGGCTTGTTTAAGAAGATACCGGAGATAATGGGCAAATATGGCAATATACCAATGGCACTTGTAGCATATCCATTTTATGAGACGATTCAGGAGATTATGCAACAAAATGAGCAGGGTATAACTGAATTTTTTACTGGGGAATGTACCTATGCGGAAATTGAGAGGGTCTATAAAATTGCCAAGCAGCAAAAAATAACTGTCTTTGCTGGGATTGGTGGAGGCAAGGCCTTAGATTGTGCCAAGGTTGTGGCGGATAGGTTAGGTATTCCAGTTGTTATTGTACCTACAATTGCTTCAACTGATGCGCCTTGTACTGGAAACGCTGTGATTTATAATGAGGACGGCGTAGTTGCTGCTTTCATCAAACAAAAGGAACACCCAGCTGTTGTGATGGTGGATACTGAAATAATTGCCGCGGCACCAGCTCGTTTTTTAGTAGCAGGCATGGGAGATGCTTTATCTACAGGTTATGAAGCTAATTCGTGTGTATTGAAAGGCGCCAAAACATATCATGGAGGAAAATTAACTGAAACTGGCTTAGCTTTAGCGAGGCTTGCTTCGGAGATAATTCTTAAATATGGGATACAAGCGAAGGAAGATTGTATCCAAGGTCTTGTGACCACTGCCTTAGAAAAGGTTATTGAGGCAAATATTTTGCTTAGTGGACTTGGTTTTGAATCCTGCAATATAGCTGCAGCCCATTCTATTCATAATGGGTTAACACTACTATCGCAAACAAAACCCTATCAGCACGGCGAAAAGGTAGCTTTTGGTGTGCAAGTTGGACTGCATTTGAATAATGCGAATAAAGAGGAACTAGACAAAGTATATAATTTTTGTCAGGCTGTAGGTTTGCCAATTACCTTGAAAGAAATTGGATTGGAAAATGTTACTATGGAAGAATTACAGCTTGTTGCAGCAGATGTTTGTAAGGAAAACTCGTTTATTTATAATGAACCAGTGGAAATATCGCCAGAAAAGGTCTTAGAGGCAATCTTTGCAGCTGATAAAATGGGAAAAAGCTGGATAAAATAGAAGTTTAAGTCACGCTATAAATCCACAATTAAGTATTAATTGTGGATATTTATTTTAGGTTAGGCGCAATTGCATATTAGATTGAAATAAGGGGTTAGCGTTTATTTTAAAATTATCCCATGAGTTAGCCACCAAGAATATTGATTAGTGAATACTCATAGTCTAAATTTTCATTGCTCTTTTATAAGATGGAAATACAAAGCAAATTGGAGAAAATAAGTTGACGAAAGCACATTTTTGGAATAGAATAATCTCAAGATAAATACTTCTAGAATAAGTTGTATTACTTGGTAGAAATTCTAAAGTGCCTTAAACAGCATAGGAATAGACCTGAAAGTGCTACATAAAAAGATAAAAAATTAGACGCAAAAGCTATTTATGTTTTGAATAGTTTTAAAATATTTGGCAAACTTGTGGAAACGCAAGGACGCAAAGCTAGAGGGCCTTAAAGGGTAGCCAGTTATTAGGAAGGGAAGATAACTGGTTATGGTTATCTTCCTTTTTTCTTTTTAAGCTAGGAGGAGCTTCGATGAAAAAATTCAAATATTTGTTTGAGGATGAAACAGAAGAAGTTTTCCAAAGTAATAGTGAGAAGGAGCTTGACTTAAAGCAATTGCGCGTAATATTACTTGTGTTTTCTGGTCTTTATGCTGTTTTTGCAGTCTCTGACTGGTTTATGGCAGGAAGTTATAAAGGGATGTTTCTCTTTATTCGATTTGCTATTGTTATTCCAATTTTTATTGTGACAGTTATTCTGTCCTTTAAACCGATTTTCAGAAAAATCAATCAAAAATTATTATTATTAAATTTTTTAATTTCTGGTCTTGGCATAGCATCAATGCTGATAGTAGATCCTGATAATACTATCTATTATGGTGGCATGTTTATGATATTTTTTTCTGGCTACCTCTTAATAAAATTAAATTATATCTATACTTGCATAGGCGGCTGGATTATTTTTGTATTTTATTTCATTGTTTTTATCCTCTTTAATAAACAGATAAACAGCAACTTTATTTTTTCTTTGATGTTTTTTGCTGGCGCTAATTTTATTGGAATGATAGGTAGCTATAGTATTGAAAAGAGCAAGCGGAAGAACTTTTTAAGCAGTCTAATAATTAATGAATATAGTAGTGAATTAAAGCTAAAACTAGATGATAAAATTAAAGAAGTAAACGCAATTAATTTTGAAATAGTTTTTGCCCTTGCTAAGCTTGCAGAGGCAAGAGATAAATATACGGGTAAGCATATCGAAAACGTGGGTCAGTATTGCGAAATTGTAGCAAGATATGTGGATGAAAAGAATTTTGATAATATTTATGGTTCAAAGGAGAATTATTGCAAAATTATTAAAGTAGCTAGCACTTTACACGACATTGGAAAGGTTGGAGTAAATGATGCTATTCTCAAAAAAAATGGTAAATTATCTGAATTTGAATATGGTGAGATGAAAAAACATTCTACTATTGGTGCTGAAATTTTGGAAAAAATACAAAACCAGTATCCATCAAATGATTTTATAAATATGGGAGTTTTGATAACTAGATCCCACCATGAGAGATATGATGGATTAGGTTATCCAGATGGACTGCAAGGCAAAGCTATTCCACTATCTGCTAGGATTATGGCACTCTGTGATACTTATGATGCGCTTACTAGTAAAAGGCCATATAAAAGTGCGTTTGCCCATAATATTGCAGTGGAAATTATTAGAAATGAAAGTGGCAGACAGTTCGATCCAGACATTGTGGAGATTTTTATCAGAAAGCAAGAGCTGTTTAACGAAGTTTTAGCGAATAATTAATTATGGAAGAAAGTTTTTTTAAGATACTAAGATTATGCAAGACAAAAGACCGACTTCATTTACATGAAGTCAGTCTTTTATTTTTATAAGATATGTTGCTCTTAACGGAAATTAATCTCTACTATTACGGATTACTAATAGTCTAATGAGCTGTAATAAACTGGCTAGCATGGCTGCTACATAAGTAAGTGCTGCAGAATTAAGCATTTTTTTTGCACCTTTCAGCTCACTACTAGAAACATAGTTTGCTGCTAAAATGTTTAGTGCTCTCTTGCTAGCATTAAATTCTACTGGCAAAGTGACAACTTGAAAAAGGAAGATTGCTAGATAGAGTACAATTGCTAAATCAATTAGATAAAGCATTTGAAAAATAAAACCAACGAAGATTAATCCCCAAACTAGGGTGTTAGCAAGACTAGCAACAGGTACTAGTGCGTTACGAACTTTAATGGGTAGATAACCTTGGTTATACTGGATTGCATGGCCACATTCGTGGGCAGCAATGGAAATTGCTGCAATGGAATTACTCTCATATACTCCTTGAGAAAGACGGATTACTTTACCACGGGGATCATAGTGATCAGTTAAACGACCATTTGTTGCTTCAACTCTAATATCGTTAACTCCATTTTCGCGTAAAATACTTTGAGCAACCTCTGCTCCTGTGAGATTTTTGCTATTGGCGATGCGAGAATATGTGGCATAATTTTTGCTAACTGCGGCTTGTGCTAAACCTGCTAAGATGATTACGGGTAGCATCCAAATCAAATTCTGTAAATAATATCCTAAAAACATAATATTGCCTCTTTTGCATAAATTTGCTTTTCTTTTTTGGGAAAAAGCATGCTATAATTGTACAAGAGAAAAGATGAATTTGCAAGTAGGTGAAACGATGAAGGTGTGGATGGAACTTGCGCTAGCACAAGCGATACTAGCAGCTGCCAAGGGTGAAGTACCTGTTGGTGCTGTTATTGTAAGAGACGGTCGTTTAATTGCTAGCGCACATAATGAAAAGGAAGCTTTACAGGACGTTACAGCCCATGCAGAACTCTTAGCAATGAGAAGAGCAAATGCTTTGCTTGGAAGTTGGCGCCTAGATAATTGTGAGCTTTATGTGACTCTAGAGCCTTGTGCTATGTGTGCTGGCACTATTGCTGCTAGTCGGTTGAAGCGTTTGGTTTATGGTGCAATGGATGTTAAATGTGGTGGAATAGAATCTAACTATCAGCTGCTTAGCCCTAATATTTATGGTGGGACTATAGAAATTTACTCTGGAATTATGGAAGAAGAATGCAGAGAGTTACTTAGTGGTTTTTTTGCTGAGCGCAGACAAGTAAAATAAATTTTGAGGTGGATATTATGCAAAGATATGATTGCGTTATCGTAGGTGCAGGAGCTAGTGGAGTTTTTGCTGCATATGAGCTGAGTAAATTACGCAAAGATATGAAGATATTAGTAATAGAAAAAGGGGAAAATATGCCTAAACGCATTTGCCCTATCGATGGAAAAAAAATTAAAGCTTGCATTAGTTGCAAATCATGTCATGTGATGAATGGCTTTGGTGGTGCTGGTGGTCTTTCCGACGGAAAATATAATATTACTAATAGCTTTGGTGGAGACTTACATCGTTATGTTGGCCAGAAGGAAGCTTTAGATTTGATGGAATATGTTGATGAAGTGAATTTATCTTTTAGCGAAATGGAAGCAAAACTTTATTCTACAGCAACTACCCAGCTGAAAACATCTGCTTTACGCTATGATTTACACTTATTAGAAGCAAAGGTAAGGCACTTAGGTACTGATGGTAATCGCATTATCCTCGGCAATTTGTATAAAGAACTGAAGGAGCGGGTGGAGATTCGCTTTAATGAAAAGGTGAATAATGTAAAGCAAACTGTCTATGGCTTTGAAGTGCTTACTACTAAAGAAACTGTAGAGACTAAGCGCTTAATTCTGGCAACTGGACGTTCTGGATCTAAGTGGATTGCAGATATGTGTAAACAAATGGGAATTAAAACATGGAGTAATAAGGTGGATATTGGAGTAAGAGTGGAAATCCCAGCTTCAGTTTTTGAACATATCACATCACAAGTATATGAAGCTAAATTTGTTTACCGAACCTCTCTATACAACGATATGGTTCGCACTTTTTGTATGAACCCTTATGGTGAAGTGGTAACTGAAAATACTAATGGAATAATTACTGTAAACGGTCATTCCTATGCAGATCCAGAGCTACATACTGAAAATACTAATTTTGCACTTTTGGTTGCCAATACTTTTACTGAGCCTTTTAAGGATAGCAATGGTTATGGAGAATCTATTGCACGCCTGAGCAATATGCTCGGTGGTGGTGTGATTGTACAACGCTTTGGCGATTTGATTAAAGGGAGACGCACCAATGAAAGTCGCTTAGCTAGTAGCTTCGTTAGACCAACTTTAAGTGCTACTCCAGGTGATTTAAGTCTCGTTATTCCTAAGCGTCAGCTTGATGATATTATTGAAATGATTTGGGCTCTGAACAAAATTGCGCCTGGTACTGCCAACGAGGATACATTGTTGTACGGTGTTGAGGTGAAATTCTATAATTCTACAGTAGCCTTAGATAAAAATTTAGAAACTGCAGTCCGAGGACTTTATGTTTTAGGAGATGGTTCAGGCGTTACTCATTCACTTGCTCATGCTTCTGCTAGTGGTGTACATGTAGCTAGAGTTATTGCAGGAGAGTAGGATTTTCAAGTACAAGTACAATTCATAATTCACAATGCACAATTCATAATGTATAATGCACAATGAAAATGTATCATTCATAATTCAACTAACCAACTAACCAACTAACCAACTAACCAACTAACCAACTAACCAACTAA
>JBAXCZ010000038.1:0-16420 GCA_037141195.1 Clostridia bacterium
ATAGTTTCTACCCAGATAGTTAAATGCTTCACCGTTTACATACTCTTTGTTGCTTTTTCGATATTCTATCTCTCTTATTTCAAAGAGTTTTTGGACTATCCATTTGGATTTTTTCTTTACTGTCTCCAGAATTTCTTCCTCAGTCTTGCCTTCAGGTAAGATTACAGTTATCACCTTCGGTGCTTCAACCTCAATAGACATGGTTTTGCGCTTTCTAAAGATAACTTCAAATTCTAGCTTTTCAGTGCCATAATCATAACTAAGGCGCATCATGCATTACCCCAATCATTGCTATGATAATGGATTTTAGCAAGTTCCATGATTTTGGCAGTCAGCTGTGTAATCTTGTCATAATCACCAATATCATGATAATGTTCAGAAAGAAGCACCGAATGAATTTCCTGTTCCATTTCGTTGATACGGGTAGGATTTTGCGTAAATCCTTTTACCCAGCTCTTTTTAATGGTTGCAATAACAGTTTTGGTCATCCGCTTAAATACTGCGTTTTCCTCAGAACCAGCATAATAAGCTACTTCTTCAGCTGCTTTACCTTTATTAACTTCTGCCTTAATCATTTCAAAGATAGCAAGTTGTCTTTTTTCCGTAAAACCTAACTTTGCAACCAAAGCCTCTTCGCCATGAGACATTTCACGTTCCACAAACTCTTCTAATTGCTTCCTTCTTGCTTCCCAATTCTGATTGGTCTCTTCTAGGATTCTAATTAATCTTTCCAGCAGTGACTGATAATGTATAGGATTTTCTTTCATCTTTACGCTAATAGCATGTTTGAGAGCATGTTCCATGGTGGAAGCAATGGCTTCATCTGAGCCATGATTAATCTTCTCCTTAAAATCTTTATCAAATAAAGTGATTGGTTCAATCCACTGATAGACACCCAGAGATTTTAAGTGTTCTGAAATCAACTCTTTGGCTTTTTCACCACAATCGGAAATATCAATAGCATCCTCTGGCTCAAATCTTGCCTTTGCACCCGCACGAATAAAAGAGAGCCATTTCAGGTCATTTAAGTCTTCTAGCCGTACGTGGCTAGGCATCAATGCATTGACAGCAATTGCAAAACGCTTATAGCCCATCTCAAATTCAGCCCTCTTATTCTCAGGCTTCAGCACATTCATGAGAGCATCCAAATCTTGCTTAGCAATACCTGCAAAGATTCTCAGCACTGCTTCTTTGTAGTCAAGCATCTTTTTAAAAAGTGAATCGATGTTTTCCATTGGTTGCCCCACATCTTCACTATCAAAGATTTCTAAGGCTTCTTCTAAGTGCCGCGTGATGCCAAAATAATCCACAACTCGCCCGTAAGCTTTAGTTCTGGTTTTTTCAATCTCTTTGCCATCCTCTACCATTTGATACGGCTTGTCATAGGTTCTGTTGACTCTAGCAATAGCTTGCAATAGCGAATGTTCCTTTAGTGGCCGATCGAGATACATAGCATCCTCTATTTTGGCATCGAAACCAGTAAGCAGCATGTCTTTGACGAGGATGATACAGAGTCTGTCTTTTTCAATTTCCTTCTTAAATCTGCTTAAAATTAGCTCTTGCTCTGTCTTGCTAGTTCGGTGTACCTTGATATAAGGTTCATCGTTATTATCTGCGGAATAAATTACTTTCATTTCAATTGGATTATCCGGAAACACTGTTGACATATGTTTTGTGAGGGCATTAAAGTATTTAACACAAGCATGCCGAGATACACACACTACTTGTGCCTTGAATCCCAGTTTATAGCTGTTCTCCCGATAATGCATAAGCAAATCTTTAGCAATATCAGAAATTCTATCCTCAGCTTCAGCAAGCGCAAGCTTATTGAAGAATTTTATCTTGATAGCTTCTTTTTCCTCATCTGATTTATGCTGGAAATACGCCTTGAAATCTTCATCTAGCTTGTCTTGGATGATATGCAAATCTTGCCTTCTGCCTTCGTAAACTATAGCCACAGTATTGCCATCTTTAACAGCTTGCGAAATAGTATAGCTGTCGATTAGCTGACCAAATGTTCGGTAGGTGCTCTTATCATCCTTCTCTATTGGCGTGCCTGTAAAACCAATAAAAGTAGCATTAGGTAGTGCCTTGCGCATATTCATAGAAAGGTTAGAATACTGGCTCCTATGGGCTTCATCGGTAAAGACGATAACATTTGCTTTGTTGGTTAAGACCTCCACCTCTTTAGCAAAGAAGAGTTGCGTCTTAGTTTCAGCATCCTCAAAAATAGGGTTTTCATCAGTTTCACATTGAAACTTTTGGATAGTGGTACAGATGATTTTCGCTTGTGCCATGCCAAGCAAAGTCTTCATTTCCTGCACAGTTTCAGCACGAGTTAGCAGCTTATCCAGATTGTTTTCCGCTAGGGTATATTCTGAAGGGAATACTCTGGAGAAGGTAGCATAGATTTGCTTATCCAAATCAATTCTATCTGTAATAATAACCAGCATGGTATCTCTCAGCTCAGCAGTTCTGCGAATCATTCTAGCTAACATCACCATCGAGAGGGATTTTCCAGAGCCTTGGGTATGCCAAATAACCCCACCTTTTTCCAGTGGAGTTTTGCCTTCTTGTATTCGCTTCAGCGCCTTCATACAAGCCCTAAACTGCTGATATCTGGCAATTTTCTTTACCCGTACATCGCCTTCAGTTTCGAACATGATAAAGAACTGCATAATTTTCAGCAGGTTGTGCTTTTCTAGCAGTCCTAAAAGCAAGAGATTCTGACCATTGTTTTCTAAATCAATAATCTCTTCCTTCTTAAAGGGATAGGGATCTTTCCACTCCAAATAGTAGTCATAAGAAGAACTAATTGTACCAGCATAAGCTCGATATTTATTGATAATTCCTGTGAAGAAGTTCGTGTGAAAAAGCCTTTCAGCGCCTTCAGAAATAGCGCCTTCCCTCACATCCATATATCTTCTCAGCTGATTAAAAGCATCTTTCTTGCCAGCCTTGATGAATTCTCCACCTTCTTTAAAAGGTGATTTTGCTTCTATCACAACCACCGGCAGTCCGTTGATGAAAACCACGATATCAGGAAAAATTTCCTTATTTAGTCCTTGCACCTTATATTGATTGGTAACTAAAAAATCATTGTTCTGCACATTGGCAAAATCGATGAACTTCACCGTTTGTGGTTTCTTCTGTCCACCTACTACTTGCGTTATTGTGAAATCCAAATCCACAATGGCTTTATAGATTTTTTCATTGATTTCCAAGAGAGAAGTACCTAAAACTTCACCGTTTACAAGAAACTTCACTGCTGCTTCCAGTGATGCTTCAGTCATCCAAGGGTTCAGCCTGCGTAGGGCAGTTCTCAAACGTTGAATTAAAATAACATCACGAAAAGAATCCCTTTCTCCGTATAGTGGAGTCAGCAGTTCGCCATTAATATATTCATAGCCCAGCACATCGACCAGATAGCCTAGTGCCGGTTTTTCAACAATTGTGTATTCATTTCCTAAGCCAGACATTTATTATGCCTCCAATGACTTTATTTCAGTTGTTCTGATTTTTCCAGTAAGCAGTTTTTCCATGAGAGATTTTTTAAGTTTTACGAAGTCTTGACGTTCATTATCAAAAATTCGAATCTTTTCATCTATGGTTATCAATATATCAGCAATATATTGTTGTTCTTCTAGTGTTGGCAGTGGGAATTTTATATTCTTAAAATCTCCTGTTGTAAAACTTGCTTGATTTACAGCAGGTTTTGTAATTAATGAAACTTGATACATATACGACTGAGTTTGAGTGTTATAGTAAAAGAAGGAGTTAATCATTTTATCAAATTTAGTTTTTACTCTAAAAACATTTGTAGTATAAATTGCTTCAAAGCTAGGATTATCAAAAACACATGCTTTACCTATCTGTGCAATGCTATTTATAAAATTAATTAGAATATCACCTTTGTCTAAAATATAGTCATCTATCTTTGCACCTTGTGGGTCTTTAAGATACCAATACTTTAAATCATCAAGTTTCAATCTTCCATCAATTATGTTTGATGACCTTAAACAAGGTATCCCAATATCTGAGTCACTTAATTTCCTAGACAAACCACTCTTCATAAAACTAATAACATCTTCAATTTTACAAACCTCCCACTCCTTCGGAATCCTGCCAATCTCAGTCTCTTTAAACTCTGTATGACCAATTCCTTCAGTCAGAAGTTTTTTCATCATGCCTTTTTTCAGCAGCTGATAATCTTCAATAATTTTATCAAGCTTTTCGATATGGGCATCTGTAGTAGAGAGGATTTCTGCGATGCGTTGTTGTTCTTCAAAAGTACCTTTTGCAATTGGTATGTTTCTTAATGTTTTCAATGATAAATTTCGTATAGTAGTCCCTGTTAACTCTTTTAAAATAAAGTCTTTTACATATTTTGTTTGAAGCACTTGATAAATATATCCCGTAACCTGATTTTTTTTTAGCGTAATATAACCAGCACTTTTACTAAGAATGATTGGCTCTCCTCGATAACATGCAAGGCTTCCAATGGTTCCGTTTAATGAGATTAAAATACTTGTAGCTCTTAGGTCAACTTTATTTTTCTCGTATTCTCTGGTGTCAACTTTTTTGGTATCATCATTCATTGAAATAACACCATTTTTAAGATTGTTGCCATTAATAAAATAGTATTGTCCATCCTCAGCGTATTTTGGCGTTCCATGTAGTCCATCACCAATTCGAATTGAGAAACTATTCAAGTATTCAATATCCCAGTCCTCTGGTATAACCCCAATCTCTGTCTCTTTATAACCTGCTCTAAGCTCACTCATTTTTCATCCACCTATATTCTCTCGAAGCCCAGTTGCTCCAGAAATGTGTTAAGTTTCTCTTTTAAGAAAGCCAGTTCTTCTTCTCTTTCTGAGATTCTACCAATAACTTCTGCAAGGTCTATTTCGTCTGCTTCCACAGAGGTGTCCACGTAGCGGGTAATGTTCAGGTTATAATCATTTTTCTTTATTTCTTCTAGATCAGCAAGCTTTGCAAACTTTTCTTCGTCTTGGAAGGCTTCATAGGCTTTTACAATATGCTCTATATCCTCTTCTCTAAGTCTGTTCTTATTACCATCTTTCACAAAGCCTTGGGAAGCTTCAATGAATAAGACTTTGCCTCTTTTATATTCAGGTTTGTTTTTATTCAGAATAATTACAGAGGCAGGAATAGATGCCCCGTAAAACAAGTTCTGAGGGAAGCCAATTACCGCTTCAAACAAGTCATCTTCTAATAGCCCTTGTCTGATTTTGCCTTCTTCGCCACCTCTAAAGAGAATCCCATGGGGTACTACTGTTGCCATGATACCTTTGGAGTTTAGCGATGCCAGCATGTGCTGCACAAAAGCTAAATCCCCATAGCTTGCAGGGGCTACGCCATAGTTAAAACGATGATAGTCGTTTTTTTCCGCAACCTCACGACCCCAGTTTTTAAGTGAAAATGGTGGGTTAGACAGCACCATATCAAAAGTTCTCAGCGTTGAACCTTCTGTATTCTTTGGTTCTCTGATGGTGTCACCTTTCCAAATAGTCGCACCATTTACCTCATGGAGCAGCATATTCAGCTTGGCTATTGCCCATGTTGTGAGATTAATTTCTTGCCCAAAAATTTGCAGGTTTCTATGGTTTTGTTTTTGTACATCTCTCACGTATTCAATAGCAGAAACTAAGAAGCCACCGGAGCCAGCACATGGATCATAGATGCTTGTGCCTTCATGAGGCTTCAAGAGTCTTACCATTACATCTTTAATTTCTTTTGGCGTATAAAATTCCCCACCTTTGGTTCCGCCATCATCGGCAAATTGCTTGATGAGATACATATAAGCATCCCCTAGAATATCTGGAGATGCTAAGCCATTATTTGAAAGGTCGAGGGTATTGAAAATCTGAATAAGCTGATTCAGCTTACCGTCTGGAACTCTTTCTTTATCGTTGTAGTTGGCTGTGGTCAGTACTCCCACCAGCTCGCTGTTTTTCGGTTCGTCCTCAATCGCTTTGAAAGCCTTGTCTAGTTCAGCGCCAATATTTAGATTCAAGTCCTTGAAATTTTCCCAACGAGCTTGTTTAGGGATGAAGAAGGTCTTATATGATTTGGCATTCTCCAGCTCTTTCTCTAATGCTGCTAGAGGAAGCGTTGCGAATTTCTCTTGTTTTTCTGCTTTTTCCACAGTAAATTGGTCGTTAATCCTTTTAAGAAACAACATGCCGAAAATATATTCCATATACTGGCTGGAGTTAAGCGTTCCTCTTAGTATGTCCGCACAATCCCATAATTTTGTTTCTAATGTTTGCAAGGTTAATTTTGCCATTTTTTTCCTCCAGTGTATTGATGCTTTAATTTCTATTATACTACATTGTCCTTGCCAATATTAGTACAGTTAATTATTTCCATAATGTCACCAATGTCACAATTTAATCTACAGCAAATCTTCACCAATACCTCCATGGAAACATACTCATTATTAGATAATTTTGTTAAAGTATTAGGGCTGAGATTAATCGCTTTCCTCAGCTCTGATCTCTTCATGCCTTTATCAATTAGCAGCTTAAATAGCTTGTTATAACTTACAACCATCATTCCCACCTCGGTTATTTAAGATAATTTCATTGCATACATTATAGCATAGGGATATGCTTATTCATATGAATAAACTATAACTTTATGCGATTTTTTCGCATATTTTGGTTAAATAGTAAGAAGATAGTTAAGATGTGGACTTTAGTCTGGCAACCCATGCCCTACAAGATATTGGTACTTCCTTCTCTAATATCCTTTGTATCATAGTTGCTTCTACTAACATAAAAAGAGCAATACAGTTGCAAAAACAGGCGTCATATGGAGCAGGCAGATACAACACCCAGCGAAGATGTAGGAAAAGCATGCTGACTGTTTGAGCGAAGTGAGTTTCAGTATGCCCGAAGTTAAGCTTTTGGTGTTGCCTGAAGGCGTAGTTGTAAGCCGCTTTGCAACTTATTGCTCAAATATGGCAACAGAACATAATTGAAATGTTTATTTATGTTTTGCTGAACTTTTACTTATCTCTTCCATGCTAAGTGAAGCGGGATGGCAAACCCATCCATACAAAGATATAGATAATTCCATATCTAATATCATTTGTATCATAGTTGCTTCTACTAACATACAAAGAGCAATTCAGTTGCAAAAACAGGAGTCATATGGAGCAGGCAGTTGCAACACCCAGCGAAGATGTAGGCAAAGCATACTGACTGTTTGAGCGAAGTGAGTTTCAGTATGCCCGAAGTTAAGCTTTTGGTGTTGCCTGAAGGCGTAGTTGTAAGCCGCTTTGCAACTTATTGCTCAATATGGCAACAGAACATAATTGAAATGTTTATTTATGTTTTGCTGAACTTTTATTTTTCCTTTTCTGAGCAAGTTTATTGAAAAAAAATAGAATTATCTCCGCCTCTTATTCATTCTTTTACTTTGAATTATATCCTACTCAATCCCTCCCCATTTGCATTTTGTCCGTTGACATCGGCCGATTCGTGAATCGCCCCTACAAATGATAAATTTCAATAGTGAAGCGGGATGGCAAACCCATACCAAACAAATGATTCTAATTATTATCATAACAGTTTATTTTTATTATTATCATTGTACCACAATGCCCTTGCTATTATTAGTATAGTAACTACCTTTATGCAATTATTTTTAACAACATTCTATCTTCTTTGTTACTATGCTACAAGTGATATAGCGCTTTTCTTACAATACTAGGAGTCGCTAACACGCCTTTTCCGCCCGTTCGACTCCCAGATTCACCAATACAAAAAAGACCCATGCGAATGCATGGATCTTTTTTGTATTGGTGGAAATGAGGGGAGTCGAACCCCTGTCCGAAAGATTACCCATAACAGTTTCTACCAGAATAGTTTTTGTTTTGGATTTCATCTAGTTAGCTCCCAAAAACAAGATCAAACTAGACTAGGTACTTTAAGTTCCCTTCTGCTTAAATACCATAGGCAGTTGGTAGACTACTAAGTTTGACACCCTAAATCCAGCCTCGCAGTCAAGACTGGCAGGATGTTAGCAGCCTAAGCTGCTAAAGCGAAATTATTTTCGTTTGCGTTTGTTGTTTTTTCCACTGTTTTACGAGTATGTGGGATCTCGTCTGGCTACTGTTACCAATAATTCCCCCGTCGAAACCGGTACATTCCCTAGTCTTAACAAGATAATTGTATTATATTTACAAATTAATGTCAACTGAGTGAACCTCTAGCTGTGATCAAGCTCACCCAGTTGACAACTTTTATTTAATTAAATACTACTTGGGCAATTTCTGAGTAAGTATTCATTTCATAAGCATGGATGCTACCATTTTGAATGTAGTAGATTGTATTGTCGATATAGCATAATCTTCTTGAATTAAAAAGATAACTGTTTTCATCACTAGCTTTTATTTGAGCTTGTAATAAAATTTTATTATCTATCACCTTGAAAACAAGTCCAGCATTGCTACTAGTATTGTTATCAGTGGCAATATTTGCATCAAAAGCAAACAGATTCTGGGTAGGATTAGTCATCAGCGCTTTATGATTATACAGCACCTCAGCGTAGGTTCCTGTCTTACCTAAATAATATGCATCCTTTTCTACTGGATTATTTGGATTTGAAACATCAAACAGTGAGATTTTCATTCCGGCTTGTCTTGTGCCTACTACCTCTTGACTTCCGTCCCTATTAGTTACAAATAGTTCCTGTGTATCTTGACCAATTCCGAGTAACAGTGTATCGCTAATTGGATGGAGATAATTTGAGAAACCAGGAATTTTTAGTTCGCCCTTTACTGTAGGACTCTTAGGATTAGAAAGATCTACTATAAAAAGTGGATCCATAGTCTTAAAGGTTACTATATATGCCGTATCACCTACAAAACGAACGGCATAGATTTGCTCACCTTTGGCTAATCCTTCTAACTTACCAACTTCTTGAAGTGATTGATCTAGTACATAAACATTGTTTCCCTGCTGCCAAATATTAGTGGCAATGGTGAAATTATCTTTGAGCTCATTCATGGAAAATTGATTAATGATTGTTCCTGGAATTTTGGTTGAAGCACCATAACCTATTTGCATTCCTTGCAAAGAAAACCTGATTATATTTGTTTGTGATTTGTCTTGCTCATAGATATTCTCTACTAGATATAAAGATTTATCACTCATAAAGATATTCGCTGTGCTACCGTTAAATGTTTCAATGGTAGCAGCTTGCTCAGGCTTAGTAATATCAATAACTGTAATGCTTGAGACAACCGTTTGATCATAAACTGGCATAGAAAGAATTTGATTTAGCCCAACTGTTTTTAATGCTGAGGTTAAGCCTCCATCTCGATATGCTGGCATTATTTCCATGCTACCATCAGCGGCATAATTATAGCTATATTTATTTGTCACAGTATAGAGATAGTTTCCATTTTTTCTTGTGGAAACTTGATTTCCCTCAATCTCAAATACCTTCACTAATTTAGGCTCTGAAATATCTGTTAGGTCATATAACAAGGTACTAACAAAATTCTTACCGTAATATCTAGGCATCATCATATCTGTGGCAATGCCTTTTAAGTACGGTGTAACTATTGGTTGATCAAAACGATTTCCATTGATTATCAGCATGTTTTTGTCAAGGAAAAAGTCTGTAATATTGATATTTGTTGGCATTGCTAGCTTTGTTTTCAACTGGAGATTTTTTTCGTAAATATAGAGCATTTGGTTTGCACTTGCATAAATATAACGTCCATCTGTCTTAACTACATCTGCCTCATCAATTCCTTGTATTTGCACATTTGTAGTAGAATAATTTGGACTATTAACATCCGCTGCTGCTGCATTTTCACTTCCACCCATACCCGCAACGGAAGCTTTTTGATCTGTTGCAACAGGTGCTACTATACCACCATTTAAAACTTCACCCTTAGTATTAGTTGTTGCTTGATAAAAATGTTTTTTAAATTCTGCCATACTAGCTGGTCTTACTACTTGACCAATACGATTCTTAGCGTCTTGCACAAATGCCTTATCTAATGCTAAATCTTTCTTGGTAGCTGCAAGATAAATTACGCCATCATAATAGGCTACACTTTGCCCCAAGACATTTTCTCCAATAACTCGGAGTGGTACATATACCCGATTATCTGCTAAAAGTGGCGCTACATCCAATTGATATTTATTTCCGTTCAAATAATAATACTTTTGTCCCAAGGTAAAAACAGCTTCTTTATCACCTTGCTTGATAGTTACTTTTTTGGTTGCACCATTAAAGCTTACTACAGCATCAAAATGTTCACTAATAGCTCTTAAAGGAACCAGAGTTCTATTATTGATGCTCCTTGGTGCTACATCGATGTTCTTACTATCTAACTGGCTGATTTCTCCGTTCACTAAAGCTAGTGGACTACCCATATGTAAGGTAATTTCTTTACCAGCTGTTGGATCTACTGCAGCTTGCGTCATAAATATTGGTAGAAATACGAGCAGCGAGCTTATTAGAAGTAAAAGACCACTTTTTTTCCATTTACTCATACAAATTCCTCCATAAATTATATTTTAATAAATTAGACGGAATTAAATAATATTTGTTTCATAATAATAATGATTAATTGCAACTTATTTTGTACTAATAATTATACTAGCACTAGCCTGATCCCAACTAACAACAAAACCAAGAAGTAAACTCAAGTCTCGCAGCTTAAAATAATTATTCCCGAAAATATTATAGGCTGTTACTCGCACTTTTTTACCATCAATATATAAATCAGCAAGAGAACGTGTTGCTACAGTGCTGCTATTTTTACCAATAATCATTTCGCCTCCTTGTAGGATATATGGCTTGTTTTTAGTTGCGTTAATAGCATTTACTTCGCTATTCCAGCTTACCGCAAAGCTTTTACTACTGGCATTTAAGACGTATGCTAGATCACGTAGCTTAAAAAAATTGCTTCCATTAATGTTATAAGCTCCAAAAGGAATAGTTTTCTCATCTACTACTATTTTGGCTCTAGTAGGAAATGCTACTGCCTGAGAATCATTAAATTTTACCATTATTTTATAAAGAAAATCATTTTGCACAAGGGTTTGATAGCTATAAATTGAGAAGCCCCTAATGCTGGGATTTTCTCTGCTACCTATTATTTGTCTTTCAATTTCTTTTCCTTGATACCAAGGGCTATCTACACTCGCCCCTATTGTTTTATATGCTCCTAACCCTATGTACAATTTTACACTTGTTTCCTGCACTACATCTGTCCACCAATTAACTAATTCACTATAATCTGCAGCTATATTTCCAACTTCCCAATAAATTTGCGGTATAATATAATCTAGATACTCTTCTTTTACCCATTTTCTAGTGTCTGCATACTCCGAATAATAAGCTTCTTTGCCAGTTGTATTGCTTCCTAAAACATTCGATTTTTCATTTGCCCATATACCAAAGGGGCTTACTCCAAAAACAAGCTTAGCGTTTTTTTTATCAATCAGCAGTTTTATTTCTTTGATTAAAATATCGTTATTATTTCTACGCCAATCTCCAATGCTAGTATATCCAGTTCCATACTTGGCATAGGTAGCTGCATCTGCAAAATTTGTGCTAGGATAGAAGTAATCATCTAAATGAATACCATCTACAGCATAATTATCAATAATCTCTTTAATTCCCGCTATTATTAATGCCCTAGCTTCAGGTTCTCCAGGATTGAAGTATATTTTGCCATCAGTATGGGTTATGGTAATTTCCGGATTAATTAGTGCTGGATTATTGGCTGCCAATTTTGCATTGTCATTTTTATTTGCCGTTACCCTATATGGATTAATCCATGCATGTAGCTCTAACCCTCTCGCATGCGCTTCTTTAATCATAAATGCCAATGGATCAAAATTATCATCTGGAGCTTTTCCCTGTATTCCAGTAAGATATTGTGACCATGGGAAAATTTTCGAAGGGTACAAGGCATCTGCTGCTGGCCTTACTTGGAAAAACACTGTATTAAATCCCATATCTTTCGCATTGTCTAAAATAGTAAGTGCCTCTTTTTTTAGTGTCACTGCATCACTTGTTGCTTTACTAGGATAAGCTAAATTTAGTACTGTAGGAACCCAAACTGCACGCATTTCAGCTTTTATTGTCATAGCTTCAGCCTTGATGATATTTGCAGGTAAAACTATCACAGTTACTAAAAAAAAGATTCCTAATAGCATACTAATAATTTTTCGCAAAATAATTCTCCTTCCAAAAAAATAAGGGTTACATCAAATTAGCTTTGATATAACCCCATTGTCTGTTGCTTGATTAATTAGCACTTATAACTTCTTTTACTTCTGGCACTTCCGCTTTAACAACTCTTTCAACGCCATTTTTCAACGTCATCATAGCCATAGGACAACTTCCACAAGCTCCTTTTAAGCGCACAGAAACTATGCCATCTTCGGTAATATCTACAAATTCCACATCGCCACCATCTGCTTGCAAAACTGGACGGATTTTTTCTAAAGCTGCTATTACTCTCTCTTTCATCTTAAACCTCCTAATCAATAAGTATTTTTAATTTATATGGACAGAGTGAAATTTCTAATGGTGTAATGCCTAAAGCTTCACCATCAGCTTGAATATGCATAGGTGTTGCAGTAGAAATTTTTACACTCTTCCCAATAAGCACCTTGACAAACTTTGTTTTGTTTACATGATTACCACTGAAAATGCTGGGATACTCTTTTAAGAAGCGCAGAGTTGAAATTGCTTTAACGATACAGATATATAATAATTGATCATCAAGTTCAGCAGCAGGGGCAATCTTCATTCCACCACCAATAAACCTACCATTGCCGCTTAAGCATAACATAATTTCATCAGTGAATAAAGCCCCATCTACATTAATTTCTACTCTCGTAGGCTTAAAAGAAAAAAGCACGTGAAATATAGATGCAAAATAATCTAATTTAGGAAACAACGTTCTCCCTTTTCGATTAATATCGTCAACCACTTCAGCATCAAAGCCTATTCCTGCTCCATTAGCGAAAATTCTCCCATTAGCTTGCCATAAATCTATTTCACGAATTTTAGCATTCATAATTCGCTTAGCAGTTGACTTTATATCATTTTTTGTTTCTAGCGAGCGTAAAAGATCATTGCCTGTACCACAACCAACTAAGCCTAAAATATTTTTTTCCGGCAGAAAATTTTGTAAAACTTCATTGAAAGTTCCATCACCTGAGACTACTATTATTTTTTCATACTCATTCTTAATTTCTTCCATAATTGCAACTGCGTGCATACGCCCATTTGTAAAGAATGTATCAAAAACATACTCATGCTTTTGTAATTCTCTTTCTAATTTTTCCCACTGTTTTAATGCTCTTTTACGACCTGCATGGGGGTTAATAATAATCGCTGTTTTCATTTGTACTCTACTCATATAAGTTATAGCCTAAATCAAATGCCTCTTCATTTACGGTCAAAAATTTTGCTGGAACATTAGCTTTAAGTGCCTCCTGCCAAACGCTTTTTTCATACCCTAAGCGTTTTGCTAATACTCCCATTAATACAACGTTTACAGCTTTAGAATTACCAGCTTGTGTTGCAAGTGGAAGTGCAGGTACAGAAACCACTTCAACTTCTAACATTTTCTCACTTATGTTCACCGGGTAGGGAATAATCCCCATAATTACTGGCATTGGATCGATTTCTTGATTATTCATCAGCATTAATCCTTGTTTCTTTAAGTATGGATACCAACGAAAGGCTTCTAACTCTTCAAAAGCTAAAATAACATCTGCTGTGCCTTCTGCAATAACTGGAGAATAAACCTTGTCGCCAAAACGCACCTGTGTTATAACACTGCCTCCACGCTGAGACATCCCATGTATTTCAGATATTTTTACATCTTTGGCAACTTGAGCTGCTACAGAGCCAATAATTCTGCTGGCCAAAATAGTTCCTTGTCCACCGACTCCAACAATCAATATATTAAAATTTTGCATTTATTTCACCTCTTCTAAAGCCCCAAATGGGCAAACTTGTGCACAAACTAGGCATCCATTGCAAAGTGTCTCATTAATAATAGGCATTTTACTCCCCTTAAAAACAATTGCAGGACAACCAACCTTAGCGCACATACCACAGGATTTACATTTATCTTTATTAACATGAACCATGCCTGTTGGTCCTTTACCTTTTAAGAGCACGCAAGGCCTACGGATAATAACTACTGATGGTTCTGCTGCCCCAACTTCTTCTTTGATGGCTTTTTCTACAGCACTTACATCATAAGCATCAACAGATTGAACCCTCTCAATGCCTAATGCATGACAAAGCAATTCCAAGTCAACTTTCCTAGTTAGTTGTTTTTTTAGTGTGATTCCGGTTGCTGGATTTTCTTGCTGTCCCGTCATAGCTGTAATATCATTATCTAAAATTAAAACTGTGGATGTTCCTCCGTTATAAACTATATCCATCAACCCAGTAATTCCTGAATGCATAAATGTTGAATCGCCAATTACTGCTACTGTACCTGCCGCAAATTCTCTTCCCCGTGCCTTTTCCATTCCATGGGCAGCAGAAATACTTGCTCCCATGCAAATACATGTATCCATTCCATTAAGTGGAGGAGCTGCTGCAAGTGTATAACATCCGATATCCCCAGAAACTCGCAATTTCAGCTTCCCAATTGCATAAAACACGCTACGATGAGGACATCCTGGGCAAAGCACTGGTGGTCTAACTGGTAATTTTTCTGTCTGAGTAAGTGCATGATAGTCTTTTCCAAACGCCTTGGCTATTATTTCTGGGCTAAATTCTCCTAGCAAAGGAAAAACTTCTTTACCAATAATCTTTAATCCCCAAGCTTTTATCTGATCTTCAATAAATGGTTCTAATTCTTCGATTACATAGCAAGTATCTACAGAAGTGATAAATTCGGTGATTAATTTTTTTGGTAGAGGATATGTCATTCCAAGCTTTAGTACAGAAGCTTCAGGAAGCACTTCTTTTACATATTGATATACGGCACCGCTTGTAATTATTCCCATTTTCTTATCTTGCATTTCAATTTTATTCAAATTAGATGTTTCATTGTATTCTGCCAGTTTCAAAACTCGTTCTTCTACTATAGGATGTCGCAGTCTCGCATGCGCTGGCAGCAAAACGTTTTTCATGGTATTTTTTACATAAGGACGCAATCCTACTTCATTTCTTTCAGCTAATTCTACAAGAGACTGAGCATGACTGGTTCTTGTAGTCATTCTAAATAGTACTGGAGTATCAAATTTTTCACTAATATCAAAAGCCTGTATTAAGAAGCTTTTTGCTTCTCCACTATCCGCTGGCTCTAAGATAGGTATTTTTGCAAATTTACCAAATACTCGATTATCTTGCTCATTTTGCGAACTATGCATACCTGGATCATCAGCAGATACTAATACTAATCCTCCATTAACTCCTGTATAGGTAAAAGACATTAAGGGATCAGCAGCTACATTTACGCCTACGTGCTTCATTGTTACTAAGGTTCTTGCTCCAACTATTGCTGAGCCAATTCCAACTTCTAAGGCAACCTTCTCATTTGGCGACCACTCTGCTGAAATTTCATTGTAATGTTTACCAATATTTTCTAATATTTCTGTGCTTGGAGTTCCTGGGTATGCTGTTGCTACAGTCACTCCGGCCTCATAGGCACCACGAGCTATAGCCTCGTTTCCTGTCATTAAAATCTTCTTTATCACTTTATCTCCTCCACTATTTGACTCTTAAGTCTAAAATTCTTTTTGCCTTACCTTCAAATCTTTCCAGTGACTTAGGTTCTACTAATTTTACTTTTGCAGATAACCCAAGTACTGTGGATAAACGGTTTTTAATATTTTTTTCAATTTTTTCTAATACACCATAGGTATCACTAAAATAATCAGGTGAAAGCTCAACTCTTACTTCTAATTCATCTAGTAGTCCGCTGTTAGTTAAAACCAGTTGATACTGCGGTGCGACACCTTCAATTTCCATTAATACACCTTCAATTTGAGATGGAAATACATTTACCCCACGAATTATCAGCATATCATCGGTACGACCTTTAATTTTGCACATTCTGGCATGAGTTCTTCCACATTTACACTCTCTTGTATCTATTACCGAAATATCATGGGTACGATAGCGAATCATGGGAAGAGCTTCTTTGGTAATTGATGTAAAAACCAGTTCTCCTATTGCTCCTGGTGGTAAGACCTCTCCTGTATCAGAATCTATAGTTTCAACTATAAAGTGATCTTCCATAATATGCATACCTTGCTGCTCTAAACATTCTCCAGATACTCCTGGGCCAATTAACTCACTCATACCGTAATTATCAGTAGCTATTAAGCCCCATGCTTCTTCAATTTTTGTTCGCATCTCTTCAGACCATGCGTCACTGCCA
>JBAXCZ010000039.1:0-14899 GCA_037141195.1 Clostridia bacterium
GCGCCGATGGTACTTGGTTCTAGATAGCCTGGGAGAGTAGGTCATCGCCAGTTTATATTTATTCCTCAATAGCTCAGTTGGTAGAGTAGGTGACTGTTAATCACTTGGTCGTTGGTTCGAGTCCAACTTGAGGAGCCAGCTAAAAATATGCTTATTTCAAAGGATTTTAATCCTTTGAAATAAGCATATTTTGGTTTAAAGTAGATAAAATATGATAGTCTTTAATAGGTATATTAAGCAGTAGTAGTCTAGAAGAATTATAGTTGTTTATTGATTAAGAAAATTAGAAAAAATTGGAATGGAAGGAAAGATTGCAATACTGCTACTAATTTTTAATACGGAATATTTTTCAAATAAAAAGCGCAAGGTCCTTAAAGTTAAGAACTTGCGCTTTTTGTATTTTAAATAATCTCAGCAATATCTTTAACAACCTTACAAACAGGATTTTTTTGCATTTCATCTAGCGCAAAGCCTTTTCTAATCATCGTAGGTTTAAAATACTCAGGATGAAAGTATATACGAGTGTAGCAAATTGGTTTGTCGTTTACGGTATAAAAAACTTCTCGCCAAGTGAGTAAAGGAGTATTAAGTGCAAGCTTAAATGATTTAGCTAAAAATTCATCCGCTTCCTTAGCTTCAAAATATACAGAGGAATGAGCAATATTTTCATTAGTATAGGCAGCGATAAATTCAAACATATTTGGCTTAGGTAAATCCTTTGGTGGAAACACTTCGTTAAAAAAAGAAGCAGGAATATATGATGTAGTAACACAAGCTGGTGTGTCATTTGCCATCATAAATTCATTATAAAAATAATAATTATCTTTAGGTAGGAAATCTAATGAAATTTCTTGAATACTAGAATAGGAGTGCACCATTTTTGTTTTATAACCCATTTGTTGCAAAATATTCATGAAATCAAGGTTTACATCAATCCGATATTTGAGATTTAGAGCACTATACATAATTACATTACCGACACCATGTTTTTTGCAAATTAGTCCTTGTGTGGTGAGTTCCGCTAATGCTTCACGAGTGGTATTCTTACTAACTCCTAAAATTTTAGCTAACTGTTCCTCTGAGGGTAAAGTGTCATTAAATTCTTTACTAAGAACTCTTTGTAAAATAGACGTTGCTACTTTTGTATAGAGTGGTTTGTTTTTTATTAATAACACAAAGACAACTCCTTACTGGTAATTAATACTTATACACTTAGATTAACAGAGATAACAAATAAGTGCAATGAAAATATTGAGTGAAAAGCAGGAAATAAGCTAAGTATGTCGAATATATACATGAAGAAGTAGGATGACTGAGTGACATACTCATAATTATTATTTCTTGCAAATAAAATTAAACTTTTATATTTGGTTTTTAGTTTAAGCAGATAGAATTTGTTTTTGAAAGGAGGAAATTCTTTTGGCGAAAAAATAAAAAAGGCTATTTTTATAGATGTTTTTAAGAGTTAGTAAATACGTTAAGTTAAGAAAAAGATGTAAGGAAAAGATTTAATTCAGACTACTTTATTAAAATATGGAAAGGTGGATTATGAATGAGTGCGAATAAAAAGACAATGAAATTTTTGGCAATGGTGTTAGTGTTTCTCCTTGTAGTTTTGAGTAGCGGATGCAGTTCAGCAGAAAAATCAGATACATCAAATACAGAAGCTGTAACAGAGGAAGCGGTAGCTGTAGATACAACTCCTGCTGGCTTAAAGGTTGCGTTGCTGGTAAATGGTCCTATCAGTGATGCTGGTTGGAATGCTTCTGCATATGATGGGCTAATGGCCGTAAAGGAAAAATTTGGCTTTGAAACAAGTTACTTGCAAGTTAAATCCCTTTCTGATTGTGAGCAAGAGTTAAGAAATTATGCTGATGCGGGTTATGACATTATTTTTGCTCATGGCTTTGAGTATCAAGACCCAGCAGGTAAGATAGCAGATGAGTACCCTGATACTCATTTTATCATTACTTCTGGTAGTAAAGCGGTTGGAGATAATGTATCACCGATTATTTTCTTGGAAGAAGAAGGATATTATGTGATGGGGATGGCAGCAGCAGAGCTGACTAAGACGAACAAGATAGGTCTTATTGGTGGTATGGAAATACCTTCCTTGGTTTATCCTTGGAAGGGCTTTGAGCTTGGGGTTGCAGAAACTAATCCAGATGCTAAGGTTGTGACGACCTGGGTAGGTAGCTGGGATGACATTGGAAAAGCAAAAGAGTCTGCTTTAGCTCAGATTGAGGCTGGTTATGATGTGGTATTCATTTCTGCTAATCAAGCAGGTTTGGGCGGAATCCAAGCATGTGCTGAGAAAAACGTTTGGACCTTTGGTGCTTACGGTGAACAATTACAACTTGCACCTAAACAAATGATTGGTGAACTATTGCTGGATATCCCTAAAGCATTTACAGATGTAACTCAACAAATTGTAGATGGAACATTTAAAGGTGGTATCTACTCACCAGGTGTTGCACAGGGAGCTGTTGTTTTCCATTGGAATGATGAATTAATTAATGGCAATGCAGAATTAGAGGCTATAAGAACAAAAGGTCAAGAAATGATGGAAAAAATCTCTAGTGGAGAGAAAAAAATCAGATCATTCTCATTGGAAATCCAATAAGTATTAAAGAGGCTGTATGTAGATAGTTCCACTCCTAAATTGATTTAGCGAGGGGTAGAACTTAACATCAAATTCTGTGCAGATCAACAAATATTAAAGTAGATTAAGGTAGATTTTTATTAAGGCAAGATAATTATAAAAGGTAATCTCTATCACTGATGATTATCTTGCCTTTTAAGTTCTTCCATGCAAACTTTTTAGAATTATTTGCTAAAAATACCTTTACGCTCGCAATTGGAACATAAGATGCTTTTGAGGAGGTGCCTAATGGAAAAAAACTATGTTATTGTTATGAAAAATATCTGCAAACAATATCCTGGAGTATTGGCAAATGATCAAGTCAATTTCAATTTGGAAGCTGGAGAAATCCATGGTCTTTTAGGGGAAAATGGGGCAGGCAAATCAACACTAATGAATATTCTCTACGGTATGCAGCAACCTACTGCTGGAGATATATTTATTAATGGTAAAAAAACGCAGATTGATTCTCCGAAAAAAGCTTTAGACTGTGGTATTGGCATGGTGCATCAGCACTTTATGTTGATTAAAAATTACTCAGTTGCGGCTAATGTCATGTTAGGTATGAGAAAAAAGCTTGGCTTAAAGTTGGACGAGCAGTTAGCATCCAAATATTTAGAAGATTTTTATCAAGAAATGACTCATTTTAAGGTTGACACAAAGGTAAAAATAGAAGAACTACCAGTAGGATTGCAACAGAGAGTGGAAATAATTAAGATACTCTTTCGCGGAGCCAAAATTTTAATTTTGGATGAGCCAACTGCTGTTTTAACACCCCATGAAACGGATGAGTTATTTATTATCTTAAAAAAATTCAAGATAGATGGCTATTCAATTATTTTTATTTCTCATAAATTAGATGAAATCATGGAAATAACTGATCGAGTAACAGTGATGCGAGCAGGAAAAGTGATTGGAGAAGTTCAAACAAAAAGAACAAATAAGGCTGAGTTGGCAAGGATGATGGTGGGAAGAGATGTTATCTTCTCACTCCCCAAAAAACCAGCTAAAATTGGAGAAGTAGTCCTTGAGGTAAAAAATTTGGCTGTGGCAGTTGAATGGGGGACAGCAATAAAAAATTTAACCTTTTCTGTGAGCAGAGGGGAAATACTTGGTGTTGCCGGAGTTGATGGCAATGGGCAGAAAGAGCTGGTGGAAGCTATCGTTGGTCTCAGGCCAAAATCAGCAGGAACTGTGCATATCATGCAACAGGATTTCACAAAAATAACACCAACTGAATATATGCAAAGGTGCTCCCATATTCCAGAAGATCGTCATGAGGTGGGTGTAATTCTTGATTATTCCATCGCAGATAATTTAATATTAACAACACATGTGCAAGAGCCATTTTCTTATAAGGGTATGTTAAATGAAAAGGCAATAATGAAAAATGCCTTAGAACAAATTACGGATTATGGGATAAAAACACCTGGACCAAATGTAAAGGTTAAATCCTTATCAGGTGGAAATCAACAAAAGGTAGTTGTGAGCAGAGAAATTTCTAAATGCCCTGAATTGTTGATTGCGGTAAATCCAACCAGAGGTATAGATGTTGGCTCCATTGAAGAAATTCAGCTGAAAATTTTGGCTGAGAGGGATCAGGGAAAAGCAATATTATTGGTTAGTACAGAGCTTGATGAGGTACTTGCCTTAAGCGACCGGGTGGCTGTAATCTATGAAGGGGAATTTATGGGAATTACTTCACCAGAGACACCAAGAGCTAGTATTGGTCTAATGATGGCTGGTAGCAGGCTTGTAGAAGAATAAGCCTAGATAGAGGAGGTCGAAAATGAAAGCAAATAAGGGAATTTTTATCAATGGTATATTAAAACCAATATTTTATGTAATCCTAGCCCTTCTTATTAGTGGAATAATCATTTTGTTAACTGGAAAAGATCCAATTCTAGCGATGGTGTCCCTAGGGCAAGGAGCAGTTGGAGGGAAAAGGCAGCTTGCAGAAACATTGCTTAAAATGGTACCTCTTCTATTATGTGGATTATCAGTAGCTATAGCATATAGAACATCTTTTTTCAACATTGGTGCTGAAGGGCAGTTCCTAATGGGAGCGCTAGCTGCAACCTGGTTTGCAGTAGGATTTGATTTGCCTGCAATTATTATGTTGCCTATGACCTTTGTGGTTGGAGCATTAGCCGGTGGAATATGGTGCCTGATCGTGGGAATAATAAAGATTAAAACGGGGGCATCGGAAATAATCAACACTATTATGTTCAACTATATTGCTTTAAGACTAGTCGGTTGGGCAGTAAATGGACCACTTAAGGATGGTTATTTGCCTCAGTCATCTGAAGTAAATTCAGGGGCTGTCCTACCAATTTTATGGCAGGGTACGAGATTGCATATTGGCTTTTTAATTGCACTTGCTTTGGCGTTTATATTGCAATTTATCCTCTTTAAGACGGTTTTCGGCTATCAAATTAGAGCTGTAGGCTTGAACTTAAAAGCTGCGAATTATGCTGGGATAAAATCAGCAAAGAGACTAATTCAAACCTGCTTGATTAGTGGTGGCCTAGCTGGTTTAGCTGGAGCAATAGAATTAATGGGTGTGACAAAAAGATTGTTTGAAATTTTCTCACCTGGATATGGCTATGATGCAATTGCAGTTTCTTTGTTAGCGCAAAATAATCCAGCGGGGGTAATTCTTTCCTCGCTACTTTTTGCCGTTTTACGTGGGGGAGCAGGACAAATGCAAAGAAATGCTGATGTATCATTTGTAATAATATATGTGATTCAGGCACTCATTATTGTCTTTGTAGTGATGTCTTCATCGGATAAAAACTCTAACTCAGTTATTCAGAAGCTTATCCAGAAAATCAGTTTACAAAAAGCCGAAAAAAAAGTAGATAGCAAAGGTGGTGCATAAAAATGGATAATGTTTTTATAATCGGATTGCTCCAAGCAACGCTGAGAATGGCAACGCCTATCCTTTTAGCGGCGTTAGGATGTTTGATTGCTGAAAGAGCAGGTATCTTAAATATTGGTTTAGAAGGGCAAATGCTCTGCGGAGCATTCTTTGGTTATCTGACAGTATATTTTGGTGGAAGTCTTTGGCTAGGAATGTTTGCTGCTGGATTATCAGGGGTGCTTTTAGGGTTGGTATTTGCTTATTTGACAGTGACAAAATTAAATAACCAAATGATTGTCGGTGCTGCCTTTAATATGTTTGCTCTTGGAATTACCGGGTTTATCTATAAAGCTGTGGTAGGCGTAACAGGAACAACTAATACAATTCCCCAATTCAAAGTAATTAGCATTCCCTTGCTTTCTAAAATTCCAATTATCGGTAAGCTACTCTTCGAGCAAAATATTTTAGTATATCTAACTCTACTTATTGTTCCAGTCATCTGGTTTGTCTTGTGGAAAACTAGTTATGGTTATGAACTAAGAGCTATTGGCGAACACCCTAGCGCTGTTGATAGCTTAGGAATAGATGTCATCAAATACAAATATATTGCGGTAATTTTGCAAGGTATGTTGGCAGCCTTTGGCGGAGCATATTTAACCCTAGCATATGCTAATGCATTTGTGGAAAACTTATCTGCTGGCAGAGGTTTTATTGCAATGGCGGTAGTTATTTTTGGTTCATGGAATCCCTTTGGAGCATTGTTAGGTTCATTAGTTTTTGGTTTTGCAGATGCTTTTCAAATGCGCATGCAATCAATTGGAATTGCCATTCCTTATCATTTTATGCTGATGCTGCCATATGTACTAACTGTATTGATTTTAGCTGGATTCATCAAAAAGGCAAAGCCACCGGCTATGGAAACAGTTCCATATAAGCGCTAATAAAGTGGATGCTTTGTTAGCTTAACTTAAGTATATAGTAAATGCAAAATAGAATGAAAGCTCAAATCTCTTTAGTAAATTACCTTATTACCTAAGCGGCTTTTTACAAAGATATTAGCTAATTGGATTAGAACAATTGCAATAGGAATAATAGCTATTAAAAGAATAAATACAAAGTGTTTTATAATTTCTCATAGTACTATCAAGATAATAGAAGGTGTAAGAAAATGACAAGAGATTTTGAGGTAATTGTCATTGGAGCAGGTATAGTGGGGGCTTCAATTGCCTATTACTTGAGCAAATTGGGTAGTAAAGTACTAGTACTAGAAAAAGAAGAGGTGGCAGCAGGTGCATCAGGTGGGAATATGGGGCAAATCTCCATCGCAGATAGAGAAGTGGGCACAGAACTGTCCTGGGCTCTTGCCTCATTAAAGCTGTATAAAGAATATGAGCAAAAGGGAGAATTACAAACAGATATAGCAAGAACTGGCGGTTTATTCTTGTTTTATGAAGATGAGGAGCTAGCAGGCGCAGAAGCATCTATTTCCGAGCATATAAAATTGGGACTAGATATTCGTGTCCTGCGGGGAAAGGAAATATTGCAGCAGCAACCTCTGCTTAACTTGGATACCTTAAAGGGAGCAATTTATACGGCGGATGAAGGGAGCCTAAATCCACTAACGGTTACGTTTGGCTTGATGGAACGAGCTATTGCCTACGGCGCAGAGCTCATTAAGGGAGCAGAAGTTCGGGAATTTGTTCTGAAAGAAGGTAGAATTACAGGTGTTAAATCCACAGTGGGAGAATTTACTGCTAATCAAGTGGTGGTGGCTACTGGAGCATGGACAAGGGAGCTAATGAGTAAGTTAGGGCTTGATTATAAAATATTTTATAATAGAGCTAGTGTAATGATTACCCAAGCAGTTCCTTCCTGCATTTCAGGTCCAATAGAGACAGGTGGCTTCGTGACTGGAGATTTGAAAACTGAAAAATGGACATTACTTAGCGTGATGCAGCATAAAAATGGAACAATCGGCATTGGACAGGATACGAGTACCTCTGCTAATTATAATAAAGATTTGACATATGAAGGGGTTGTAGATATGGCTAAGCTTTTTGTAGAACATTTTCCAACCTTAGCTGATATTGAAATATTAAGGATTTGGTCAGCGGTAACTCCATATGTGGAGGATCATAAACCACTTTTTGGCTACTCAGGGCGTTATCCAAATCTTTTTTTAGCTGCGGGCTTAAAAGGTGCATTTACTATTGCTCCAGAGGCAGGGAAAACTGCGGCAAGTATACTATTAACGGGGACAAGTTCTTACGATTGCTCTGCATATTCTCCAAGTAGATTTGAATACTAAATGCATAATAATGCATATTGCAAAAAAACATATAATAAATGAAAGATGCTTGGTCGTGAAAAATGGTTCAAAAAAGCAAATACTAATATTGACAAAAAAAATAATTTAAAAGCAGGAAAATGAAAAGTTATGTCGAATATAACAATTAAAGAGGTAGGATGACTAAGTGACACAATAATACTTTGCTGTGGTCAAATAGTAAATATCCATATCCTTAAAATAATGAAGGGCAGGATAATATTGATTATTGGCATTCCGAAAGAGATCAAAAATAATGAAAACAGAGTGGGCATGACACCGAATGGAGTAAATGTTTTGGTGAAGAATGGACATGAAGTTTTTGTGCAGGAGCAGGCTGGAGAGGGAAGTGGTTTCCTAGATGAGCAGTATGAGGCTGTAGGAGCTAAGCTATTAGCAACAGCTAAGGAAGTGTACTCCATTGCAGAGATGATTATTAAGGTTAAGGAACCTATTGCACCTGAGTATGATTTAATTAAAGAAGGCCAAGTGCTTTATACATATTTGCACTTAGCACCAGACATTCCACAAACAGCAGCTTTACTAAAACAAAAAGCTGTAGGTATAGCTTATGAAACAATCGAATTGGCTGATAAATCACTTCCATTATTAATTCCAATGAGTGAAATAGCTGGCAGAATGGCAACTCAAGTTGGCGCTCAATTTTTAGAAAAACCCAAAGGTGGTGCAGGGATTCTTTTAGGAGGTGTTCCTGGAGTAGCTCCAGCAGAGGTAGTTGTAATAGGCGGAGGTTTAGTTGGCACGAATGCAGCAAAAATTGCTATGGGAATGGGAGCAAGCGTAACAATCCTTGATATTAGTACTGAGAGGCTTCGCTATCTTGATGATATCTTTGGCAACAAGCTGAAAACCATCTGTTCCAATGCAGATAGTATTGCACAGGCAGTGAAAAAAGCAGATCTTTTAATCGGTGCAGTTTTGATACCGGGAGCAAAAGCTCCTTGCCTAGTAACGGAAGCAATGGTAAAAACTATGAAGCCTGGTTCAGTTATTGTTGATGTTGCTATTGATCAAGGTGGTTGCATAGAGACAATTGATAAAATATCCACTCACAGCGATCCAATCTATCTGAAACATGGAGTAGTGCACTACAGCGTAGCTAATATGCCTGGTGCAGTGGCAAGAACTTCAACCCTTGCCCTAACTAATGCAACCTTACCATATGCCTTGGAAATTGCTAATAAAGGCTGGAAAAGAGCAGTGCAGGAAAATCCAGCACTTGCAAAAGGTGTAAATGTATGCAATGGGAAAATAACTTATGAAGCAGTTGCTGAAGCAACTGGCTTAGCAGCATACACACCATTAGAAAATTTACTATAAATATGCCTCAATATAATTCGCAAAAAGGAGAATAAAATTATGACATACATGGAAAGAAGAAATAAATATTTAATGGCTCAAGCTAGGCATCAGCTCTATGATGAGCCAATTGTCCTAGACAGAGGTAATATGGAACTTTTGTATGATGTTGACGGAAAAGAATATATTGACTGTTTTAGTGGCATTATGGTTGTAAGCTTTGGTCATTGCAATCAAGAAATAAACGAAACCATCCACAAACAGGTAGATAAATTACAACATATTTCCACATTTTTCTTATCAGAACCTATGCTAGATTTGGCAGAAAAGCTAGCAGAAATTACTCCAGAAGGCTTACAACGCAGTTTTTTTGTAAACTCAGGCAGTGAAGCTGTGGATAGTGCAATTTTACTAGCAAGGGCACATACAGGAAATGAAGTGGTTATTCCAGTGCGCTATGGTTATCATGGCAGAACACTTTTAGGGGCAGTTTGTACTAATGTAGCACCCAGTCTTGCTATTGATGCAAGAGCACCTCAGCTTGATATCGATTTTGCTAATAATGGTTATTGCTACCGTTGCCCAGTGAATAAAGAATGTGCAACTTGTAACGTAGAATGCAAATTAGATGTAGAAAATGTAATCGCTAGAAATGGCAATAAAATTGCAGGAATTTTAGTTGAGCCCATCCAAGGAGTTGGAGGAGTAATAACTCCTCCGGAAAAATGGTTGAAACGCATGGAAGAGTTAGCACATCAGGCTGGCGGACTCTTGATTGTTGATGAGGTACAATGCGGATTTGGTAGAACAGGTAAAGTTTTCTTTTCTAATGGACTGAGCTATAAACCAGATATTATGACCATGGCTAAAGGCATTGCCAATGGAATTGCTGCAGGTGCCTATATTGCCACAGATGAAGTAGGAGAGGCTATCAAATTTCCAACCTTCGCTACATTTGGAGGTAGCCCTTTGGCAGCAGCTACAGCTTTAGCTACAATTAGTTATATGGAAAAATATGATATTCCGGCACGAGCAAATGAAGCTGGTGAGCGGTTTAAGGCAGGACTTCGTAAAATTCAAAAAGAGTACGGTTTAATTGGTGATATTCGTGGAGAAGGTATGTTTATTGGAGCAGAGTTAGTAAGGGATATTCATTCAAAAGAGCCAGCAACAGAAGAAACCTTAAAAATTATGAATATTTGTCGTAATAATGGTTTGATTGTAGGAAAGTCAGGCCCAAAAACAAATGTTATCCGTTTAGGTGCACCTCTTACTATCAGAGATAGATATATTGATCAAGCAATTGATATTTTAGCAGATGCATTTGCACAGGTGAGCAAGAAATAAAAAAAAGCAAGTTCAGTAAGGATTTTGCCAAAGACAATGGTAAAAATATAAATCTAATTTGGTATTTTTCTAGTTAAGAAAATCAGCAGTGATAAATCACTAAATATGCTTTCTTAACAAATCAAGAGCTTTTTGCAGACGATGAGAGAAACCAAGTTCATAAAGATGGGCGGTGATAAAGTTGGTAAAAGGTGAATATGGCCTTAAGGAGTTCACATAATTAGAGCGTATTTGCACGGCGGAGGTTGTAGAATTTAGGCAAACATTTCAACTTGAATTTAAGTATGTTTTCGTATGTGAGAAAAGAAGTACTAAATAAAAGAAAAAATGACTAACTAAAGCAGGAAAATTCAGTTTTAGGTAGAATTAATTAAACAGACAATCTTATGATTGCTGTAACTTATTTCCTAGGGGGAAAAACTTTGAAAAATAGTAAATTGATGAGTTGGGTAAGACTATTTACCCTGATGTTCAGTAGTGTAATTTTTTCGCTTCCATATATTATGTGGACTTTTTATGTACCTTTACAAACTGCCTTAAATTTAACAGATGATTATGCGAAATTTGGTTTGATTATGACCGTTTTCGGACTTACTGCTATTCCTCTTTACTTAATTGGTGGTTTTATTACCGATAGATTTAATCCAAAAACATTGATTGCCGTAGGGTTGGCTGGCACAGCAGTTTGTGGCTTTGTTTATGCCACAATTCCTTCCTTTAACGTAGTATTACTTTTGCAAGTGTTAATGTGCTTCTTTTCCATTGGCTTATATTGGCCATCGCTAATTAAAATGACTAGAATTATTTCCAACGATTTTGGTCAAGGGCTAGGCTTCGGAGCATTAGAAGGAGGCAGAAAGCTTTCCTATTTTGTGATGAACGCTATGTTTATTGCCGCATTTACACAATATGGTGAAGGTGTAACAGGCTTACAAGCAGCACTGGTAGTCATAGCAGCGCAATGTTTGGTAATGTCTATCCTTGTTTTACTTGTATTCAAGGGAGTCAACTACAATGAATCTTGCTCAGAAAGTGGAGAAAAAGTAGATTTTTCCAAGGTTATTCCTTTACTGAAAAAACCTGTAATTTGGATGATTTCCTTAATCATCTTAAGTGTCTATGTATCCAGCACGGTACAAGGCTTTGTAACCGCTTATTTGGTTAATGTATTTGGGATGGGTGAAGCTGCCTCAGCTTGGTTCTTTACCTTTACCCAATTTGCAGCACCACTAGTAGTAGTGCTTGGTGGTTGGTTAACTGACAAGGCTGGAGTTGCCAAGGGACTCTTGGTTGCTCAGCTGTTACTACTCTTAACAATTGGCGGATTGTTAGTGGCACCAGTAGGACCTACTTATTTGGTAATTGCTATGGGTACATTATTAATCTTCTTAGTAGCACTATATGTTGTGCGTGGGATTTACTGGACACTTTTGAAATTCACAGGCATTCCAGTGGTAGTTTCCGGTACAGCGATTGGCGTTATATCCATGATTGCTTATTTACCAGACGCATTTATGTATAATTTTGCTGGTAGCTTGATTGACGCTAATCCCGGTGCAGTTGGGTATCATAATTTGTTTTTAATACAATTAACAGTAGGGGCAGTTGGTGTAGTTTTAACTCTCATTCTTACTAGTTATATGAAAAAACATAAGCCATCAGAGCTTTACGCAAATATTTGCAAGGTAGAAGAATAAGATAATTTTTAATTAAAAAATTGCAAAGCATAGTTCCTAAAATTTGGTTAGCCCTTTCTGAAAGGGCTAACCAAATTTGTACTATCAACTAAAGCAAGGCAAAACCCAGTTTTTGTATATTTCATAACTTGTTTATAAACACAAAATAATAAAAAAAGGTGTGTTGAACCCCATGTTATTAATTGTCAACAATTATTGCGATCACAATGTCCATTTGGGAGACTTAAATATGAAACAGGTGGGCGAAACCTTAAAAGTTCTTAGCGGGATGGAATTCATGACGAAACGTTACTATGAGGTAAATGCAAAATTTTTAGAGGAACATCCAGAGATAACTGGTATCATTCTTGGCGGTTGTAATTCCAATTGGGATGATATTTATTTTGATATCTACGAGGGTGAGATGGAAATGATTAGAGAAGCCAAAGTCCCAATACTAGGAATATGCGCCGGTCATCATTTAATGGCTATAGCCTACGGTGGTGGTGTGAGAAGAGCAGATTTTGGTCATGAAGAAAGATTTTTCACAGAGATGCAAGTAGTGAAAAAATCACTTTTAACCGAAGGCTTGTCCGAGAACCCATATGTTTTTGAGTATCACTATTGTGCTGTTTATGAGTTGCCAGAAAATTGTGAATTGCTTATGGCTAGCCCTAAAACTAAGATTCAGTCTTTTAAGGTAAAAGGCGAAAATAAATTTGGTGTGCAGTTCCACCCAGAATTAGATGTAGAGGCTTTTGATCCCATGTTCAAAGCATCAGACCCAAACCGCGCTAATGGCAATGCTATTCTCAAAAATTTCTTATCTATTTGTGAGTAAATAAATATAGTAAGGAGCTGAAAATTTTGAATAAAATTGAATTACCAAGTATGGACTTTCCTAGAGCACAAGTTAGCAGCATAAATTGCTTTCTTGATGAAGAACTACTAAATAAATGGCAGCAGAATGCTGATCAGAAGGCTTTTCTCCCAAAAGTAAGGGATACTTTTGGTAAAATAATCTTTCCCAAAGGTAAAGATTATCCTTATTGTTTTGCTTCGATTGCTCTCTCAATGGATGGTAAAATGGCTTATCCGGACAATCAGGATGGAGATATGCTGGTGCATTCGAATAGCTTAAATAAAGATGGCGCTTTAGCAGATTTCTTTATTCTGAACTTCTTGCGAGCTTATAGTGACGCAGTGTTAGTTGGAACAAAAACAATGAAGGCTGAAGCCAATGCCTTTGTAACTATTCATGATATGGAACTAGTAGCAGAAAGAAAAATACAGATGCCGGATAAAACTGAACAACCTTTTACTATTGTTTCTTCCAAGGACGGCACGGATATTCCATATGAGCATATCCTTTTTCATCAAGATTTGATACCTGTAGTTGTTTTTACTTCTCCAGTAGGGTTTGAAAATATCCAAAAGACTGGAGCAGCAGGATTTTATCTCTTGTCTGATGTAACCAAAACAAATATATATAAAAATATTGGAAAAACAGCAATCGTGGTCACAGGAAAAGGCGATGAACCAGACATCAAAAGCTTTTTAAGCAAGATGAAGCTCGGCGGGGTAGACCATATCCTGATTGAATCACCTACGGTCATGTGGTTACTGATGAAAGAGCGTTTGATGAATGAATTTTTGATTACCTATACTTCTATTTTTGTTGGCGGGCAGTTTTCACCTGGATTTTTCTCAGCCTTTACCTTTGATGAGCATCCGGAGAGCAGGATAGTTTCCCTTAATCATCATCAAAACACATTTTTATTTTCTAGACAGCTAATCGAAGAAGAAAAGTAAAGAAAGGCGGATAGCAAATGACAGACAAAAAATTGAAAATTCTGGGCATTAGTGGAAGCCCACGTAATAGTGCAACCTTATTTGCTGTAAAACAGGCGCTGCAAGTGGTAGAGGAGCTGGGAATTGAAACAGATCTCCTAAGCATGCAAGGTAAAAAATTCAGTCTTTGTGTAGATTGTGGTCGCTGTATTAAGGAAAATAGTATTGAATGTGTGGCCTTTCAAGACGGAATCACCGGATGGGCAACTAGATTTTTAGAATATGATGGCTATATAATTGCATCTCCAGTATACGATGTGAATATTTCTGCACAATTACAAGGCTTTTTCAACAGGATGCGTTCTAACTGGATTCTCTTGGAGAATAATCCACATTATTATGCGAAAAAATGCGGTGGCGCAATTGCAGTTGGCGGAACCCGTTATGGTGGACAAGAATTAGTGCTTAATGCTATTAATAATTACTATCTTTCCTTAGGTATCAAAGCTATTAGCGGCGGTCCTTACGCGTATGTAGGGGCAGGAGTTTGCTCTAAGGATAAAGGTGCTGAGGGAGTAGCCGAAGATTTAGAAGGTATGGAGAGCATTAAGGCGTTAGCAAAGTCGGTTGGATTAGCGGTGTTGAATTCTAATAAATAGCCAGCTTTTACAGTAAAGTAATAATGTTTGATAAAATTATCAGCAACAACTATTGCCCTGAGCTTATATAATGAATTAAAGGTGGGTTGAAAATGAAAATACTAAGAGTAAACATGCAGACAAGAGAATGCACCAAAGAAGAGCAAGAAGGAGCAGAGCAAACCTTAGGAGGAAGAGCCTTAATAGCGAAAATCCTACAAGAAGAAGTAGAACCAAGCTGTGAACCATTTTCAGCCAAAAACAAAATAATCATCACCAATGGATGTATGGCAGGCA
>JBAXCZ010000040.1:0-14429 GCA_037141195.1 Clostridia bacterium
CCCATTAGACTGAGCTGCTTCAATATATTTGCTAGCCCAGTTAGTTGCTGATACATCACTAAATGATGATGTAGTACTATTTAAATCAAAATTTAAAGGTGCTATTAACATCTTAGTGAACTCTGCTCTTGTAATGGTTCTAGCTGGTCCAAATGTTCCATCTGGATATCCTGCCACTACACTAGTATTTAAGAGTTTATAGATACTCTCATATGCCCAGTTTGTACTTTCCACATCAGGAAAGGCTTTCACAGAACCTGCTGCACTATAGGTAGCTAAACCGGTTAACTCAACACTAGTTGCTATTGCACTAGTCGGCAATGTGGCTGCAGAGGTAATAGCTACAGCAGACAAATTAGCTACTGCAAGCAGCACAGCTAAAACTACAGCTATTATTCTTTTATGCATTTTTAGCATATAATTTGCCAACTTTTTAAGATTTTTCACCCTCGTTAATCGCTCCATTAAAATCTCCCCTTTTTTACAATGCTTAAACTAAGTGTGCAACCCTTGTATTTGTACATAACATTTAAGTATTAAGCATATCGATATATGCAAAGATGTCTACCGCTTGCACTTTACAATAGCATTTTTTACTGAAATGTCAAGTAAACAGTTACATTGGGGTTTTCGTACGCTATGCGAGCAACTCGAAAATTCAAGGATACCTGCTCTTGACAATTCTCTGAATTCTGCTATCATGTAGTCATGGTCAGTATAGGTCAAATAAAATAGAGTAACAGGTGATAAGTATGGCAACAATTGCCGATGAAATCGAAAGTTATATTATTAACGCAATTGAGTTTAATGATAATAATTGGGTAGAAATCAAAAGAAGCCATCTGTCTTATCGGTTCGCCTGTGTGCCATCCCAAATTAATTATGTTTTGAAGACAAGATTTTCTCCGGAGAGAGGCTTTCTTGTACAAAGCAGGCGTGGTGGTGGTGGATATTTGCGTATCGAAAAACTGACCAATGATGATGAAGGCGGTTTTTTACGACAATTAATAGAAGAATGCGGTAATCGCAGTGTTTCACTTCGTGTTGCTACTGGTTTGCTAGAGCGCCTAGTTGAGGAAGAGTTCTTAACAGGACGCGAGGGATTATTGGTAAAAAACATGGTGCATCATAATGTGCTTGCCGGAGCAGTAGCAGTGCAAGATGAGGTAAGAGCTTTGCTCCTAAAAAGTGTACTATTAACACTATTGCGAGAAGAGTTTCAGAACTGCTAAGTCAGTAGGAGGTGTTGTTTATGTTATGTCAAAAATGTGGAAAAAGGGACGCAAAAATACAAATGGTTATGGTTGAAAATGGACGCACTACGCAGATTAACATCTGTGAGGACTGTTTTGCCAAGGATTATCAGCAACAGATGAAGGCTTTAGGTGTAATGGGAGCAGTGCCAGAACAACAAAAGGATGTTGTGGATCCCGTGAGTGCTGAGCAAATGCTCCGAGGTTTTATGCAAATGTTGGTTTCAGGGCAGGCGCAAGCCAAAGGCAAGGAAGAGCCACAAACGAAGCAATTAGCAGCTTTGGAAGAAAGCCGCTGCCCAAATTGTGGTACCAGCCTGAAAGATGTTATGGGCGGAGGATTTTTTGGCTGTCCAACATGTGTAGATACTTGGGAAGAGAGTATTCCATTGCTTTTAAGCCAAGGTAGTATGGAATACCGCCATACTGGTAAAATTCCGCTTGTGCAGGAAGAAGGCTTGTTAGAAAAGCGGGAGATTTTTAGCCTGCAAGAGGAAATGAGACAATATGTAGAGCAAGAGGAATATGAAAAGGCGGCTGAAATTAGAGACCTGTTAAGGGCTAAGGAAGCAGTCATAGGATAGGTGAATTATGCCAAGAAATTTATTAAATCTTAGTAATTGGTTTAGGCCAACTACAGAGGATATTATTATTGCCAGTAAAATTAGGTTGTCACGCAATCTACAAGGCTTTGATTACATGGTGAAAATTGCTCCAAAGGCAGCAAAAGAATTACAAATGAAGTTGAAAAACTGTTTTACTAATAGAAAATTTGAGGGAATCAGTGAACTTGTTTTTTATGACTGGGTAGAAATAGGTAGTGCTTGCCGTAATTTTTTGCTGGAAAAACAGTTAGTTTCGGAATTTTTTCCTGCTGTAGAAAAACCTGCAGCACTTATACTCACTCCAGAGGAAAATATAAGCATTATGGTGGGGGAGATTGAACATCTGGTCATTCAAACCTATGGAACAGGCTTAGAATTAAAAAAGCTTTGGCAGCAGGCGAGCACCATAGATGATGCTATTGAGCAGGAAATGCCTTATGCCTTTCACGAACAATTTGGCTACTTAGCATCTTGCCCGACAAATTTAGGCACAGGACTCAGAGCTTCGGTCTTTATGTTTTTACCTGCACTTACTTTAGCAGGAAAATTAGAAGCTATTGAGGGAGATCTCTATATGGAGGATCTCATGTTGCGTAAGCTTTTTGTGCAACCTGAACAACAGGGTATGAGTTTTTATCAAATAGCCAATAATGGGGCATTGGGTTATACGGAGGAAGAAATTTTAACGAAACTTCAGCTAGCAGTGGAAAAAATTGCTGAGTCGGAACGCTTGGCACGCAGAAAGCTTTGGCAAGAAAAGTCGGAAATAATAGCAGATAAGGCAGCAAAGGCTTTTGGTGTGTTGCAATATGCCAAGCTTTTGGCTTATGAGGATGCTCTTAAGATGTTGGTTGATTTAAGATTAGCCAGTGATTTGAAAATGAATGGTTATCTTAGCCTAGCACTGAATGCTAAGCTCATGCTCAATATTAGTGATGCTGCTTTGGAGCTTGCTTCCACTAAAGGTGAAAATAAAGATGCTTTATATTTTAAGAGGTTGCGGGCAGATTTAATCAGAACTTCCTTGGAACAACAAGCTACTAAGGAATATTGTTGAGGTGATGATAATGTTTGATAATTATAGCAAAAACTTAAAAATAATTTTAGAATATGCACGCCGAGAAGCATATCTTGCTCATGCTCATTTTATTGGGACTGAGCATCTTTTGCTTGCCATTTTAAGGGTGAAAGACTCAGTTGCCGAGCGTTTGTTAAGAGAGCTTGGGGTTAGTTATGAAAGCTTCAAAAAACAATTAAAAGTAGTAATTGCCACCAATATGCATGAAATTGTGCAACCTAGTCCTACCAATCGTGTGCGCAGTGTTATTGGAATTACAGAAGGCATCTCCTTACAGCTTGGTAGTCGTTATGTAGGCAGTGAACATCTTTTGGCTGCTATTGCCTTAGAGGGCAAGGGTAAGGCCATGCAAGGTTTGGAAAAGCTAGCTGTGAAACCTGAACAAATTAATCTGCAGCTTGATCAGGAACTTAAGACTTCTCTACCTGAAGGCTTTAGCTTTACTAAGTTACAGCTCCTGGATTATGAACAGGAAGAGATTGATGAGACTTTAGCAAAATATAGCACAGATTTAACGGAAAGAGCTCTCTTGGGTGAACTAGACCCTGTAATTGGCAGAGAAAAAGAAATAACTCGGATGATTCAAGTGCTTTCGAGACGAACAAAAAATAATCCCTTGTTGATAGGTGAACCAGGGGTTGGAAAAACAGCTGTGGTGGAAGGTCTGGCTCAGGCTATCGAAAAGGGTAGAGTACCAGAAAATCTTTTGCAAAAACGTATTATGGTACTGGATTTGCCAGGTATGCTAGCAGGAGCTAAGTATAGAGGAGAATTTGAAGAAAGATTAAAAAATACTTTGGAGGATGCACAAGAGGATAAGGACGTGCTCCTCTTTATTGATGAAATCCATACAATTATTGGGGCAGGTAGTTCGGAAGGCTCTGTAGATGCGGCTAATATTCTTAAGCCAATTTTGGCAAGAGGTGACTTGCAGTGTATTGGAGCGACTACCCGCAAGGAATATATTAAGTATTTTGAAAAGGATAGTGCTTTGGAGCGCCGCTTTCAGCCTGTGGTAGTTGATGAACCTGATGAAGAAAAAACTATTGCAATTTTACATACCTTGCGGGAAAATTATGAAAAACATCACGGAGTTGAAATCACTGATGAGGCGATTTATCAGGCTGTACGCTTAACAAATCGTTTTATTGCTGATCGTTATCAACCAGATAAGGCTATTGATGTTATTGATGAAGGAGCTGCAAGAGTCCGCTTGCGTGGAGCTATTAAGCCAATGTCTATTAGCAAGTTGGAAAACGAATTAACAATTTTTGCGGCAGAAAAAGATGCTGCTATCGATGAACAAAAATTTGAAGTAGCAGCCAAGCTTAGAGACCAAGAGCGCAAACTAAAACAGGAACTCCTGACCATGAATGAGGCTTGGGTTAAAGAGGTTGGCAAGGTGGAACGCAAGCTTACCGCCGATGTTGTGGCTGAAATTGTTTCTGAATGGAGTAAAGTACCGGTTACTAGGCTAACCATTGACGAAACTGCTAAACTTAGAAGGTTAGAAGAAGAGTTGCATAAAAGGGTAATTGGTCAAGATGAAGCTATTATTGCTGTAAGTAAAGCTTTACGAAGAGCGCGTTCAGGACTGAAGGATGCTAAAAGGCCGGTAGGCTCATTTATTTTCTTAGGTCCAACTGGTGTTGGGAAAACAGAACTTGCTAAGGCTTTAGCAGAAATATTCTTTTCTGATGAAAAAGATTTGGTGCGTTTCGATATGTCTGAATATATGGAAAAATTTGCGGTATCTCGTTTGATTGGCGCTCCACCAGGTTATGTAGGTTATGAAGAAGCAGGTCAATTAACTGAGGCTGTGCGTAAAAATCCTCATACGGTAATTCTTTTTGATGAAATTGAAAAGGCGCATCCGGATGTATTTAATTTACTTTTGCAGGTTTTGGATGATGGACGGCTTACAGATGCTAAAGGAAGAACTGTTGATTTTCGTAATGCACTGATTATTATGACTTCTAATCTTGGTGCTAAGGAAGCTAAAAAGCATAGCTCCATGGGCTTTGGCATAGCTAAGAACGAGGATAAAGAAAATTATGCAAGAATGCAGGAAAATATGTTGGAGGCTGTAAAAAAAGCTTTTAGACCAGAATTTGTGAACCGTTTAGATGGAACAATAGTTTTCCATTGGTTGACAAAGGATGAAATTTTACAGATTGTCGAGCTTTTTATCAATGATGTAAATAAACGCTTACAAGAGAAAAACTTAAGTGTTCACCTTTCTGATGCAGCAAAAGAGTATTTGGCTGAGCTTGGCTTTGATGAGAATTTTGGAGCAAGACCGCTAAAACGCGCAATTGTAGAAAAAATCGAAGATCCTTTAGTAGACTATTTATTAGCAGAAGACTTACAAGCAGGAAAAACTATTGAAGTATCTTACAATGAAGAAAAAAAGCTACTAGAGTTTCAAGCCTAGAGACGGACATTGTTCGTCTCTTTTTTATTGTCTACAATCAAGACTTGTTATATAATATCCAGTAGTGGTTCTGTAGGAGTTCATTTTGCTCCTCAACATTCGCTGTCCAGGGCCAAATTATTTTAGGAGGTAGGATTAATGATTGATTTATTGATTAAAGATACTACTATTGTGACAGTGAATGCAGGAAGAGAAATTCTTTATCATGCAGCTATTGCGATAGATCAAGGACGAATTTTAGACATAGGGGATAGCAAGCTTTTAGAAGCACGTTATCCAGCTTGTAAAAAGTCTATCTCAGCTGAGGGTAAGGCTATTTTTCCAGGCTTAATTAATACCCATAATCATCTTTTTCAAACTAATCTGAAAGGCATGGGGGACGATAAGGTCTTGAAGGATTGGCTGGCGGACATGACTTTTCCTAGCGCTGCGCATTTAACTCCAGAGGATTGTTATACTGGAGCGATGATTGGCTGTTTAGAAGGAATTCACAGTGGCGTGACTACACAGCTTGATTATATGTATCCACACCCAATGGATGGTTTGGATGAGGCAATACTTCAGTGTTTTAAGGATTTGAAAATTCGTGGCATTTTTGGACGAGGCTATATGGATACTGGAGAATGCCATGGTGTACAAAAGGCAATTATGCAAACTCCTGAGAAAATTGAAGCAGATGTGCGCCATTTAGTTCAAAAATACCATAATACAGAAAATGGCCGCTTGCAGGTTTGTCTAGCTCCAGCGGCAGTTTGGTCAAATTCTGCTGCATCTTGGGAAATGACCAAACGCCTTTATGATGAGTTAGACATCAATCTTACGGTGCATATTTCAGAAACTCCTTTTGACAGACAAGCATCAGAACTATTACATGGAATGCCTGATATTGATGTGCTAGAGAGCTATGGTTTAATGGGACCAAGAACTCTAATGGTACATTGTGTTTATCTCACAGACCGAGATATTCGAATGTGCAAAGTCTTTGATACGAAAATATCCCATAATCCTGCAAGCAATATGTATCTTTCTAGCGGTGTGGCTCCTATTCCTAAATTGAATATGGCTGGAGTAGATGTAAGCTTGGCGACAGATGGAGCAGGGAGCAATAACTCTAATGATATGATTGAAATCTTAAAGCTAGCTGCGCTTTTGCAAAAGGTACACCATAAGGACCCAACAATTATGACGGCTGAGAAGGTACTGGAAATGGCTACTATTGAAGGAGCAAGAGCTGTTGGTTTGGAAAAGGAAGTTGGCTCCCTTGAGGTTGGGAAGAAGGCAGATCTCTTCATTTTCAATCCCGAATTAAATTTTAAGGCCATTCCTATGCATCATCCTGTTTCTACCCTAGTATATTCTTCTAGTATGCAAAATGTAGAAACAGTAATAATTGATGGAAATATCATTATGGAAAATAGCAAGGTGCTCTTAGTTGATGAATTGGCTATGGCTAAGCGTTGTAGGTTACAAGCTGATGAACTAGCTAAAAGAGCTGGAACTTGGGGCTTAAAAACTAGGGCTTGGAAAAATCTAGCATATTAAAACTTAAAAAAATGGGGGAATTATGATGAAGATTACCAAGAAAAACCGTTTCATTCCAGTTATTGCAGCAGTAGCTATCCAGCTTTGTTTGGGTACGGCATATATTTGGAGTGTATTTCAAACGGGAATTGCAAAAAGCCTTTTCGGTGGAAATAATGCTACAGCAGGAATTACTTTTTCGGCATTACTAGCAATGTTAGGATTTGGAAGTACCTTTGGTGGTAAATTAGCGAAAAAATATAGCCCGCGGATCACAGTTTTGGCTGGCGGATTTATTTTAGCAGCTGGCTTTTTCGGGGCGTCGCTGGCTACACCTCAAGCACCTTGGGTACTTTGGTTAACTTACGGACTTTTAGGTGGATTTGGTGCTGGCATGACCTATTCAACTACAATTGCTTGTGCTCAGAAATGGTACCCTGATAAAAAAGGTTTGGTAACAGGAATTATCGTGGCATCTCTAGGCTTAGGTGGAGTAGTATTCACCCCTCTTGCAGAAACCTTAATTGGATTGTTTGGTGGAGTAGCAGTGGGAGAATTAATGACCTTAAGAGTGCTAAGCGGTATTTTTCTAGTAATTTGTACCACTGGTGGATTATTCATTCAAGATCCTCCTGCAGATTTACAACTAGGAAGTAGTCAGCCAAAAGATAACAAGCCGAAAAATATTGCAGGTAAAGATTTTACCCTCACGGAAATGTTGAAAACACCCCAGTTTTATTTGTTGTTTTTCACTTTCTTTTTTGGTTGTATGGCAGGACTGATGATGATTGGTTTTGCCAAACCAATTGCTGTGGCCAAAGGCATGAAAGAGGTAGCAAGCATTGGAGTTTTGATAATTTCTATTTTCAATGCAGCTGGTCGCTTATCCTGCGGTGCTCTTGCAGATAAATTTGGACCAAAAAGAACACTTTTAGGCGTACTACTCGGAACTGCAATTTTAGCGCCGATGATTAATATTGCTAATGGGTATTTTATCTTTTTATTGATTGCCCTAATTAGCTTCTGCTATGGTGGCCTTTTGAGCAATTTCCCTGTTTTAACAGCAGAACTTTTTGGCAATAAAAATGTGGCAACAAACTATGGACTAGTGTTACTAGGATTTGGCTTAGGAGCCATAATTGCTTCCTATATTGCAGGATATTTCAAAAATTTAGCAGCACAAGATATTACACTTATTTTACCAGCTTTCCTCATTGCTTCAGCTGCAGCGGTTATTAGTATGATTTTACTCAGCATGGTGAAGAAGCCTCAAACAAAATAAGCTATTACAGAGTAATAAAGGAGGAGTAGGTTTGGTTAAAGATTTAACTAAAGGAAATATTTTTCGAACTATCTCCCTCTTTGCCTTGCCGATTTTTTTTGGCAACATTTTACAGCAGCTATATAGTATAGTTGACACCTTAATTGTAGGTCTATTTATAGGTGAAGATGCCTTGGCAGCAGTTGGCAGTACCTTCCCTATGATTTATATGTTGGTATCCATCATCATTGGCTTTACTATGGGTTGCTCTATTATTATTTCTCAGTATTATGGAGCTGGCAAGATTAAGGAAACTAAACAGGTTATTTTTACATCTTTGGTATTTTTATCCTTTATTGCGATTATTATGAGTATTGGTGGTTATTTTCTAACTGATTTTTTGCTGAAAATAGTCAAAACTCCACCTAACATTGCAGCAATGGCAGGGACATATTTGCGAATCTACTTTTTCGGGCTAATTTTTATTTTTCTCTATAACACCTTTGCTTCGATTTTTCAGGCTCTAGGTGACTCCCGTACTCCATTGTATTTTTTAATCTTTTCTACAATTGTTAATATTTTGCTTGATTATATTTTTGTGGTATATTTTAAGCTAGGAGTAGCAGGAGTAGCTTGGGCAACAGTTATTGCTCAAGCTTTTGCTGCACTTCTTTGTTTTGTTTATAGTTGGAAGTATGTACCTATGCTGAGGTTTAGCTCTGAAGAATTAGTGTTTTCATGGAAACAGCTTGGTCAAATAATTCATTATGGAGTGCCAGCAAGTATTCAACAAATGATTTTTTCATTAGAGGTAGTGTTTGTGCAACGAATCATTAATACCTACGGAAGCACAGTAATAGCTGGCTATACTGCAGCGAATAAAATAACTAATTTAGGATTTATGCCGATGTTTGCAATAAGTAATGCAGTGGCAACATTTACAGCTCAAAATATTGGAGCAGGCAAACTTGATAGAGTGACGAAGGGCTTTTTTGGTGGTGTCTTGATGGGAGCACTAGCGGCAATCCTAGTGATGCTGACAATTTTTACCAAGGGAAAAGATTTTATTGGTATTTTTCTTGACTCTAGCAAAAGTGCAGCAGCCATTCAAATTGGAGTTGAGTACGCTTCCATAATTGGCTTGTTTTTTGTGCTAATCAGCTTTCAGCTAGTGCTTGAAGGCTTTTTGCGTGGGGCAGGAGATATGCGGATGGTAACAATATCCGCACTTACAGCAATGTTTGTACATATTGGGCTAGCTTATCTCTTAACCTATAATATTGGTAGAACGGGAGTTTGGTGGTCAGAAGGAATTAGTTGGGGTGCAGGTATGCTAGTTGCACTCTATGCCTATGTACGAGGAAGTTGGAAAACAAAAGGGGTATTAGCAAGAAACATTTAGTTCATTCTTGAAGCAAATACAGATATAAGTTGGAAGGGTTGAAAACTTTTGGAAATTAGTAAAAAAGTGCAAAACATGACTATTGCAGCCTTGCTTTGCACCATAGGAATCATTATTCCTATGTTTTCACCAATAAAAATTGTACTGGAACCAGCATCCTTTACTTTGGCAAGTCATGTAGCAATTTTTATCGCTATGTTTTTATCGCCTAGCATTGCAGTGACTGTGGCGCTTGGAACAAGCTTAGGTTTTTTCTTAGGGGGATTTCCAATTGTGGTGGTATGCAGAGCTCTAAGTCAAGTTGTTTTTGCCTTGATCGGTGCTTGGTATCTACAAAAACATCCATCTGTACTAACAAGACCTGGAAGTACCGCTGTTTTCGCACTCTTAATTGGTCTTTTACATGGTATGATGGAAATGTTAGTTGTGCTTCCTTTTTATTTTAGTTCTATGTTAAGCCCAGCTTTTTATGACAGTGGATTTTTGCGAGGCATAATACTCTTAGTGGGTATTGGTACAGTGATTCATAGCATCATTGATTTTGCTCTTGCCCTGCTAATTTGGAAACCATTAAAAAAAGCAACTGGAAGATAAAGGCTACAAAATGCAGTGAACATGCCTAGTGGATGTTCACTGCATTTTAATTTTCTACTAAATAATAAAAACTTCTCCTACTTGCATTTCCAAGCAATGTATACTATGCTAAATTTAATAAGATGTTGCAATTGCAACAGGGAGTTGAAAAAAATGGCAGATAACAGCATAGTGCTTAAAGCTTGTTCGCTTTTTTTAGGTATTAAGTCACTGGAAATAAGTATGTTACTCACTTGTTTGCAAGCTAGAGAAAAAGCCTACTTAAAAAATGAAATAGTACTTTTAGCTGGGGATAAAACAAGCATGATTGGAGTTCTACTCTCAGGCAGTGTACAAATAATCAAGGAAGATATGTTGGGTAGAAAAAATATTTTGGCAGAGTTAACCCAGGGGGATTTATTTGCTGAGACATTTGTTTGTGCGGGGATTGAAGTGAGTCCAGTTAGCGTTGTAGCCATCAAAGATACAAGAGTTTTATGGCTAAACTATCAGCATATTATTTCATCTTGTCCCAATAGTTGTGCATATCATACAAAAATTATTGAAAATATGATTTCTGTTTTAGCTCGCAAAAATATCTTTTTGAATACAAAAAATACAATTTTATCTAAGCATTCTATCCGTGAAAAATTGCTTGGATATCTTACTGAATGTAGGGAGAATTTTCATAGCAACAGTTTTACCATTCCTTTTGGTCGTACTGAATTAGCAGATTATCTATGTGTAGACCGCAGTGCACTTTCTCGGGAGTTAGGCAAGATGCAAGCAGAGGGTATGCTAGACTATGTGAAGAATGACTTTACGGTCCATGTAAAGTAAGGTACAATAAGCACAAATGTGCAAAAAAAAGGACGATGAAAATTGAGATATTTTATGGAAATTTGGGGCTGCCAAATGAATGAACACGACGCAGAAATTGCGGCTGGTATAATAGAGGAAAAAGGTTATCTAAGGACTGATGAACCAGAAAAAGCAGATGTCATTCTCTTATATACCTGTTGTGTCAGGGAAAAGGCGGAACAAAAGGCCTTAGCAAGAATAGGTGTTTTACGAAAAATTAAAGATTATAATCCCTCACTCCAGCTTTGCGTGGGTGGTTGTCTTACCCAACAAAAAGATTTTGCAGCTCAGATAAAAAGTCATATGCCTGAGGTGGATTTAATCTTTGGCACCCATAATTTGCCAGAGTTAGGCAATCTTTTAGAGGAAGCGCAGCGAAGTCATAAAACAGTTGTGGAAATTGTTGACCAACGCGCATATGATGATTCACAGGTGCCTGTTACAAGAAATAGCAATATCAAGGCTTATGTAAATATTATCTACGGGTGCAATAATTTTTGTACCTATTGTATAGTGCCTCATGTAAGAGGCAGAGAATTAAGCCGTAAGCCTCATGATATCTTAATGGAGATAGAGGAATTAGAGCAAGCTGGTTATCAAGAAATAATGCTGCTAGGACAAAATGTTAATTCCTATGGCAAGGATTTTCAGGATAGGAACTATGATTTTGCGGATTTATTACAGGAAATTAGCGAAAGAACAAATATTCCCCGCATCCGTTATATGACATCTCATCCTCGGGACTGCAATGATAAGCTCTTACTGACTCTCAAGAGCTTGCCAAAAGTGATGCCACATTTTCATATGCCTGTACAAGCAGGTAGTACTGATGTTTTACGGCGTATGAACAGAGGATACACAAAAGAGAGTTATCTAGCATTAATTGCTAAAATTAAAAGAGATTTTCCAACTGCATCCATAACAACCGATATTATTATTGGCTTTCCAGGAGAAACTGAAGAAGATTTTCTAGATACTTATGAAGTTTTAGAACAGGTGCGTTTTGATATGGCCTTTACATATCTTTATTCTCCTCGTCCTGGGACAACAGCTGCAAAAATGACAGAGAGTTTTATCCCGGAAAAGGTAAAAAAGGAGCGTTTTGACCGACTATTAGAGTTGCAAAATAGGATTAGCTTGGAAGTAAATAAAATGCAACAAGATAAAATAGCTCAGGTCCTTGTTGAGGGTTATAGCAAAACAGATAAAGAGATGCTTATGGGGCGTACTGAACAAAATAAATTGGTTATTTTTCCAGGAAGTAAAACCCTAATAGGTAAAATTGTGCCAGTGAGATTAGAGAATATCCAAACCTGGACAATTTATGGCACCTTACAAATAGAGGGTAAAGCATAAATGTAGTATATATTTAATGAAATGAAAGGAGGCGAGTAAAGTAAATACTATGACACCCATGCTAGAGCAATACACAAAAATAAAAAACAAGTATCCCAAAGAAATTCTTTTTTATCGTTTGGGAGATTTTTATGAGATGTTCATGGAGGATGCTGAGCTTGCTTCAAGAGAGTTGGAAATAACCTTAACTGCAAGAGATTCTGGCAAAGGGAAAAAAGTCCCTATGTGCGGTATTCCTTACCATGCTGTTAATGTTTATTTAGGCAAACTATTAGCTAAGGGATATCATGTGGCTATTTGCGAACAAGTAGAAGATCCTAAAATGGTTAAGGGAATTGTTAAAAGAGAAGTAGTACGCATTGTCACTCCAGGTACAATTATTGAAGAAAGCTTTTTAGAAGCAGGAAAAAATAATTTTTTGTGCGCAATTGCTACTAATGCAGGAATCTATGGGTTGGCATATGTTGATTTATCTACAGGAGAATTCTCTATGACGGAGTTCTCCATAAGTAATGGAGAAAGACAATTGCAAAATGAGCTCGCTCGTTTACAGGCAGTAGAATGCGTCTATCAAAGTGCTGAGCTTTGGTCTGAAGAGTTATTAGCAAGCCTAGCAACGTATACTAGCTTAACGCCTTTTGTTTTATCTGCGGAACTAAAAGATGAGCTAAGGGAGAATGCACTTTATCAAAGGGAGCTAACAGATAACAATCTTTTCAACCTCACCAATAGTACAGCAAAAGAAGCGGCAAAGCTAGCTTTAGCTTATCTCTTGCAGACACAAAAAAGAACTCTTGTTCATGTAAATCATGTTGAGATTTATGACACAGGAATATATCTTGCCATTGATCGAGGCACTAGGCGTAATCTAGAGTTGAATGCGAATTTATTTGGTAGCAATGAAAAAGCTAATTTACTTGCGGTGATGGATAAAACAATTACTGCAGCTGGAGGACGAAAGCTTCGTCAATGGCTAGAACAGCCTTTAGCACTAAGAGAAGAAATAGAAAAGCGGCTTGCTGCTGTTACAGAAATGCTAGAAACTTATGTAATGAGAGAAGAAATCAAAGCTGCGTTGCAAAGCATGTATGATTTGCAACGGCTGGTTAGTCGCTGCGCTTTAGGAACAGCTGGACCTAAAGAGCTAATAATGCTGAGTAAGTCTTTAAGTGTTATTGCTAATTGTAAAAAAGTCTTATTCCATGCTGAAAGTGTTAACTTAGTACAAATAAGTGAGACATTAGTTCCATTATTAGAATTGCAGAATTTATTATCTTCAGCACTTAACCAGGAAGCTTTGGGGACGTTGCGGGAAGGAAATGTTTTTAAAGTGGGTTTCCACCCACTAATTGATAAACTAAAAACCGCTAAAACAGAGGGAAAAAAACTGTTAGCTGCCTTGGAGGAAAAAGAGCGAACTTTAAGTGGGATTAAAAATCTCAAGGTGAGTTATAATAAAATCTTTGGTTATTACTTTGAAATAACCAATTCAAACCTAAAAAATATTCCACCACATTTTATCCGTAAGCAAACACTAGCTAATTGTGAGCGTTTTTGTACAGAAGAGTTGAAAGAGCTAGAAGAATTAGTTCTTAATTCTGAAGAAAAACTTTTAGAAGTAGAAAAAGAGCTCTTTGCTGAACTTGTTAAGCAGGTATTAGCCAACAGTGATTTGCTACAGCTAAACGCTACACTTTTGGCAGAGTTAGATATTTATCTCTCCTTTGCAGAGTTAGCCTATCAAAATAATTATACATTGCCTAGCTTTAGAAGTGATAATAGTCTTTTAATCGTAGGTGGTCGGCATCCAGTTATTGAAAAACTCATGCCAAACGGTAGCTTTATTGCCAATGACTGCCAACTACATTTACCAGAACAACCTTATTTTGCACTGGTTACGGGTCCTAATATGGCTGGAAAATCAACCTATATTCGTATGGTGGCAGTAATGGCCATTATGGCGCAAATGGGCTCATACGTGCCAGCTGACCGTTACGAAGCTGGTGTGGTAGATAAGGTATTTGCAAGAGTTGGAGCAGCTGATGACCTTTCTTCTGGACAGAGCACCTTCATGGTTGAAATGAA
>JBAXCZ010000041.1:0-12247 GCA_037141195.1 Clostridia bacterium
CTTGGCTGATAAGGTCAAGCACATCATAAATTAAGCGTTTTGTCTTGATGAAATTTTATTTACGGGGGAATGACTATGCTTTTACAACAGCTAATTAATGGTTTAATGCTAGGAAGCATTTATGCATTAGTGGCGCTTGGCTATACAATGGTCTATGGTATTTTGAAGTTTATCAATTTTTCCCATGGTGAAATCTTTATGTGGGGTGCCTTCTTTGGCTTGTTGTTAGCCCGCGTTAAGGGTATGAATTTTTTTCTCATTCTAATTCTTACTATGGTCTTTAGTGGAATATTTGGGGTGCTAGTTGAAAGAATAGCTTATAAGCCATTACGAAAGGCACCAAGATTAGTTGTGACAACTAGTGCTTTGGGTATGTCTATTGTGCTTTCAAACTTAGCTAGGCTAGTAATTGGTTCAGAGACTTATGCAGTTCCCAAAATTTTAAAGATTGAAAATATTAACTTTGGTGGGGCAATCATCAATACTTTACAAATTTATGTTTTGCTTACAGCTATCCTCTTAATGCTTGCCCTAAACTGGTTTGTAAATAAATCAAAATATGGAAAAGCTATTAGAGCTGTATCTGAGGATAAGGAAACTGCAGGCTTAATGGGTATTAATATTGATCAAGTTGTGAGTATTACATTTTTTGTAGGCTCAGCTTTAGGCGGGGCTGCTGGATTTTTAGTAGGGATGTACTATGATGCAATATATGCAACTATGGGATATTCCGCTGGGTTAAAAGCTTTTACAGCAGCAATTCTTGGTGGAATTGGAAGTATACCGGGAGCTATGATAGGCGGATTAGTACTAGGAGTAGTTGAAAACTTTGGCATCGTTATAGTATCATCAAGTTGGAGAGAAGCCATCACGTTTACAGTCCTAATTCTAGTGCTTTTAGTTAAACCATCTGGCCTATTCTCGGCTAATATATATGATAAACGGGCCTAGGAGGAGAAAATTATGATAGATAAGATGTCGAAAATGAAGAAAAGCTTTATATTATCTGGTATAATCTGGGCAATCCTCTTAATCTTTCCGCTTGTCGTTACAGATTCCTATATAGTGCATATTGTGATTATGATTGGAATCTTTGCTGTACTAGCTCTAGGGTTGGAAATAATATTAGGATTAACCGGCTTATTCTCACTAGGACATGCAGCATTTTTTGGAATGGGTGCTTATGTATCCGCGCTGACCACGATGTACTTAAACGTTAGCTTTCCTTTAGCTATGCTCTTAAGTGTCATTTTTACAGCATTATTTGGAACGTTAATTGGGTTTCCAGCTCTGCGCTTAAAAGGAGACTATCTAGCAATTGCTACACTAGGATTCGGAGAAATATTCAGATTAATCCTGATAAATTGGGATGCTTTTACCCGTGGTCCAATGGGTCTACCTGGAATTCCTCGTCCAAGCGTTTTTGGATTTGTATTTACAGGAAGAATACCTTACTACTATACACTTCTAATATTATTTATTTTCGTTTTTTATTTAGCGAGAAGAATTCCCAAAACCTTCTTAGGTAGAGCATTTAAGTCAATTAGAGATGATGAAGATGCAGCAGCTTTTATGGGGATTAATATTACCAAGTATAAGCTGATTGCTTTTGCAATTGGTGGCGCTTACGCTGGTCTAGCTGGTAGCTTCTATGCTCACTATATTACCTTTATTAGTCCAGATACCTTTTTATATCAAGACTCAGCTCAGATGCTAGCAATGGTATTTTTAGGTGGTGCAGGAACGATAATAGGTCCAGTTGTTGGGGCGTTAACATTAGTATTGATACCAGAAGTTTTACGGTTTTTAGTAGAGTGGAGGATGCTGTTCGTTGGAGTGCTCATGGTGGCTATGATGATTTTCAGACCTCAAGGAATAATGGGTGGCGGCGGACTTAATCTATCAGGTTTTCGTAAGCCAAAACCACCGGTAGCATGAAAATATTTTGCTATGCATAGAACGCAGATACGATAAATACTACTATAATGGGACAGAGCAAGCTTAATTACGCGTAGGGGGTAATATATGGAAATTCTAAAGATAAATAATGTTACAAAGCGCTTTGGCGGAGTTGTAGCTGTAGATCAAATTTCAGCAGATATTGAAGAGGGAATGATTTGCGGTATCATAGGTCCAAATGGTGCTGGAAAAACGACGCTTTTTAATATGATTACTGGTGGATATACTATGACATCAGGCAACATAAGCTATAGAGGCCAAGAATTGGGAAATTTGAAACCACACCAGATTCATGGTTTGGGAGTTGCAAGAACTTTTCAAAATATTAGGGTTTTTCCAACAATGACCGTGCATGAAAATGTGATGATTGGTTATCATGATAAATTGAATCCAAATATGGGAAAAGCTTTTTTCCCTTGGCTAAGTAGAAAAACTGAAAAAGCAATGGATGAAGAGAGTATGAAGTATTTGGAAATGACCATGCTTGCTGGGAGAAAAGATTATCTCGCTTCCTCACTTTCTTATGGCGAACAACGCCGTTTGGAAATTGCGAGAGCATTAATTAGTAACCCGGAAATCTTGCTGTTAGATGAGCCAGCAGCAGGTATGAATATTAATGAATCCAAAGACCTCTTGAAATTCATTAAATGGATAAAAACTGATTTGAAGAAGACTGTAATTATCATTGAACACAACATGAAAGTTGTGATGTCAATTTCAGATCGGATTATTGTTATGGACCATGGGAAAAAAATCGCAGATGGAACTCCTCATGAAGTTCGACAAAATCCTTTAGTTGTGGATGCATACCTAGGTAAAAATGAATAGGATATACTTAACTTAGATTGAGGAGGTGTTTGAATGCTCAAAATTACAAACTTGCAGGTTTCTTACGGAGCAATTAAGGCTGTCAAGGGCATTTCCTTGGAGCTTAATGAAGGAGAAATTGTTGCTATTATCGGAAATAATGGTGCAGGTAAAACTTCTACTTTAAATTCAATTTGTGGAGTAATTAAACCTGCTGGTGGTACCATAGAACTTTTTGGTGAATCAATTGGTGGATTAAATTCAGATATGATTGCTAAAAAGGGTATCGCTTTAGTACCAGAAGGCAGAAAGATCTTTGCAGGGATGACTACTTTAGAAAATTTAGAGATGGGTGCTTTTCTCCGCAAGGATAAAGACGGCATTAAAAAAGATTTTCGTAAAGTTTTTGATCTTTTTCCTATCTTGGAAGAACGCAAATTTCAAAAGGGTGGCACACTTAGCGGCGGAGAACAGCAAATGTTAGCTATTGGCAGAGCTATGATGTCCAATCCGAAGGTAATGCTTTTCGATGAACCTTCACTAGGTATTGCTCCGCTAGTAGTCAAAAATATCTTTAACACCATTAAAGAAATTAACAAAACCGGTATTCCTGTGCTGATTGTTGAACAAAATGTTTATCTTTCCTTAGCAATTGCTGATAGAGGATATGTTTTAGAAACTGGAGAGATTATAATCTCCGATAAATCTGAAAACTTACTAAACAATGATATGGTTAAAAAAGCCTATCTTGGTATTGATGAAGAGGATGATTTAGTAGTCTGATAATTTAGTGGAATGATTGTTAGAGCAAGATTAGCGCTGAAGTGCTAATCTTGCTTTTGTTTGCCTTAAATTAAAATGCCATAAGTTTTAAGAGTGAAAAAATGATTGTAAGAATTTCTAATGTAAGCTTTTTCTAACTTCGGAATTATATTTCCATACTAACTATCATCTAGCTTATAGACTGCTAGATGATGTATAATGGGGATAATTATTAGCGTAAAATTCAATTACTTAATGTGGAAAAGAGTAGAGGTGGCAAATGGCAAGTATAGCCAGTAAGGTTTTGGAAATGATGATGAAATATGCTAAATTGCAAGGTTCTTTTGCAAAAGCTTTGCAGAGCGGAGAGCCTGATTCTTGGGAAGTTAAAGAACCTCCCAAAAATTTACTAAAAAAATTGCTGGTCTCTAGTAGTCAGGTAAATGGAAAAAATTGCTTTAACCTTCAAGCCAAGCAGCTGACACGCAAAACGCATATCTTCTACCTCCATGGAGGAGGGTATATTTTTGGCATGAATAAAATGCATTGGAACTTGCTCTTAAAACTCACGCAAAAGCTGAAATGTACAATCGTAGCTCCGGATTATCCCTTGGCGCCTGCAAATACACATCAAGCAGTATTTGCTATGCTCCTAAATATTTATCAAGGGTTAGTAGCCAAAGTTGGAGGAGCAAATATTATTTTAATGGGTGACTCTGCAGGAGGAGGTCTAGCTCTTGCTTTAGCACAAAAGCTTCTAGAGGAGGGCATAGAGCAACCATCCCAAATAATTTTGCTTTCACCTTGGCTAGATATAAGCTTAAAAAATCCAATGATAGTTCCGCTCGAAACAACTGATCCTATCTTAGGCAGAGTAGATTTACAAATGGCGGGCAGTGCCTATGCAGGGAATACCAACATAGACAATTACTTACTTAGCCCAATTAACGGACAAGTTGAAGGGTTAGGTAAGATCAGTATTTTTATTGGCACCAGGGATATTTTAGTAGCGGACACAAGGCGTTTTTTTGAACTTACTCATGCCAAAAAAGTTGATATTAATTATTATGAGTATCAAGCTATGCTCCATGATTGGATACTTTTTAATTTACCAGAAGCAAAAAGAGCAATAACTCAGATTATCAAATTAGTAAATGCTAAAAAGGAGATTAATCATGACTAAAGAGTTAGTTGTAGAGGTTACGGGCTTAAAACAGCAATTTGGGAAAACACTTGTACTTGATAAGATCAATTTCGAAACAAGGCGAGGTGAGATTGTCGGTTTATTAGGACCTTCTGGTTCAGGGAAAACCACTTTAGTAAAAAATATCGTGGGAATGAATAATCCTAATCAAGGTGAAGTAATAGTCCTAAATACCAAGATGCCTTCCTTAGAAGTAGTAAAAAGAATTGGCTATATGGCACAGGCAGATGCCTTATATGATGATCTCAGCGGGCTAGATAACTTGTTGTTTTTTGCTTCTCTTTATGATCTCAAGGGCAAAGTAGCAAAGAAAAGAGCAGTTGAGGTTCTGACCTTAGTACATTTGGAAAATGAGGGGAAAAAGCTAGTTCATAACTACTCTGGAGGGATGAAAAGGCGCTTATCTTTAGCTATTGCTTTAATTCACGAGCCAGAATTACTGATCTTAGATGAACCTACTGTAGGTACTGATCCCTTGCTGAGAAAAGAGTTTTGGTTGGAATTTGCCAGACTACGAGATTTGGGAGCAACAGTGATTATTACAACTCACGTCATGGATGAAGCGGAGCACTGTGATAGATTAGGTCTAATTAGAGATGGGAAAATTATTGCTATGGGAACACCGACTGAGTTAAAACAAAGAGCAGGGCAGGTTACCCTAGAGGATACCTTCTTATATTATGTAACAAATCCCAAGGAGGTAGTACTATGAAAACATTTGCTGTTGCCAAAAGGCTAATCAAGCAAATTGGTGGGGATAAAAGAACTATTGGACTACTCTTTCTTGCCCCAGTTTTTGCACTTTTTTTACTCAGTATAATTTTAACAGCGGGAACTGCAAAACCCAATATTGATTTAGTAGGTGGAGGTGTACCTACTCACTTTGCGGAAACATTAAAAAAAGATGCTAAGATCACACTTAGGCAAAATGAAGCAGAAGCAATTATAGCTTTGCAGGAAGGCAAAAGTGACGCATTTATCATCTTCAAAAATAATTTGCTGGTGATGACCATAGAGGGTGCTGATCCTACACTATCCAAACTTGTGCTGGCGACAATTAGTAAAGAATTGACAGAAAATATGTATTTTAATCTCATGCTATCCAGCCAATTTCCTGCTGGCTCACAACTATCACTACAACCTGAAATAAAATATCTCTATGGTTCACAAACTTTAAGCAACTTTGACGCAATGGCTCCACTTTTAATGGGCTTTTTTATCTTCTTTTTTGTTTTCTTAATTGCAGGAGTTTCATTTTTGCGCGAACGGATTAGCGGTACTTTAGATAGAATATTAGCCACTCCCTTAAAGAGAAGTGAAATCGTAATGGGATATTTTTTTGGTTTTGGCGTATTTGTGACGCTGCAAACTTTAATTATTCAATTATTTATGGTGTATGGCTTACAAGTACCTAATGCTGGTAGCTTTTGGAGTGTGCTGGTGATTAATTTGCTTTTAGCTGCTGGTTCTTTATCCTTAGGCACATTGCTATCCGCATTTGCTAAAAATGAGTTCCAATTATTTCAATTTATTCCGTTGGTTATTGTGCCACAAATCCTCTTTAGCGGAATTTTTGATTTGCGAGAAGCACCCATCTGGGTAAAATCATTATCTAAAATATTTCCCATGACGTACGGTGCAGAAGCACTGCGAGATATTATGATAAGAGGATATAACTTGGTGGATGTTTGGATTCCAGCTTTGATTATGCTGGGGTATGCTTTATTATTCATTGTTTTGAATATCTTGGTTTTGAAAAAATATCGTAGAATTTAGGGCGAGGAAGAATAAGCTTAGGCGTAGAAGAATGGCTGGAATACTAAAACATAAAAGCTAATCAACATGCCAGATTTTTGGTTTTGGTGGTTAGCTTTTTTATGAAGAAACAGTGTAAATCTTCCAGAAAATTCTTATTGACAGCAGAGAGAGCAAATGATAAAATCAACCCATCAGATATCAGATGTCGGACGACTTGAATTTGCAAATCCCAAACGCTGGAGCGATGAGGAATAATGAAAATAAAAAAAAATACAGTTTCCTTAAGTAGGTTAGCAAAACAGGAAATAATTAAATATATTAAGCATGAAAAATTACAGCCTGACGAACAATTGCCTTCAGAACTAATACTCATGGAGATGTTGGGTGTGAGTAGGCATACAGTTAGAGAGGCATTAGTTTTGCTTGAGCAAGAGGAATATATTTATAAAATTCAAGGTAAGGGTACTTTTATCAATAAGTTACCTATGAAAATTGAAAGTGGTTTAGAAAAGCTAGAAAGCATTAGTGAAATAATCAAAAGTTTTGGCAGTAAACCTGGCGGAAAGTGCTTAAAGGTAGTAGATGCTTTACCAACTAAGCAAATGATGGAAAAACTAAAAATAAAACAGGATGAAATAGTCACTACCATAACTCGTATTAAAACAGCAGATGAAAAAGTGGCAGTTTTTTGTGTAGATACAATTCCTAAGCATTTTTTAAGGCAACAAACTCCAAATTTCATGGAAAATATTTCGATGTTTAATCTTTTACGTGACCAATATAACATTAATATTGAATATGCGGTTGCAGAAATAATTCCCACTTTTCCTACAGCGGAAATGATAGAAACCTTAGGTGTTAATAACCAAGAACTTTTTCTACTCCTCAATCAAATTCATTATGATACGATGGGCATACCAATAATCTATTCCATGGATTATTTTAGCCCAGAATGTTTTAAGTTTAAGGTAAATAGGAAAAAATAAAAGTGTAAGAGGTGACTTAGTGAAGATCCTGATTGAAAACACTTCTATTCTCACAATGAATGATAAAAATGAATTACTAGAACAACAAAGTATCGCCATTGAGGATGATAAAATTGTCTTTATCGGCGAGGTCCCAAAGGATTTCCAGGCTGATAAGCTAATAGATGGCACGGATAAGGTTGTAATGCCTGGACTAATCAATGCTCATACCCATATTGCTATGTCTTTATTCAGAAGCTATGCAGATGAGTTGCCACTTTGGGAGTGGTTAACGGAAAAAATCTGGCCAATAGAAGAAAAATTAACCTCTGAAGATGTTTACTGGGGTAGTATGCTCAGCATTATCGAAATGTTACAATCGGGAATTACTTGTTTTAATGATATGTATTTTTTTGAGGAAGAAACTGCAAAAGCAGTGGCAGAAACTGGTATAAGAGCAAGACTAGCTAGGGGTCTTACCGGTCAGGATGCTAGCGATAATTGGAAACTTTCGGAAAACAAAAAACTTTATGAGCATTGGCATAAAAAGGCTGATGGAAGAATTACGGTAATGTTTGGGCCTCATGCTCCTTATACTTGTAGTCCGGAATATTTATTGGAAACGATTAGAGTTGCAGAAAGCTTACATGTAGGTATGCATATCCATCTTTCAGAAAGCAAGAAAGAGGTGGAAGATAGTTTCGTAAAATATGGAGTTTCACCTGTAGCTCAACTTGAGCAGTTAGGGCTTTTTGAGTTACCCACCATTGCAGCCCACGGTGTGCATTTGTCGGATGAGGATATGGAAATTCTTGCAAAGCATCAAGTGAGCATTGTAAATAATCCAGGTAGCAATCTGAAATTAGGCAATGGTTTTGCACCAGTAGAAAAACTTCTGGCAAAAGGTGTGAATGTTGCTCTCGGCACAGATGGTTCTTCAAGTAACAATAACTTAAATATGTTTGAAGAAATAAATTTAGCTGCTTTAATTAATAAAGGGGCAAATGGCAATCCATTGTCTATCCCGGCAATCACCGCTTTAGCAATGGCTACCAAAAACGGTGCCAAGGCACTAGGACTTGAAGCTGAAATAGGAACCTTGGAAGTAGGGAAAAAAGCTGATTTGATTATTCTTGATTTTAAAAAGCCGCATTTATATCCAAAATACAATATAATTTCTTCTTTAGCATATTCTGTTCAAGCTTCGGATGTGGAAACGGTTATTATCAATGGGAAAATTGTGATGGAAGAGCGTGAAATCAAAAATATTAATGTACAACAAGTATTAGAAAAAGTGCAGAGCTGTGCAATGAGACTTATTAATTCTCAAAACAACAAATAAGATAAATGTAAAGCTCAGAAGTTGTACAAAATAGAGCGGGAGGCAAGTGGATGAAAGAAATTATAGCAGTAGAATATGTAGATGGAAGACTAGCACTGATTGATCAAAGAAAACTTCCAGAGACATATGAAATATTCTTGTGTGACGATTATATTAGTGTGGATTTTGCTATTAAGGAAATGGTTGTCAGAGGAGCGCCAGCTATTGGAGTTGCAGCAGCATATGGGATAGTTTTGGCAGCAAACCAGTTCCAACATTTAGAAAAAAAAGATTTTTTAGCGCAAATGGTTTCTGCTTGCCAGGTAATTTATAATTCTAGGCCTACGGCTGTCAATCTTATGTGGGCGGTAAAGAGAATGCAAAGCCTACTGGAGGCAAATCAGGATGCTACAATTCCTGCTATTGCTGAGATACTTTTAGCAGAGGCGGATATTATTGCAACAGAGGATAAAAGCACAAACAAGCAAATAGCAGAACATGGTAATGCTATTGTACCTCTAAACGCAACGATTTTAACACATTGCAATACGGGAGCCCTAGCTGCTATGGGTTATGGCACTGCTCTTGGTGTAATCAGGGCAGCTCACTATGCGGGAAAGCATATTTTTGTTTATGCTGATGAAACAAGGCCAAGGTTGCAGGGGGCTAAGTTAACTGCTTGGGAGCTTGTGCAAGAAAAAATTCCAGCAAAATTAATTCCAGATAGTGTAGCAGCCACCTTAATCAGAGATAAAAAGATAGATGTAATTTTAGTAGGTGCGGACAGAATTGCCAGTAATGGGGATACAGCTAATAAAATAGGTACATTTATGTTGTCGGTAGTTGCTAAGGTCTATCATGTACCGTTTTATATTGTGGCACCCACCTCAACAATAGATTTTGCAATAGCTACAGGAGATGAGATTGAAATAGAAGAAAGAAGCAGCGAGGAAGTAACTCACATTGGGAATACAAGGATTGCAGCAGAGGGTATTGCAGTTTATAATCCAGCTTTCGATGTAACGCCTTTTGCAAATATAACCGGTATTATTACGGAAAAAGGGATTATTTTAGCACCGTTCAAAGAGAATATATTAAAATTGAAATAAAAAGGGGTATGTAAATGGCTACTAGCATAGAAATCCAAAGCTTAAGCTTTACCTACAAAGATCAAACAGATAGAAAAGCTTTAGAAGAATTTAGTCTCAGCATAGAAGTAGGAGAATTTCTAGTGATTCTAGGACCATCAGGGGCTGGAAAATCTACCCTTGCTAACTGCCTAAACGGCATTATTCCAAAAATGATCCGCGGAAAATACGAAGGAACCATCCTAGTCAATGGAGTAGACATCAAAAGCCTGCCCGTAGCAAAAATGGCTAGAGAAATCGGCTTAGTGTTTCAAGACTTCGAGAATCAACTTTTCTCCACTAATGTACGGCTAGAAATTGCCTTCTCCCCAGAAAATTTTGGAATACCTAGAGCTGAAATGGATCCCATCATCGATGAAATGCTCACAGTCATTGGACTAGAAGACTTCGGAAGCAGAGAACCATCCACCCTCTCCGGTGGACAAAAACAAAGACTAGCCATTGGCAGTATCCTAGCAGGCAGACCAAAAATACTCTGCATGGACGAACCAACCACAGATTTAGACCCAATTGGCAAACTAGGTGTCTTTACTATTGCTGAAAAGCTACGACATGAAAGCAAAATTACCTTAATCATTATCGAACACGAAACTGAAGAAGCTTTACAAGCAGATAGGGTTCTGATAATGGATCAAGGTAAAATCCTCCGTATTGGTTCGCCTAAAGAAATCCTTTCCGATATAGCAGTATTTGATAAATGTGGCATCATGCCTCTGCAAGTACCTAAATACTTTTCAAACTATATAGACATTGCTAGAACAGACTTACCATTAACACCAGAAGAGGGCTTGCGCTATTTTAAGGAAAAAGGCTTTAGCATCTCCAAGAGCAAGCATGCAGAGCTTTTAGCTAATGATGCAAAGAGATTAGAGCATTACGGAAAAGTACTTATTAAAGTAGAAGACCTAGCCCACACTTATCCCAACGGAACCAATGCTCTCTCTGATGTAGATTTAGAAGTGCGCGAAGGAGAATTCCTTGCTGTTCTAGGACATAACGGCTCGGGTAAAACTACCCTAGTTAAACATATGAACGCTCTTTTGCAACCAACAAAAGGCAAAGTAACCGTATGTGAGATGGATATCACCAAACATTCCATCTATCAAATTGGTAAAGAAATTGGCTATGTTTTTCAAAACCCAGACCATCAAATCTTTACTGAAACAGTCTTTGATGAAGTCTCTTTCAGCCCAAGATTAAGAGGAGTACCAGAAGCAGAAATCAAAGAAAGAGTAGCAGAAGCGCTCCATGCTGTGGAACTAGATGGCTATGAAGCAGCTGATCCATTCACCCTTTCCAAAGGAGAGCGTCAAAGAGTAGCGGTTGCCTCAGTGCTATCAGCCAAACCAAGAATCATCATTCTTGATGAACCAACTACCGGATTAGACTATGCAGAGCAAAGAACTATGATGAATCTCGTGCGCCGCCTCAATGAAGATGGACATACCGTCATCATTATCACCCACACTATGTGGGTAGTAGCGGAATATGCCCATCGAGTAGCTGTAGTAGACGAAGGAAAAGTAGTCATGTATGGCACAACTAGAGAAGTTTTCTCCCAAGACGAAGAACTCGTCAAGCATCAATTGCGGACACCACACATTGTAAATATGTCCAACCAGCTAGGTGCAACAATCCTCTCCGTAGAAGAACTAGCTAGGTGCACTGAAAGGAGTGACCACTAATATGAAACTCTTTATGTATTTAGATGTTGATTCATATCTACACACTTTAGACCCAAGAACAAAAATGCTAGTTGTTGCTTACTGCATGGCTACGGCACTGATGTTTATCATTCCCGCCTATCAGCTAGTGCTGCTATGCTGTACCTTACTCTACTGTGCCTTTGGAAAATGTCTAATTAATGTCTATAAATCACGTATACTCTATATTTCTATCTTCATTGTCTCTTTCCTGATGTGGACGCTTGTCATCAGAGGAAATACCAAACTCTTTTGGTTTGTAACATTAGAGGGTGTAACTAAAGGTTTATCAGCAGGACTAGGTTTAATCGTCATTGTCCTCTCTAGCTTAGCTTTCATCTCCACAACAAAAATTGAAGAACTAGCAGCAGGATTATTAAAAATAGGGTTACCCTACAAAGGAGCTTTTGCTCTTTCTACCGCCATCCGTATGGTACCAATGATTGTTGGTACAGGATATACTATACTGCAAGCCCAAAAATCTCGGGGGTTAGATGTAGAAAGTGGGAGCATTCTTACAAGATTAAAAAAATATATCCCTTTGATGGTTCCAGCTATCGTCTCAACTATCAGAAGCACAAATGTCTTCGCCATGGCTTTAGAGTCCAAAGGCTTTGGCT
>JBAXCZ010000042.1:0-11875 GCA_037141195.1 Clostridia bacterium
CAAGAAATTGTTAAACTTGAAGGGTTAAAGCGTTTAAGGTTTAGTTCACTTGATCCTAATGAGTTTTCAGCTGAGTTAATTGATGTCTTAATAACAAATCCACTGATTATGCCAAATTATCACATTGCTTTACAAAGTGGATCGGATCGAATATTAGCACTGATGCGACGCAAATATGATTTAGCTACATATAAAAATATAATCAAGAGCTTGCAAGAAAAGCTTCCTTTATTAAATGTTTCAACTGATATTATGGTGGGTTTTCCTGGGGAAACAATTGAAGATCATCAGCAATCACTTGACTTTGCTAGAGAGATGGGATTTGGCAGCATGCATGTGTTTGCCTATTCTAAACGCAAGGGTACAAAAGCGGCACTTTTTATTGATCAGGTATCTGATCAAGATAAAGAGCATAGGAGCAAGGAAATGCTTGCTTTAGCAGAGGAACAGAAACTTAAATTTTACCGCAATTTTATAGATAGCAAATTAGAAGTATTGTTTGAACAAGAACAGCAAGGACTGTGGTTTGGGCATACAAGCAACTTTTTGAAGGTTGTCGTAGCAAGTATAGTTGATTTACGAGGTAAGTATTTCATGGTACAATTAAATAGTATAGAAGCTGATTATTTGAAGGGGGAATTATGTTAATGGAAGATTGTATTTTTTGCAAAATAGTAAAGGGAGAAATTCCTGCTAAGCTAGCATATGAAGATGCAGCTGTACTGGCATTTCATGATATCAGCCCTATGGCACCAATTCATATTCTGATAATCTCAAAACAACATATTTCTTCTTTGATAGAAGCAAATAAGCTCAGTGAAGAAGAGCTTGGACATATGCTGCAAGTAACGAGTAAGCTGGCTTTAGAGCTAGGATTGAATGAAAATGGCTATAGAGTAGTAACAAATTGTGGAAATGATGGAGGTCAAAGTGTAGAACATTTACACTTCCATTTGCTAGCGGGAAAAATAATGAATACCGAATTGTGCTAAATCCCAACCATTGTATTGACAAGTGGCAGTGGTTAAAGTAAAATAATGTTGTTGTTTTATGATGATTTAAGTAGAGCCCAAAACCGACCTTTTGGTTGGCAGTGGAGGGAGGGATACTGTAATGAGCGAAGTAAAAGTTGGAAAAAATGAATCTCTTGATGCTGCTCTCCGTAGATTTAAAAGATCTTGTCAAAAAGCGGGGGTTCTGTCCGAGGTAAGAAAAAGAGAACATTATGAAAAACCTAGTGTAAAGAAAAAGAAAAAATCTGAAGCTGCACGTAAACGTAAGTGGACAACTTAAGATATTCGTAGCAGATGAATTCCTGGCATATAATAATATATGCCAGTTTTTTTATTTCCTGCAACTTTATATTGCCATAATTTCCTAAGTGAATTAAAGTATAGTATAATTAGATTATACTTGAAAGGGTGTTCCTATCATGAACGCTTTAATCATTGCAGCAGGAGATAAGCCAAGTGGTAAGGCTAAGGAGTTAGCACAGGGTATTTGGGACTTAATCATCTGTGCTGATGGTGGTGCAAAGCATGCACTTGAATTAGCTGTGATTCCAGATCTAATTGTGGGAGATTTTGATTCTCTCTCACTGGAAATATTAGAGGCATATCAAAAGCAGGGTATTAATTGTTTAAGAGTACCTAAGGAAAAAGATTTTACAGATATAGAACTAGCTATTGAAAAAGCTTTAGCGCGTGGCGCAGGTAGCATTACAATTGCAGGTGCAGACGGTGGAGAATTTGATCATGAATTGGCAAATTATTTTTTGTTGGCAAAGTATATACAAGCAGATTGTGAAATAAGAATTATTACCAGTGAGCATGAAGCTACAATAATTAGCCAGCGTAAAGCTTTATATGGTCAAAATGGTGATAAGTTTTCTCTCTTGGCATTATCTCCACAGGTGGATGGATTAACTATTCGAGGGTCTAAATATGATGTGGAAAACCTCTGTCTAACATTTGGTAGCAGTAGGGCAGTACGCAATGAGTTTTTAGAAATAAAAGTAGAGATTACAATTATAGCTGGAATATTATTATGCATAAAGCATTGGGGGAATAAGCTTGAAGAAGGTTAGAAAAATTGAAAATTCAATAAAAAAACCTCTAGCTATTGGACTGATTATTTTAGCTATTTTTACCGCGTTTATGCTGATACTGGGTTTTAGCCTTTTTGCTAAAACTATTCAATGGGAAATTAACCAACCTAGTGCTATAACTGTCAAGGCTAATAAAAACATTATGTATGAAAGTGCGATTTTGACAGAGGTTGCCAAAGAAGAGGCAAGAAACGGAGTTGAGCCATCCTTTAAGATTGCTAGGGAGGCATTAACGGCAATTGAACAAGAAACAAGTAGTTTTTTTACTATAGTAAAAAATATTAATGCGCAAACTAATCTAAGTCAAGACGAAAAAGTTGAGCTATTACAACGTGATTTATCAGAGTACAATAACAAATTGCAAATAATCACAAGTACCACAAAGCTAGTCAGATTAACTGAGTTTACCTCGAACAGACTAGTTGCAATTGAGAGTAAATTGCAAGAAATTTTAAAAATTTCCTTGCAGACTGGCGTACAGGAAATTGCTTTGGAAAATGTTCGTAATAGTATCATAGCTGAAATTGAGCTTTTAGATTATACAGATGATGAAAAATACGTGCTAAAAGATTTAGTACAGAATTTACAGTTGCGAGGGACCTTAGTTTTTGATGTTTTGCTTACTACAGAGCGTAAAGAACAAGCTGCTGACGCCGTTGTACCAGTACGTGTAACCATTAAGCAAAATGAAAAAATCATAGGTGAAGGTGACATAATAACTGCGGAAGCTTTAGAAAAATTGGAAACTCTTGGTTTGACCCAGGATGATTCTTCCTCTAATGTTTTTTATGGTTTTTTATTATTCACTGTGGGTATTTTTATCATAACTATTTTTTATATTGGGCGTTATCGCAGGTCATTTATGAGTAATCCAAACCATATTATTTTATATGGCTTGTTAACGCTTATTTATCTCTTGTTAATAGTGATAACTTATAAATTTTCTGCAGCAAATGCCTTGACAGATAACATCGGCTATATTATTCCCGTGGCATTTGTGCCAATGATGGTATCAGTATTGCTAGATAATCGTTTAGCTATCTATCTAAATATTGTAATGGCGCTATATGCAGGTATCATTATGGACTTCACCTTACAACTACCGATATTTATTTTTGTTAGTGGATTAGTAGGTGTGCTGAGTGTCTCTAGCTTGAGCCAACGCGGTGATTTGATGAAATCAACTCTCTATGTTTTTCTTGCCAATAGCTTTGTGATAATATCAACGAGTTTGATTCAGAGAACAGCAGGCAGTGATATGCTTTGGTTAGTATTCTTTGGATTATTAGGAGCATTATTGTCTACAGTGTTAACTATTGGCTTTTTACCATTTTTCGAATCAGTCTTTAAGATTACGACAAATGTTCGTTTGTTGGAGCTATCTAATCCTAACACACCGCTGCTAAAGCGGTTAATGTTTGAAGCACCAGGAACATATCATCACTCAATCATGGTAGGAAATTTAGCATCTTCTGCGGCACATTCTATTCATGCAAATTCATTACTTGTACGAGTTGGCGCATATTATCATGATATTGGTAAGCTAAGACGCCCATTTTTCTTTATTGAAAATCAAATTTATGAACAGGATAATCCACATGAAAATTTGACGCCAAATTTAAGCAAGTTAGTTATTTTATCCCATGCTAAAGACGGGTTAGACTTAGCAAAAGAATATAAGCTTCCTAAGGATATTACAGATTTCATCTTGCAGCATCATGGCACAAGTCTTGTTAGATTTTTTTACAGTAAGGCTTTAGATACCTTAGAAGGCGTGAAAGAGGATGACTATCGATATGAGGGACCAAAGCCCCACACAAAGGAAGCCGCTATTCTAATGCTAGCAGACTCTGTTGAAGCAGGGGTGCGTTCCTTAAATAGTCCTGCTCCTGGAGTGATGGAGGGTTTTATTCGCAAAATTATTAAAGAAAAATTGGACGATGGACAATTAGAAGAATCTGAACTTACTTTCCATGAATTGGATGTAATTGCTCAATCCTTTGTACGCGTAATGGCAGGACTCTATCATTCGAGAGTTGAATATCCTGAGCTAGTTATCAAGGAATTGGAAAGGAGTAAGGAAAAGGAAGATGCTAATCGTAGCTAATGAACAAAATCAAGAAATAAATTGTCTTCCAAAATTGGAAAAATTGGCTGAGATAATCCTTAACTCAGAAGGGGAGACTCATGAGCTAGAAATATCCCTTTCATTTGTAGATAATCAGAGCATGCAACTCTTAAACAAAGAATATAGAGGCATGGATAGTCCAACAGATGTACTTTCATTTGCTTTAAGAGAAGGGGACGAACAGCTAATATCCCCAACAGAAGGACCAGAACTGATCGGAGATATTATTATTTCTGTGGAGAGAGCCATAAGCCAAGCAGCAGAATACGATCATTCCTTAGAACGGGAACTATGTTTCTTATTCACTCATGGATTACTTCATTTGTTGGGGTATGATCACTTAAATAGCCATGAAGAAGCAATAATGCTAGCCAAACAAGAGTTGTATTTACAACAATTGCAAATTAGCAGGTAGGAGGAAAACCATTGATCAAAAGAACCTTAAAGCAAAGTATTACAAATGCCTTGAAAGGAATAGCTTTTGCTTTTCGCACACAACGAAACATGCGCATTCATGGTATAGCTGGAATTTTAGCCTTATGCTTAGCTACATATCTAAGACTTAGCTTAACAAATATGGCAATCATTGTGCTGACGGTTATTGTAGTGATGGTTTGTGAGATGGTGAATACTGCAATTGAATGTGCCACAGACATACAGGCTTCAGATAATTTTAATCCATTGGTGAAGGTAGCAAAAGATGTGGCAGCAGGAGCTGTATGGTTATCCGCAATGGGTGCGATTTTAATCGGAATTCTAATATTTATACCAGCAATTTTGCAAAGGTTAAAGTAGATTTATCAAGTACTATAGTAAATATATTATAAAGCTAAAGGATAAGGAATTATTGCAATTAAAACAATTGCTGCCTTATGCTCTTAAACTAAAAAAGGACGGTATTATGGAAAAAAACAAGAAATTTAAGTCAGGCTTTGTAAGTATTATTGGGAGACCAAATGCGGGAAAATCAACATTAATGAATCAACTTATTGGTTGTAAGGTTGCAATAGTTTCTGATAAACCGCAAACAACTAGAAATCGAATACATGGCATTCTGACAAAAGATGAATACCAAATAGTATTTCTTGATACACCGGGTATTCACAAGCCTAAACACCTTTTAGGTGAGCAAATGGTTAGAGCGGCATGGGCTGCAGTGCGAGATGTGGATTATATAATTTATATAATTGATATTAGCGTAGCTATTGGAACAGGTGATAAGTTCTTAATGGAAGAAGTAAAGAATGTTAAGGGACCCAAAATTCTTGTACTTAATAAAATCGACCAATTGGAACCACAGGCAGTACAAGAAAAAATTATGATGTTACAAGAAGCTACCGGCATCGAAAAAGTTATAGCTATATCTGCTCTTACTGGAGAAGGTGTTGACAGTTTACTCAAGTGCCTAGTGGATGAATTGCCAGAAGGACCACAATACTATCCAGAAGATATGGTAACAGATCAACCAGAGCGATTAGTTGTAGCGGAGATGGTGAGAGAAAAAGTACTCTTGTTAACCAAGGATGAAGTTCCCCATAGTATCGCAGTCTATACTGAAAAAATGGAAATGATGCCTAATGATGTAATGGAAATTCATGCTACTATTTATGTGGAACGAGATTCTCAAAAAGGTATTGTTATTGGGAAAAATGGACAAATGCTCAAAAAAGTTGGCGAACAGGCTCGTATGGATATGGAAAAAATGTTAGGTAATAAGGTCTTCTTGCAACTTTGGGTCAAAGAAAGAAAAAATTGGCGCGAAAAACAATATGATTTAACAGACCTTGGATTCATAGAAAAATAAACACAATACTTACTTGTTGTGCTATAATATTCTTTAGGAGATTGATATGAAAACAGTCATAATAGAGGGTATTGCTCTTCAACAATATGCTAGTGGTGAGCAGGACCGTAGAGTTTTAGTCTTTACTCGTGAATATGGAGTGCTATGGATTCTTGCTAGAGGAATTCGCAAAATAAATAGTAAAAGACGCAATCTCGTTTCACCTTTAGTCAAGAGTAGCTTGCAACTTTATCAGAATAGATTTGGTTTTCACCTACAACAGGGTGAAATAATCTACGCACCTGTGAATATTTACCAGGATGTTTTAGCTTTAACTCGTACTATAGAGCTAGTAGAAATTTTGAGTAAAATTTTACCTGAAAATCTTCCAGAACCACAAGTCTTTGATCTGCTTGATCTCTTGCTTCACAGAGTGGATGAGAAGACCAAAGAAAGTTATCGTTACTTTTTAGTGTTTAAGTGTAAGCTATTACAGCTTTTAGGCTTTGCTCCCCAATTGGATTGCTGCACTTTATGTGGCAGTAAAAAAATGCAGGATATGTATTTGGTAATGGAAAATGGAGCTTTACTTTGCGTTGATTGCCAGCAAAAACAAAAATATCTACTGTTTTTGCCAGCTACCTTCCTCCATTTATGGCAGAGCTTAGCTAATAATACTGGCAGTGATTTTCTAAGGTTAGAACATGATGAAAGTATTTGGAATGCCTTAAATGAAAAAGTAAATATCTATTTTCAATATATTTTGGAAAGCAATATTCAAAGCAGTAAAATAATAAAAATGATGGAAAGGTAGGGATAAAAATGACAGAATTAGAAAAACTCGATGTCTTAAGAGAAAGATTAGGATTTACCTATGAAGAAGCTAAGGCAGCATTAGCAGCAACTGAGGGAGATTTGGTACAGGCCTTAATTGATGAAGAAAAGAAACAAGAAAAATGCAAAACTACAGCTGCTGATTGGAAAGAAAAAGTAAGACCACAAGCAGAAAATATTATGGAACAAATTAAGCAAGTGATTAAAGAAGGAAATGCAACTAAGGTAAGGTTAATGCGGAATGATGAAGTAATTGCAGAATTACCCCTGACTTTTGGTGTGATTGGCATAGCAGGTATGCTATTTAGCTTGCCACTAACTATTATTGGTCTTTTAGGAACAGCAACTGCTGTTGCCGCAAAATGGAAGTTAGTAATTATTAAAAATGATAATTCAGTTGAAGAAAGAGATCTCGGAGTTGACTTTGAGGATGTTGATTATGCTGCAGTGGCATATGATGATTTAGTACAAACTGGGTCAAATGTCGAAGATCTTAAATAATTAATGATGAAAAATATTGCAAGAGGCTGTGTCGAAGAGCGTGAGCTTCTTTGCACCGCCTTTTTTTATGGAGGATAAGATGAACTTTCAAGAGATGATTTTAGCGTTAAACAATTTTTGGGCACAACAAGGATGCATCATACTACAACCTTATGATATTGAAAAAGGAGCAGGAACAATGAATCCAGCTACCTTCTTAAAAGCCTTGGGGCCAGAGCCTTGGAATGCGGCTTATGTAGAGCCCTCTCGCAGACCAACAGATGGGCGCTACGGTGAAAACCCCAACCGCTTGCAACACTATTTCCAATATCAAGTTGTACTGAAGCCATCACCTACTAACATCCAAGAGTTATATTTAGCTAGTTTAAGGGCTATTGGCATTGATCCATTAAAGCATGATATTCGCTTTGTAGAGGATAATTGGGAATCTCCTACCTTAGGTGCTTGGGGTCTTGGTTGGGAGGTTTGGTTAGACGGTATGGAGGTAACTCAATTTACCTATTTTCAACAATGTGGTGGGATAGATTGCAAGCCAATTTTAGGGGAAATTACCTATGGTTTAGAACGCTTAGCAGCATATATTCAAAATGTTGATTCAGTTTACGATTTAAATTGGGTGGCAGATGTAAGCTATGGTGATGTTTACCATAATAATGAAGTGGAATATTCTGCATATAATTTTGAACATTCCGATGCAGAAATGTTATTTAAGATGTTTGAAATGTGTGAAAAAGAAGCATTAAGGATAAGCGAATTGCTACTAGTGCAACCGGCCTATGATTATGTTTTGAAATGTAGTCATCTGTTTAACCTCTTAGATGCAAGAGGCGCAATCAGTGTAACTGAGCGCATGGGATATATCTTGCGTATTCGCAATATGGCAAAGACGATTGCCACTGCTTATGTGGCAAAAAGAGAAGAATTAGGCTTTCCAATGTTACATAGATTTGGTAATGAGGAGGTATAAATAAGGTGAAAAGATTGTTGTTTGAAATTGGAACAGAAGAGATTCCTGCCAGGTTTATGTCAGGCTCATTAAGTCAAATGGAACAGCTTGCAGAAAAATTCTTGCTAGAGTATCGTCTAGAACATGGCGCAATTACAAGCTTAGGTACACCTCGTAGACTGACCATAATTGTAGATAATCTTTCCGAAACTCAAAAAGAAGAAAATACAGAGGTTAAAGGTCCAGCAATCAAAGTGGCATATAATGAGCAGGGTGAACCAACTAAGGCTTTACAAGGGTTTATGAAAAGCCAAGGCATCATTGCTTTATCATCTTTAATTACCAAGCAAGTAGGAAATAGTACCTATGTATTTGCCATGAAAAGAGAAATTGGTCAACCGACAATGCTTGTTTTACCAACTATTCTAGAAAAAATCGTCAATAATCTAAACTTTCCCAAACCTATGCGTTGGGGTTCAGAAAGCTTCAAATTTGTTAGACCTATCCATTCTTTAGTTGCCTTATGGGGTTCTGAGATTGTACCACTAAGCATTGCAAATGTGCAATCAGGCAGAATTGCTCGTGGACACCGGTTTTTAGGAGCAGGTAGTATAGAGCTGGATAATGCTGCAGAGTATGAAAATAAGCTTATGGAAGTATATGTAGTAGCTGATGTAAAAAAAAGGAAAAAGCTAATTGAAACACAAATAGAACAGATACTAGCTGAAAACAAAGCCTTTATCAAAGATGATGAAGAGCTCTTAACAGAAGTGAATTTTCTTTTAGAATACCCAACAGCTTTTCTTGGTAAGATTCCTTCAGAGTATTTAGCTCTGCCGGAAGAAGTTATTATTACACCAATGAAGGATCAGCAAAGATATTTCCCGATTTATTGCCAGCAAACAGGTAAATTATTGCCATATTTTATCGGAGTGAGAAACGGCAATAGTTATAGCCTTGATACCGTAATTAAGGGCAATGAAAAGGTCTTAAATGCTCGGCTTAGCGATGCGAAATTCTTTTATGATGAGGATAGAGTAAAGCCTTTATTAGCACGCAATGAAAAATTGAAAAAAGTTGTCTTTCAAGAAAAGCTGGGAACTACCTATGAAAAGCTAGTGCGTGTAGCAAAGCTGGCACTAAAAATAGCTGAAGGTCAAAAATTCAGCCAAAATGAGCTAGCAGGCTTAGAAACAGCAGCATATTTGCTGAAAGCAGATTTAGTAACAAATATGGTTTTTGAATTTCCAGAATTGCAAGGAATTATGGGTGCATATTATGCTACTGCAGAGGGCTATGCTCCAGAAGTTGCGCTTGCTATCAGGGAACATTATTTACCAACCTATTCTGGAGGTCCAGTAGCAACCAGTAAGTTTGGAATGATTTTAGCAATAGCTGATAAAATGGATACAATTGCTGGCTGCTTCTTAACAGGGCTGATTCCAAGCGGATCACAAGATCCGTATGCATTAAGGCGACAAGCCCTTGGTATTTGCCGTACGATTTTAGAAAATGAGCTGACTTTATCTATTAAAGAATTGCTTAATCTAGCTACAGCAGGTTATGCAGAAAAACTTATAGTGAGTTCTGAAAAAATAACCTTACTTACTGAATTTTTAAAACAAAGAATCGCTAGTATTTTACAAGATGCAGGTTACCGCTATGATTTAATTGAGGCACTCTTAGCAGTAGAATGTGATGATATGTTGGAACTGTACAAAAAAGCAGCAGCTTTTGTGGAATTTAGCCAAGAGACAGCTGCCTTTGAAAGCTTAATGCGGGCTTGTATTAGAGCCGGAAATTTAACCAAGGATGTAGAAATAGACCATAACTTTGAACAAAAACTTGCGGTAGAAGCAGAGGAAAAAGCACTAATGTCCCAAGTAACCGCTTTAGAAGCAAACTTTGCTATTGCCTTAGAAAAGAGTAATTATATATTAGCTCTAACACTGTTTATTCCTTTAGAAAAACCACTGGCAGCCTTTTTTGAGAAAGTTATGGTTATGGCAGAGGATGAAACTTTGCGCAATAATCGTCTTGGTGTTTTGCAGCATATAGCCAAAATGGCACAAAAACTCTTGGATGTTAGCAAATTAGTTGTAAAATAAAAAATTATAGAAATAATATTTTTTGGGCAGCAATGGTTAGCATAAACTATCCCTTGCTGCTTCTATACTATGGGGAGGAGATCACCAAGTGGCAAACAGATCAGATCGCAACAAAACATTGCTCTTAAATGAGCAGGAGCTCCTGGCATATTATGCTAAATGTTTGCCAGCAGAAAAGCTAAATGAACAAGCAAATATTTGCAATCAAATCATTCATGGTGATATGCAAAAAGTAGCTCAGCATTTACCTGTAGCAAGTGTAGATATTTTAATTGCAGATCCACCATATAATATGCAAAAAGAATTTCATGGGAATAGTTTTCGGAAAATGGATGATGATGCTTATTATGCTTACACGGAAAACTGGCTCTTAGCAATAAAGCACACACTAAAAAAAACTGCAAGTATTTATGTATGCTGTGATTGGCGCTCAAGCATGGTAATAGGAACGGTGTTAAAAAAACATTTTTGCTTACAAAATCGTATTACATGGCAAAGAGAAAAAGGACGAGGTGCAAATAAAAATTGGAAAAATGGTATGGAAGACATTTGGTTTGCTACAGTTGCTAAGGAATATACTTTTAACGTGGAAGCTGTAAAAATTAAACGCAGAGTGCTTGCACCATATCGTTTAGCTGGAAAGCCGAAGGACTGGGAAGAAACTGCCGAAGGAAATTTTCGGATGACATATCCTTCTAATTTTTGGGATGATTTGTCTATTCCATATTGGTCTATGGCAGAAAATACTCCTCATCCAACTCAAAAACCTGAGAAACTTGTGGCAAAACTTATTTTAGCTAGTTCAAATGCAGGAGACATGGTGCTAGATCCCTTTCTTGGTTCAGGAACAACAGCAGTTGTGGCGAAAAAACTAGGCAGAAATTATCTGGGAATTGAAATGAATCAGGAGTATTGTGCATGGTCGGCAAAAAGAATAGAATTAGTAGCAGAAAATTCCCTTATTCAAGGTTACGCTAGTGGCGTTTTTTGGGAACGAAATAGTCTGAAAGCTCAAAAGCGAAGCAAGCGAGACGAACAATAACATGGAAAATTTCGCTGATTGTTATGAATTACTAGCAAACGCTTTTCCCAAGACAGAATTAAGAACAAATGCAGAACAGCAGAAACTCTTAACAAATAAATATTATCGTTTAATTGAATATAGAGCAGAAGATAAACTTCAGGCAGTAATGTGTTTGTGGGATTTCAAGAATTTTATCTATTTAGAACACCTGGCAGTAGCACCAGAAGTTAGGGGGCAGGGAATAGGAAAGCATATAATAGAACAATTGATTGCCGAAAAGAAGTTTATTGTGTTAGAGGTAGATCCACCATTAAATGAGATAGCTAGAAGAAGAGTTGTTTTTTATCAGCGCTTAGGCTTTGAAATAAATGAGTTTTTCTATCTTCAACCACCTTTAAGACCAGAAAATTCCTCTATTGAGCTAAAGTTAATGACTTATGGCAA
>JBAXCZ010000043.1:0-11475 GCA_037141195.1 Clostridia bacterium
AGCACTACATCTTCAGCTAAAGCCCTGCAGCTTGGAGCACCACAAGCCCCACAATCAATACCGGGTAATTCTGCAACTAATTCATCAATCATCCCTTGCATTTCCAAAGCTTTTGTTAAATCCTCAGATAAACTTAAAATTCTCTTGGGTTCTAGACTTTTACTCCATTCCAATTTCCATGTTTTTAGCTCAGTAGGTACCTCAAAATCACCAACTTGTTTTTTTGCTCGCTGTAAATGCTTCTTAAAACGAGCTAAGGAAACATAGAGATTCTCAACAGTAAGGGATCCGCCTACACAACCACCACTACAGGCAAGCGCTTCGATAAAATCCACACCTTGAATTTGTTCATCCTCTATTTTTTCTAGAATGTTTATCACATTGTCAATACCATCCACTGCTAAATAATGTTCTATTCCAGCACCAATTGCTTCCCCACTTGGTCTCGCCCACTGGATTCCCTTGATGCCAGCATGGACTAAGTCTTGACCGTGTAAGTCTCTATTTTTTTCTAAAATGCTAACCATCGGCATATGAATATCACGCATAGAAATAGCACCTGTAACAGCGGATTGCTCCTTTTCCAGTGGTGTTTTTATACTTGTCATTTTCGCTGGACACGGAGTAATAAAAAAAATACCTATATCCTCAGCTGGAATACCGAGGGCTATGGCTTCTGCTCTAGCTAACTCTGCTGCTACCTCCATAGGGCTTTGCAAAAGGAGTACATGCTCAAGTAAATTTGGAAAACGCATGGTGATTAATCTCACCACTGCGGGGCAGGCTGATGATATCATTGGTTGCCTGCTAAAACCTCTGTCATGTAATCTTCTTGTTTCTGCACTAACCCGTTCTGCTCCCACTGCAACCTCAAAAGCATGGGCAAAGCCTAATGCTAATAGAGCCTGCAAAATCTGTTCACGGCTATAGCCATCGAACTGCTCATATAGACTAGGCGCTGGTAAAGCAATTGGATAAGGAAAATCTTTAATCATCTCTAACTTGTCAGTAATTGCTAATTTTGCATGGTTCGGACAACGCCGTAAGCATTCACCACAGTCAATGCAGCGTTCTTGCAAGATATAGGCTTTACCCGCTCTAATCCTAATGGCTTCAGTTGGACAATTTTTCATGCAATTTGTGCAGCCTTTACACTTTTCAGCATCTAAAGTAACAGAATGAAAATAGGTGTTCTTTTCCAACTTAGCCTCACCACCCTTAGTTAAACTTAACTTCCATGATTAGGGATGTACCTATCCCAACTGAACTTTCAATTTGCAAAACATCTGCATGCTTAGCAATATTTGGCAGTCCCATCCCAGCTCCAAAACCCATACTTCGCACTTCTGCAGGAGCAGTAGAATAGCCCTCTTGCATGGCTTGTTCGATATCTGGAATACCTGGTCCTTGATCAGAAATAACAATCCGTACCTTATCTAAGGTAATTTCCACCTCAGCCTGACCACCCTTGCCATGAATTACAGCATTGATTTCTGCTTCATACATCGAAATAGCAGCTCTCTTGATATCCACTGGATTAACTCCCAATTTTTTCAAGGTGTTCTTCATTCCACTTGAAGCCTCCCCTGCGGAAGAAAGGTCTTCACAAGGCAATTTATAGCTTAAAAAGATGCTTTTTGCCATTTAGCTTACCGGCTTCCTGGTAACCCGTGGGCATATAAAATTCCACAGGCAGTAAATAGAGGCAGATTTGTTGCTAGCACAGCGATATCCTTTTCCTTCGCTAAGGTTAAGATAGCTTCATCTGGCTTTTTACCCCGCACAAAAACTACAGCTAAGGCATCAATCATTTCCGCAGTACGAATTACCTGTGGATTGATTAGTCCAGTAAGGAGCATAGCATTTTCATGACCAAAAGCCATCACATCGCTCATTAAATCTGATCCGCAAGCGGAAACAATCTCAGTCTCTAAGCCTGTACCTCGAATTAGAATTTCCGCCTCTAATACATTAGCAATATCTGCTATTTTCAATTATATTCCCCCTTTAGGTAATTTAAGATATTGAAATACTTCATTGTAGGCAGGCAAAAGCTCTGCACCATACAGAAAAATCAGTACAGCTAAAACAATTCCACAGCACAGGATTACACCTTCTGCATAGGGCTTAAGCTTATGGTTAAATAAACAGAGAAAAGCGACTAGTAATGCAACTAAAATTATTGGTAGCAAGAAATATGGATAAGCAGTTCTCCATCCATTGGTTTTTTCCAAGACGGACATCAGCAAGAAAAAACCACAAAAGCACACATTAGCGAACAAGGCCCTGCCAAAACCGCTTAATCTTCCATGAACACAACGATCATGCTCGGCTTTTTTCTTTTTTCGAGCTACCGATCTTTTTTTAGCTTCTTCAGCTGAGGGTAAATTATATACATCTGCTATTCTACTCACCTCTCACTTAAAATTCTACTCCCCGACGGGCCGCAATGTCTTGATCATATGGATGTTTAATTTTTTGCACATATGTAATATAATCAGCCATTGTTAGCAGAGTTTGGCTAGGATTTCTACCTGTCAAGACAACCTCTAAACCTAGTGGCTTTCCAGCTAAAAAAGCCACTAGCTCTGACTCTGATAAAAACCCAATATCAACCGCATCAAGGACCTCATCCAAGATTAGCAACTGATAAGTTCCATAGTGTATCTTTTTAATTAATTGCTGGAATTCTAGAGCAGCGGCATTTTTAGCTAGCTCTTTTTCTGCAACTGTCATCTGCCAAAAGAATTTTTTACTTTCTGCACCTCGCAAGACTTCAATACAAGGAATTTCTTCTAGCATCTTTATTTCACCGGAATCCATCGCCTTTAAGAACTGTACTAAGAGTACCTTCATGCTATGTCCTGCCGCTCTTAAAGCAAGCCCTATGGCAGCAGAGGTTTTCCCCTTACCGTCACCATGATAGATATGAATTAGCCCTTTATCCACTTACTTGCCTCCTCTAATCCTTGTAAAAGCTGACAGTTTTCGCTTCTGTTTTTCACCGCAACCCGATAATAGTGTTGGTCTAAGCTTGGATAATTACTACAACTGCGAATTAAAATCCTCTTCTTAAGTAGAAAATTCTGTAAGTCTGTCTGCTTACAGGCAAAAAACAAATAATTTGCCCTACCTTCGTAAACCTTGTAGCCCAAATTCTGCAAACCACGCTGCAAGAATTCACGCTCTTCTTGTACCAATTTACGGGTAGCTTTGGCGTATTCCCCTTCCAGTAAAGCTGCGATCCCAGCAGCCTCTGCTACCACAGAAACAGACCAAGGCTGACCACATAGGCTCATTTGTAATAGTAGCTCTTGATTGCTGCTCATTGCATAGCCTAATCTTAAACCAGGCAGCGCATAAAACTTAGTAAAGGCCTGTAAGATTACTAAGTAAGGATTTGTAGCTAAACATTTTGCTAGGCTACTAGCATCTGCTGCTACCAGAAAATCTTGAAAGCATTCATCTAACAAGAAAAATATTTTTTGCTCTTGGCACTTTTTGGCAATATTTTCTAATAAATCCGGTGGAATTAGTACTCCTGTGGGATTGTTTGGATTGCATAAGACCACCAGATCAACACCTGTTAAAGCAGTTAAAAAATCCTCCTGGACCTGATAACCCGTAGCTTCTTGTAACTGATAATAGCTAATTTCCTTGCAACCACTTGCCCTAGCCGCCATCTCATATTCTAAAAAGCAAGGTACAGCTAAAAGTACCCGCTGCGGTTGCAATGCTTGCATGAAACGAAAAAGTACATCTGCAGCTCCATTGCTACAGAAAAAATAGTCTGCTGGTAGCGAGAAAGAAGCGCTTAAACTCTTTTTTAATTTGCGAGACTGGGGATCCGGATAAGCAGATACCTTACTTAACGCATCATGCATGGCTTTTTCTACCCCAGCTGTCACACCCAAGGGGTTGATATTACTGGAAAAATCTAGTATCTGCTCTTCGCTAATATGTAAATATTCTGCTGCAGAATAAATATCTCCACCATGCTGTTGCACTAAACTCCACCCCTTTTTTCTAATAATTTAAGTATACTAATTAGCTTAAGAAAGCACAAGAAAAATGCGTAAAAAAACTAGCTTAAACATTGTTTTTTGTATGCAAAACCCTAAATATAGTGTTTATAAATAATTTATCCACTATATTTAGGGTTTGATTTTTTTGAGCAATGAACCTGCCCATATTAAGTTCCAATTGCAATGTTTGCTTATCTAAGGCAGAATACCTATTAATTGACCTAGTTTTGGCACCCACAATTGATAATAATGAAGCATTTGTGTTCCATTAAGTAACTTAGCGCTGATTCCAGTAGGATTAACAGCAGCAAATGGGGCAAAAATTGCTAATAATATCACAATAAGCAACAAGCATGTCAAAAATGCTAAAGCCATCCCTGCTAGCTGGCTAACAAAACCCAGCTTTAGTACCTTAAAGGCAGCTTCTAAAGCATTGCTAGCAAAAATTAATAGCAGCTGTAGTAAGATAAACGCTATTGCAAAAATTAAGATATTTGCTAAATTGGTCTTAAGGCTCTGTACTAACTGTTCAACGCTACCATTGCCTAGTACTAAGCGCAAGAGTGGGTTATCTACTAGCGTCTGCCAGCCCGCATTATCGCTTGGTAACTTTCCCACAAAGGGAGTCATCAGCTTTTGTAAGAGTTCCTGATTTTTAGCTAATAAGCTGGTCAAATAGGCTGCTAAATATTTTGCACCGAGTAAAGCGATAATACTACTGCTAAAGCGGATAAGCGTCTTGAAGAAACCTTTACGAAAACCATAGTCCATGCTTATTAGTAAAAATAATACAAGTACCCAGTCTATTAATTTCATCTTTGTAATAATCTCTAGTAAATTAGCTAGCATTGCCTAACCTCACTTCTATAATCAGAATAGTCTTGATGCAATAATAACATAATTCAGCAGATTAGCCTCTTAAATCTTTCAGCAAAATATGCTTGTGAATATTTTCCCTTGACATTTATTAGTTGTTTTTATATGATTGGGTTTGTTAAAGTTGTCTTATATTATTGTATCACTTTAATGAAATAAGCTAAAGTGTATTATGTCTAACTTTAATGTTTGGACATCATAGTATAGTTCCATGCATTTTAATAGGAGCTATGCTTTTTTTTATCTATAAGCAAATTAGGGAGGTTTTATTATGCAAATAATTGTATTAAATGTCAATGGCAAGGATTATGAACTAGCCATCGAAAAGAACGAAACGCTTTTAAGCGTTTTAAGAGAAAAATTAGATTTAACTGGCGCTAAACCTGGCTGTCTAACTGGTGACTGTGGAGCCTGTAAGGTTATCATCGATGGTGAAGCAGTGAATTCCTGCACTACCCTAGCTAGGAACATGGAAGGTAAAAAAATTGAAACTATCGAAGGCTTAGCTACACCTGCTAAGCTACATCCGATTCAAGAAGCCTTTGTAGAAGCCGGTGCTGTTCAATGTGGCTACTGCACGCCAGGCATGGTGATGAGCAGTAAGGCCTTATTAGACAAAAACTCTAACCCAAGTGATGCAGAAATTCGCGCAGCATTAGATAACAATCTCTGCCGTTGCACAGGCTATGTAAAAATAGTTGATGCAGTGAAGCTTGCTGCAGAAAGAATGGAGGGCTAAAATGACTAAGATAGTTGGAACATCCCTACCAATTAAAGATGCTAGAGAAAAAGTCACAGGTGAGTTAAGATATGTTGCTGATATGAAACTACAACATATGCTCTATGCCAAAATACTATTTAGTGACCGTGCTCATGCAAAAATTACCAGCATCGATACCAGTGCCGCTGAAGCACTAGCTGGTGTACATGGAGTGCTCTGTTATAAAAACACCAACCAAATAAAATATAATAGTGCCTTGCGTTTTTATGAACATAAAATTCCAGAAACAGAAACTGTTTTTACCGATACAGTCCGCTTTGTGGGTGACCGTGTAGCTGCAGTCGCTGCGGAAAGTGAAGCAATTGCTGAAGCTGCTATCAAGCTGATTAAAGTTTCCTATGAAGATTTACCTGCTGTCTTTGATGTGGAAGCTGCGATTGCAGAAGGAGCTCCAATCCTGCACGGCGAAAGTAATATTGTCTCTACAATTACTGCTGCTGCTGGAGATTTAGAAACAGGCTTTGCCATGAGCGATCATGTTTTTGAAGATCGTTATGAAGTACCCGCAATTCACCACGGAGCCATTGAAACTCATGCTGCTATTGCAGATTATTCTCGTTCTGGCAAGCTAACAGTTTGGTCTCCAAATCAGAACACCTTTGCCTTCCGTATTCTTTTAAGTCGTATTTTAGAACTTCCCTTTCACAAAGTAAGAACCATTCGCCCAGCTATGGGCGGATCATTTGGCGGTAAGTTAGAGCTGACCATCGAACCAGTAGTTGCCTTACTTGCTAAGTTAACAGCGCGTCCAGTCAAGCTAGTCTTAACTAGGCGTGAAACTATGGCATCAACTCGTACTCGTCACGGCGCAGTTGTTTATCTTAAAACTGGTGTGAAAAATGATGGTGAAATTTTGGCACAGGATATGACTGTACTCTTAAATACTGGAGCTTATGCTGCTAGTGCACTGAATGTGATGGGAGCAGCCAGCCACAAGGTCTTTAAGGTTTATAAAACGCCAAATATGCGTTTAATCGGCAAGCCAATCTACACCAATCTCCCAATCGCTGGCGCTATGCGCGGTTATGGTTCACCTCAAGTATTTGCAGCACAGCAAGCACAAATGTTTAGGATTGCCCATGAACTTAGGCTTGATCCTGTGGAACTACAATTAAAAAATGTGGTAGATATCGATGGCATTGACCAGCGCTTTGGCAAGCCACTTGGTAATGCACGACTCAAGGAATGTGTGAAAAGAGCTGCCATCGAATTTGACTGGGCAGGAAAAAACCTTTTAGCTAAAGAAGAAAACGGCTGGAAACGCGGACTAGGCATGGCAATTGGTGCTCATGGTAATGGCGTATTTGGTGCTCACCGTGATACCACTTCTCTGATCTTGAAGCTTAACGAAGATGGCACAGCTACTCTTTTAACTGGCGCTCATGATATGGGCAATGGAAGCACCACTATGCAAACCATGATGGTTGCAGAGGTACTGGGTATTCAGGCTTGTGATGTGGAAACACTAGAAGCAGATACAGATGCCTGTGCTTGGAATTTAGGTGATTATGCTAGCCGTGGAGTTTTTGTTGAAGGTGCTGCAGCTAAACAAATTGCCGAAAAATTAGCAGAAGAGGTTAAAGCTGAAGCTGCTGAAATGTTAGGCTGTACCGAGGTAGAATTAGTAGCTGGGATGGTAATCAATAGCGCAAATAAAGAAGAATCTGTAACTCTTTCTGATATAGCCGTACATTATCAACAAACTAAACAAAAAGAGTTTACCATCACCGATACTTATGCTTCGCAAGCTGGCATGACCTCTTACGGAGCTCACTTTGCAGAAGTGCTAGTCAATCCTACTAGTGGTGAAGTTAAGGTTATAGAGTTAGTAGCTATTCATGATGTAGGTACAGTAGTTAACCCACAAAGTTTAGCTGGTCAATTAGAAGGCGGGCTGCATATGGGACTAGGATATGGCTTAAGTGAAAAGATGGAATTTGATGATAAGGGCAAGTTGATAAATAATACTTTGCGCCGTTATAAAATGTTCAAGACCACAGATATGCCAAAAATTAAAATTGGTTTTATTGAGGAACCTGAGCTCCATGGACCTTACGGGGCTAAAAGTATCGGCGAATGTGCTACCGTGCCCACAGGCCCTGCAGTCTTTAACGCCGTCTGTGATGCTATGGGTATTGCCTATCATAGTTTCCCAGCGAAAATTAAATAGAATAACAAAAGTAGAAGAGCCACCTGCATTGTTTGCAGGTGGCTCTTGGTTATAAATATACAGTATTTAATTCTTTTATAACTTCTATTTCCAGAATCAATTTTCATTGCTTGCCCCTATTTCATGCTTGCAATTTCAGCTATACTCTTCACAAATCAACTACTCTATCCCTTCACGGAACCCTCTGTAATACCTTTAATTATATATTTTTGTAGTACTAAATATACTAATAGCATTGGTAAAGTTGCTAAAAACAGAGCAGTAATACCCAAGTTCCACTTACTTACAAATTGACTAAAGAAGAGGGCTGAAGTGCCTAACGGAATAGTTTTTTTAGTTGGATCAGATATTAGAACCAGAGGTAAAAGGAAATCATTCCAAAGCCAAAGCCCTGTCAATATTATTATAGTAGTTGTCATTGGTGATAACAGTGGGAAAATAATTTTGAAAAAGGTTTGAATTGGTCCAGCACCATCAATAGTAGCTGACTCTTCCAAAGAGGGTGAGATGCATTTTACAGCACCATAGTAAAGATAAATATTCATAGGAGCAGAGATAGCCGTATAAAGTAGAATAATTCCTATACGACTATTGGTTAAATGTAGTTGGCTCATGAGCTTAACCAACGGAATCATAACTGACTGAAATGGTACCACTAAAGCTACTAAAAAATATAGAATGGTCAAATTTGCTACTTTTCCACTAGAACGAGCTAGCTTATAGCCTGCCATCGAGCTAAACAAAACACTAAGAGCAGTTGAACCTACTGCGATAATAAGTGAATTAGTAAAAAGCAAAGGGTAATTGGTTTTTTGCCATACCTCTACAAAGTTATTAAGGTATAAAAATGTTGGAAAGTTTCCAGTCCGCATTACAACATCTTTTAAAGGCTTAAAAGCATTGATTACAAGATAATAAATAGGAATCGACCAAAGAAAGGCAATTATCCCCATGACAATAGTTAAGAGAGTGCTCTTAATGGTTTTCCTTTTCATCTTAATAGCCCTCCTTGTCCGAGGTTAGTTTTAATTGAATAATAGTGAAAATGATAATTACTAGAGCTAAAAGCACAGCCTTTGCGGATGCATAGCCAAAGTTTTTATAAGTATATGCTTCCCTGTATATTTCTAGCATCGCTACCTCAGAGGAACGACCAGGGCCGCCACTTGTTAGTGAGAATACCGTGTCAAAAATCTTAAAACTACCTGCAATATTCATAAAAGCGCCTACAGCTACTGTAGGTAGCACTGCCGGTAGCTTGATGTTCCAAAATGATTGCCAACCACTTGCTCCATCGATGGTGCCTGCTTCAATTAAGGAACTATCAATTCCTTGTAAGCCGGCAATAAAGATAGTCATCATAAAACCTAAGCCTTGCCATAAGGAAACAATAACAATGGAAAACATCACTATATTAGAGTCGCTAAGCCACGACTGATCTAAAAAACTCAAAAAAGAAAATTTAGCTGCTGTTTGAGGCATAACTTTTAAAAACATAAACTGCCAAATAAACCCCCCAATAACCATACTGATAACATTAGGGATAAAAATCATCGAGCGAAACATGTTATTAAAGCGAAAGTCATTAGTAAAGGCAATAGCAAAAAGCATGCCAATTGTATTGGATAAGAAAACATTAAAAATCACAAAATAGAAGGTTCTGCCCATAGCTGGAATAAAGTTTGAATCAATGGTAAAGATTTTCACAAAATTTTTCAGTCCAACAAAATTCAACACTGGGTTAACTGCATCCCAATCGGTAAAAGCATAGTACACACCTTGTACTAGTGGCACTATAAATAGCAAGGTAAATAAGAGGAAGATAGGTGCCACAAAGATTAAAAAGGTCAGCCTATTTTCTCGCTTTTTTCCATTGCCGTTCCGTTTAAGAAAGGAGAAGGCTAGGGCCTTCTCCTTCTCTTTGTTAGGAACACTATTCAACATAATGTTCAACTCCTTATTGAAGAACTATTCTCTTCATTTATCTATTTCATTTTTGCTTGTGCTTCATCCCAAGCTTTATCCATTGCTACTAAAACCTGATCTTGGGTCTTTTTACCACCAATGTATTCTTGCATTAGTGTCCAGTCTACCATGAAGAAATCAGTAGATCTATTGTTGTCTTGGAAGTCAAACAGGTATTCACCTTTATCAATATAGGATTGAATGTCGGTTAGTACAGAGTTTCCAGCGATAGGAATACCATATGGGTTCTGCACATTGAAGCCTTTGCCAAAGATATCTTTGCCATTACCTAGAACCATAAAGCTAAAGAAAGCATCTACAGCCTCAAGATTGGCTTTGGAGCTTACAACAAAAGCTAACTCTTGTTGAGTATACATTTTATTTCTAGATGCTGTGTTGCCGAAAGGAATTGGGAAAGCACCAAAGGTATCCTTCATTTCAGGAGACATGCCCATAATATTAGTATATGCCCAAGGACCTTGATTTAACATTGCTACTTTGCCTTCTGCCATTAAAGCTAATTGTGTCATATAATCTGTGTCTAATACTTTAGTATTACTATTTGCTAAAACTAAATCCAAATATGGGAAAATATCTTTGCCGTAATCCATAAATGATGCTTTACCTGCATAGCGATCAGCATTCCATTGTTTTGGGAAAGCATAATCTAAGCCTGCACGCCAAATTTGGTTAGATACTGTCCAACCATCTTTTGCTCCCACTGAAAAAGGTGTAATACCAGCAGCTTTTAGTTTTTCACAAACTACTTTCATTTCATCTAAGGTTCTTGGTACTGCTGTAATACCTGCTTTAGCAAAAAGGTCTTTATTATAGAGTACAGGGAAAGCTGTGGTAGAGAGAATTAAGGAATAGGCTTTACCATCTGCGCCTGTAACTTGATCTTTCTCGGTTTGTGGTAAAGCTTGGAAAGCCTTTAAGCTACTGATATCTTGAATTTTACCAGCTTTAATCCAGCTATCAAGTCCGCCTGCACCAATGTTATATACTGGGAAAACATCTGGTAAATCACCAGCTGCATCGCGAGACTGAATAACTTGATCAGAGTTAGCACCCAACATCTCAACTGTTGCTGTAATGTTAGGATTCTCTGTTTGGAATGCGGTAACCATTTCTGCCATAGTAGCTTGGATATCGTCTTTAGTATAAATCATATCGAATTCCATTGGCTCAGCTACTGGTTCTGGTGTTACTGCTGCTTCTGTTGTTGCTGCTGGTTCTTCCGCTGCTGGAGCAGCTGGGCTACATGCCACCATGCTGAACAGCATTATTACTGCCAAAATTGCTGCGATTAACTTGCTTGTCTTTTTCATCTCTACTTACCTCCAAAAAATTTTTATTTTTTTTTCATAAAACACAATTGAGATTTAATATCCTAAGCTTTTAATTTTTATAATATGTTTTTTGAATTTAAATAGCATATTTGAAAATTTTTCCTTTAATAAATGTCTTTAGTAAATTCCAATCTTGATCTAGAAGTAGTAGATCAGCATTTTTACCACAAGCTATGCTCCCATTAAAATGCTGAGTACCGATTAAGCTGGCTGGGTTGATGCTAGCTGCTTGTACGGCAATTTCTGCTGGTATGCCTAGTGCTATACAGTTCTTCACTGCATCTAGTAAATTAATTACTGAGCCTG
>JBAXCZ010000044.1:0-11300 GCA_037141195.1 Clostridia bacterium
GGCGATTACTGTAGGTGTAAGCAGAGCAGCTAGCTATGGTTGTGAAGTGGAATTTTCTGCAGAGGATGCTTCGCGTACAGAACTAGATTTTATGATTGAGGTGGCGGAAACAGCAATTGCTGCTGGCGCTACAATTATTAATATTCCTGATACAGTAGGCTATGCAACACCAGAGGAATATGGCAGCTTTATTGAGGCTGTATACAAAGGCGTTCGCAATATGGATAAAGCTATCATTAGCGTACATTGCCATAATGACTTAGGCATGGCAGTAGCAAATTCCTTGAGTGCAGTTTTGAAAGGAGCCACCCAAATTGAATGCTCCATCAATGGTGCTGGGGAGCGGGCGGGCAATGCTGCCTTAGAAGAGTTGATTATGGCTATGAAAACTAGAGAAAACTTCTACAAATTAGAAACTGGGATTCATATCGGCGAAATTTACAAAACAAGCCGCATGCTTTGCTCTTTTACAGGCATGACATTGCAAGCAAATAAAGCTATTGTAGGGAAGAATGCTTTTGCACATGAATCAGGTATTCATCAGGATGGTGTACTGAAAGAGCGGACTACCTATGAAATTATGGATCCGAAATTATTAGGAATCGTACAGCAAAATCTAGTTTTAGGCAAACACTCTGGTAAGCATGCTTTTAGCAAACGCTTGGAAGAAATAGGTTATAATCTCAGTGAAGAAGAATTGAAAAAAGCCTTTGTGCGTTTTAAGAATCTCTGTGATCATAAAAAAGAAGTTACAGATAGAGATTTAGAAACCTTAGTACAGGATGAAATCCGTGTTTATAACGAACGCTATTCACTGGATTATCTGCAAGTAACCTGTGGCAGTAATATTCGTCCTACAGCTACCGTAGGTATTTTAGAGGGCGAAGAAGTAACACAAATAGCAGTTATTGGCAATGGACCAGTTGATGCTGTCTTTAAGGCAATTAATATGCTCACTAATGTCACACCAAGTTTAGACAGCTACTCTTTAGGGGCGGTAACAGAAGGAATTGACGCTCAAGCAGAGGTAGTAGTACTACTGAAGTTTGGTGAAAAGGAATATCGTGGCACTGGAGCTAGTGTAGATGTAGTTGAAGCTAGTGCTAGAGCTTATCTCAATGGTATTAATAAGGCTTTAACAGAAGTTTAAGAAAAATACGCAAAAATATTGCGCAAAAAAATTATATTTTGGAGGGAATAAAGCAATCATGGGAATGACAATTACGGAAAAAATTCTGGCCGCTCATGCTGGACTTGACCATGTAGAACCAGGTGATTTAATCACCGCAAAACTGGATATTGTTTTAGGCAATGATATAACAGCGCCAGTAGCTATTCATGAATTTGAAAAAATGGGGGCAACAGCAGTTTATGATAAATGTCGTGTCTGTCTTGTGCCAGATCATTTTACACCAAACAAAGATATTAAATCCGCAGAGCAAGTAAAAATCTTACGGGAATTTGCTCATAAACATGAAATTGAAAACTTTTTTGAGTTAGGTCGGATGGGAGTTGAGCACTGTATCCTGCCAGAAATGGGTATAGTAGTTCCTGGAGACTGCATTATTGGAGCTGACTCACATACCTGTACTTACGGTGCACTTGGCGCGTTTGCTACTGGTATTGGCAGTACAGATATGGCAGCTGGTATGATTACTGGCGAGGCTTGGTTCAAGGTTCCAGAAAGCATTAAATTTATTTATACTGGTGAGTTACAAGAACATGTAAGTGGCAAAGATTTGATTCTCTATACTATCGGTTTAATTGGTGTAGATGGAGCAAGCTATATGGCGATGGAATTTACTGGACCAGTGATTGAAAAGCTTTCCATGGATGGAAGACTCACTATGTGTAATATGGCCATCGAAGCTGGTGCTAAAAATGGGATTATCGCCTTTGACCAGATTACTGAAGAATATGTCAGTGGCAGAGCTCAGAGACCTTATAAGGCATATTTTAGTGATGAAGATGCAAACTATGCAGCAACCTATGCCATCGACTGTTCAAAAATCGAACCGCAAGTTGCTTTTCCTCATTTGCCAGAAAATACTCGTCCAATCAGCCAAGTTGGTGATGTGAAATTGGATCAAGTAGTCATCGGATCTTGCACAAATGGACGAATGGAAGATTTGCGAGTAGCAGCAGCAATTCTGAAGGATAAAAAAGTTGATCCAAACCTACGAGTAATTATAATTCCTGGAACTCCAACTATTTATAAACAAGCAATGCACGAAGGCTTATTCGATATCTTCTTAGATGCAGGAGCTATAGTTAGTACTCCAACCTGTGGACCTTGTCTCGGCGGACACATGGGTATTTTGGCAAAAGGTGAACGAGCTTTAGCGACTACAAACCGTAATTTTGTAGGACGGATGGGGCATCCAGAAAGCGAAGTTTATCTTGCTAGCCCAGCAGTAGCAGCAGCTAGTGCTATTTTAGGACGCATTGCCGGACCAAAGGAGGTTTTATAAGATGAAATTAGAAGGAAACGCTTGGAAGTTTGGCGATAATATTGATACAGATGTAATTATTCCAGCCCGTTACTTAAACACCTCAGATCCTGCAGAGTTAGCAAAGCATTGCATGGAAGATGGAGATGCAACCTTTGCTAGTAGAGTACAAGCAGGGGATATGATTATTGGTGGTCGCAATTTTGGTTGCGGTAGCTCTCGTGAGCATGCTCCAATTTGTATTAAAGCAGCAGGAGTATCTTGTGTAATAGCTAAAAGCTTTGCTAGAATTTTTTATCGCAATTCCATTAATATTGGCCTGCCAATTTTAGAATGTGAAGCAGCAGTAGAGGCAATTGCTGTTGGGAATCATATTGTAGTAGATACAGATAGTGGAGTGATTAAAAATCTCACGAAAAATGAAAGCTACACTGCAAAACCTTTTCCTCCATTTATGCAGGAACTAATTCAGGCAGGCGGTTTAATGAACTTCGTAGCAAAAAAGGCAGGCGAAAAGCATGCATAAAATAGCAGTGTTAGCAGGAGATGGCATTGGCGTGGAAATCGTGCCACAAGCTATTCAAGCACTAGATAAAGTAGGGGAATTATTTGGTTATGAATTTTCCTATACAAATGGTTTAATCGGAGGAGCTGCTATTGATGCAACAGGTGAGCCACTTCCACAAGCAACCTTAGAGCTGTGCCAAAGCAGTGAGGCTGTGCTCTTAGGGGCAGTAGGCGGACCAAAATGGGATAGCCTACCAGTAGCTATGCGACCAGAGGTAGGCGCGCTCTTGCCACTGCGTAAGGCTTTAGGGCTGTATGGCAATATTCGTCCTTGCTTCCTCTTCCCGATGCTAGCAGATTCGTCTACTTTGAAACGGGAAGTAATTGAAGGAACAGATATGATTACTATTCGTGAGTTAACAGGTGGAATCTATTTTGGCGAAAAGAAAAGAGAAAAAATTGCTTACGGCGAATATGCTCATGATATTTGCGCATATACCACAGCTGAAATCGAGCGAGTAGCCATTTTAGCCTTTGAAATTGCTAGAACTCGCAAAAACAAAGTTACCAGCGTGGATAAAGCGAACGTTTTAGAAACTTCTAGGCTTTGGAGAGAAACAGTAATTCGCTTGCATCAAGAGCAGTTTTCAGATGTAGAGCTGGATCATTTATATGTAGATAATGCAGCGATGCAACTGATTTTACGTCCTGCAAGCTTTGATGTGATTGTAACAGAAAATATGTTCGGCGATATTTTAACAGACCAAGCGTCTGTATTAACGGGCTCTATTGGAATGCTACCTTCAGCAAGCATTGGAGGCAAGGTAGCCTTATATGAGCCTTCCCACGGCTCAGCTCCAGATATTGCCGGACTAGACATTGCTAATCCTATTGCTACAATTTTATCTGCAGCAATGCTTTTAAAATATAGCTTCCACTACTATGAGGCAGCCAAGGCAATTGAAGCTGCAGTTAATCAAGTCTTAGAGGATGGTTATCGTACAGGAGATATTATGGAAGCAGGTAAAACAAAGGTTGGCTGCAAGGAAATGGGCAGATTAATTTGTGCTAGAATTAAAAAATAAAACTGCTGAGAGTTGGAGCAGAAAAAGGAAGTGAAACAGTGGCTAAGAAGATTTATATTTACGATACAACCCTTAGAGATGGTTCTCAAGGAGAAGGAATCAGCTTTTCTGTGGAGGATAAAATTAAAATTACCCAGCGCCTAGATGGGATGGGCGTAGATTTTATCGAGGGAGGTTGGCCAGGTTCTAATCCCAAGGACATGGATTATTTCTTGCGCATGCAAAGTATCCCCTTGAAGCACGCTAAAGTAGCGGCCTTTGGAAGCACTCGCAGACCTAATAGCAAGGCAAGTGATGATGATAATCTGAAAATGTTTGTAGCTTCAGGAGTTAGCATCGTGACAATTTTCGGAAAAACTTGGGATTTTCATGTGATAGAAGCTTTAGGAACAACACTAGAGGAAAATCTGGCGATGATTAGCGAGTCAGTAGAATTCTTAAAAGCTAATAATATGAGAGTTTTTTATGATGCAGAGCACTTCTTTGATGGTTACAAAGCCAATAAGGAATATGCTATTAAAACACTACAAGCAGCCGAGGCTGCTGGAGCTGAATATTTATGTCTCTGCGATACTAATGGTGGAACCTTACCATTAGAAATAACTAATATCATGCAAGAACTAGGTGAGTATGTAAAGATACCACTAGGTATTCACTGTCATAATGATTCTGGTCTTGCCATTGCTAACACAATTATGGCAGTAGATGCTGGAGCAAAACTAGTACAAGGCACAATCAATGGTTTTGGCGAACGTTGTGGGAATGTGGATTTATGTGTAGTGCTAGCTAATTTAGAAATAAAAATGGGCTATAGTTGCTTGCCAAAAGGCAATCTAAAACAGCTAACAGAGCTTTCGCACTTTGTCTATGAAATAGCTAATATTGCACCGCAAAACAATCAACCCTTTGTAGGTAATAGTGCTTTCGCCCATAAGGGTGGCATTCATGTTAGCGCTGTGTTAAAAAATCCAGCTACCTATGAGCATGTGGACCATGAAATAGTTGGTAATAAGCGGAGAGTATTAGTATCAGAACTTTCCGGTATTAGTAACCTAAACTATAAATCCAAAGAGCTAGGACTAGAGCTACCACAAGATAAGGTCATACGCCGAGAAATTGTCAAAGAAATAAAAAATTTAGAATATGAAGGATATTCCTTTGAAGGTGCCGAAGGCTCCTTGGAACTTTTGATGCGCAAGCATATGAAAGAGTTTAAGCCAAAATATACTCTAGACTCTATGCATGTATGGACAGAAAAAAATGGAAAAAATGGCGTGTATTCTGAAGCTACTTTGAAAATTAAAGTGGATAAGGAAATCATGCACACAGCAGCTGATGGCAATGGACCAGTAAATGCACTGGATATTGCCCTGCGTAAAGCCTTACTACCTTACTATCCAGAAATTGCTGAGATGCAGCTAGTAGATTATAAGGTGCGGGTATTAGATGAAAAATCAGCTACCGGCGCCAAGGTAAGAGTGTTAATCGAATCTAAGGATCATACTAGCAACTGGACTACTATCGGAGTTTCCTCCGACATTATTGCGGCTAGTTGGCATGCTTTAGTAGATAGTATGGACTTTTATTTAATGAAGTTAGGAAAATAATAATACTAAAAAATTACCATGTTTGTGGTAGATTTGACCACAAACATGGTAATTTTTTTATTTTGGCTAGCGAAAATTCAGTAGATAAGCTTACGGTTGTATATACACATGTTGCTATTTCCCGAAGCTGAGAATATAATTAATGCTAATAAAAAGCATATTGGAAGCTTTTGATGATTTCTTCCATTACTGATGGAGTGCATATGCACAAAGTGGAAGCCGATAGCGAAAAAGAACTACTAAATATCGAAGCAAAGTTGGAGCAAGTAGGGATATTGATGAAGTAGCTTAGATATTGCAGACAAATAAAGTGTTAGGGAGAGTGTGATATGCAAAAAAATGAATATATCGAAGAAATTTTACGCTTGAAAAAAGAAAAAAATGCAGTGATTATAGCCCATCTTTATCAGTGGCCAGAGATTCAGGATATTGCAGATTTTGTTGGAGATTCGCTTGATCTTAGTCGGAAAGCACGGGATACCAAGGCCGAGACAATAGTTTTCTGCGGTGTTTGGTTCATGGCAGAAACAGCCAAGATTTTAAGCCCCAAAAAAACTGTGTTGCTGCCAGAAAAAGAGGCAGGCTGTCCAATGGCAGATATGATTACCTTAGAGGATGTCGAGCATTTAAGAAAAAAATATCCCCATGCTGCTGTTGTATGTTATGTAAATTCTAGTGCTGAAATCAAGGCCGTTAGCGATATATGTTGCACGTCATCCAATGCCATCAAGGTTGTAGAATCATTGGAATCAGAGGAAATAATCTTCATTCCAGATCGCAATTTGGGTCAATATGTAGCAAGATTTTTTCCAGATAAAAAATTTATCTTCTTTGATGGTTACTGTCCAACACACAATAAAATTTCCCTTGTAGATATTCAAAGGGTGCGAGCAGTAAGACCCCATGCTCCTATCCTCGTACATCCTGAGTGCATACCAGAGGTAATCGATCATGCTGACTTCACAGGAAGTACAGCGCAAATAATCGAATATGCAATTAATTCTGAACAAAAAGAATTTATTATTGGTACAGAGAGCGGCATTTTACATCGTTTGGAGCAACTTTGTCCAGAGAAAAAATTTTACACCTTGCATGCGGCAATGTTTTGTCCGAATATGAAAAAAACCAGATTGAAAAGTGTCTATGAAGCTTTGAGCAAAATGCAATATAAAATTGAACTATCTGAGCAAATAATCAAGCAGGCAACCAGTAGCTTAGAAAAAATGCTAGCAGTTTAACCATCAGCGAAAAAGGGGAGAGCTATGAAAAGGTATATGTTTAATGCTGAATTACAAAAGCTAAAGCTAGTAGAAACTGATGTAGTGATAGTAGGCTGTGGCGTGGCAGGACTTTATGCTGCACTTAATTTAGCTCCCCAGGTTAGCTGTGTAGTGCTGAATAAAGCTGGTCCCTTGCAAAGTAATTCCATGTATGCTCAAGGTGGTATAGCTACAGTTATCGAGCCCAATAATGAGCAGGATGATTGGGCTCAACATTTAGCAGATACGCTAGTAGCAGGGGCAGGCTTGTGCGATGAACAAGCAGTAAAAATTCTTGTAGAAGAAGCGTGGAGCAATATTACACAACTCATAAATATGCAAGTGCCCTTTGACAGACAAGCAGGGGAACTGCTATTAACTCGTGAAGGTGGTCACGGAAAGGATCGAATTCTCCACTGTGGCGGAGATGCAACTGGCTCACATTTGACTCGCAAATTGTATCAAGTGGCTAAGGAAAAACAGAATATCACCATCTTAGATAAAGTTTTTTTAACCGATATACTAACAGACGAAAATGGAGTTAGTGGTGTGTTAGCTTTAGATAAAGAAGATAAAATATGCTATTTTACAGCCTCTAAGGTGATTATTGCGTCTGGTGGTGTGGGAAGAGTATATCGCAATAGCACCAATGCTATTTGTGCTACAGGTGATGGAATTGCAGCTGCAATGCGTGCAGGGGCAGAACTTAAGGATATGGAATTTGTGCAGTTTCACCCCACAGCTTTAATCTATCCCAATGATAGCGGACGATTTTTCCTGATATCTGAAGCCTTGCGGGGTGAAGGAGCAATCTTAAGAAATAGGCGTTGGGAAGCATTTATGCAAGGAATACATCCTTTAGCAGATTTAGCACCCCGGGATATTGTTGCTAGGGCTATTATTTCAGAAATGAAAAAAAGCAATATTCCACATGTATTTTTGGATATTACAACCCAGACTCGTAGTTTTTTAAGGCACCGCTTTCCAACTATCTATGAAGAATGTATGAGTCGGGGGATAGATATTGCTAAGGATTGGATTCCCGTGATGCCAGTACAGCATTATTTCATGGGTGGAATTAAAACTGATACCGAGGGTCAAACTAATGTGTTAGGACTTTATGCCTGTGGTGAAGCAGCTTGTACAGGAGTGCATGGAGCAAATAGGCTGGCTAGTAATTCACTCTTGGAATGCTTGGTATTTGGTAGAAGGTGTGCACAACATATCAATGACAGCAACATTTTTGCACCTGCACAAAGAGCATTTCCTATGCTAAGTTCAGAGTATGAGGAAATAGTAGATTTCGATGCCTATAGTAGTGAAATCCGTAATTTAATGACTAGAAAGTGCAGTATTATTCGGAATGCTAAGGAGCTTGCAGCGGCAGATGAACGGATAAAAAAAATTGCAGAGCAACTTGAACAGTTGAATTTAGCAACAAAAAAAGGCATCGAAACCTACAATCAAGCCTTAGTTGCTTTAGCAATCTTAGAGGCAAGTACCAAGCGTAAAAAAAGCGTGGGCGCACATTATCGTAGTGATGAAGAGCAGGAAGGGGAGGATGATGATGTTAAATAATTATCATTTGGATGAGCTGATTAAAAGAGCGCTAGAGGAAGATATTGGTAGTGGAGATATCACTACTTTAGCTACAGTTGAAAGAACTACGCAAATTTCTGGAAAATTTATTGCCAAAGAAGCAGGTATAGTTTGTGGGCTACCACTTTTGCAGCGAGTTTTTGAGCTACTTGATCCAACAATCAGCACAGAGTATCTGGTAAGCGAGGGAGATACATTACAAAAGGGCGATATTATAGCGGAAATTTCTGGAAATGCCAGGGGCATTCTAACTGGTGAACGGGTTGCCCTAAACTTTTTGCAATTGCTTTCAGGCATTGCTACCCGCACCAAAAAGGCAGTGGAAGAAGTTTCTACAACCAAAGCTATTATTACTGATACTCGTAAAACTACGCCAGGGCTTAGAATAATTGAAAAGTATGCAGTTCGTATTGGTGGTGGTTCAAGTCACCGCTATAATTTAGCCGAGGGAGTTCTCATTAAAGATAACCATATTAGTGCGGCAGGTGGGATTACAGAGGCTATTGCAAGAGCAAGGGCAAGGGCATCGCATATGCTGAAAATCGAAGTCGAGGTAGAAAACTTCCAGCAAATTGAGGAAGCACTGCAAAATGGAGCGGATATCATCATGCTGGACAATATGAGTATCAAAGATATGCAGAAAGCAGTGCATTTGATTGATGGCAGAGCGCTTGTGGAAGCATCTGGTAATATGGGTGAGAAAAACCTCTTAGCAGTGGCAGAAACTGGAGTAGATTTAATTTCTATCGGTGGACTTACCCATACTATTCGGGCATTGGACATTAGCCTGCGTTTTGAGGAGCTAGCTTAGTCAAGAGGAAGTTCTACTTTTTACAACATAGACTAAACTAGGCAATATAAGCAGCTAAAGATGTCCAGAGGAGGAATAATGCAATGAGAAAAAAGTGGGTAAGCATAGCACTTATTATCATGCTTTGTTTAACGGTCTTTAATGTGGTTTATGGAGCGCAAGCATTAAGTCTGTTAATCAATGGTGAAGAAGTGCCACTAGGCACTGCGGTGAAAATTGAAAATGGACAAATGTATGCTCCCGTACGAGTAGTGGCTGATTATCTTAAGGAAGATATCAGCTGGAATTCCCAGACAAAAACGGTAACAATTAACCCTGACGTTTGGCAGCAGGATATACAATTAGGCGTAGAACCATGGATTTTTGATCGAAATACCGTGATACAATTTCTAATGTATTTTGATGAAATGAACCAGGAAGGCAAGAAGCTGGTCAGTCAGGATTTTCAATCTAATATTGTTGGTTCAGAAGTAGTAATTCCTTTGACCCACAACTCCCATATGGTCGACTATAAATTCGTGGACGCAAAAATTGATCAACAAGCAAAATTAATGACTATCAGAGTGAAAATCTGGTATTATTTTGATCCATCGAATTTTCAGGTAAGAACCTGGGATTTTACTTTGGATTTAGAGCATTTTTCTGACACACGAAATATGCGTCATCCAATAATAAAAATTTGGCAGGTGGATACTGTTAAAGAAGACAGTTATACAGTGTTCCCAGGTCTAACCTTTAAGACATTTAAGTAAACGCAAAGTTATAAGCTAGAAATATAGCTATAATTAGGCAAAAAGCAAAAAATTAGAAAAGAGCACTTAAAGAGGTGATACTAGCTTGGACTCGTCATCATGGATTGCCATATATTTACCATTAATCATATTATTTTTAATTATTTTGCCACAACAAAGTATGTTACAAAAACAAATGATTTTGAAGCTAAAAAAGCGGAAGGGGTTAGAAAAAATGACGAATGAGATACTGAAAAAATATACAGGGATGAAATGCATTATCACAACAGGATCTTTTGGAACGAGTGCAATTGGTGTAATTATTGATGTTAATGAAAACTGGCTGGAGGTAGAAACTAAAAAAGGTAAAGAGCTAATTAATGCTGAATTTGTGCAAAGTATTAAAATTAGTAAATAATTGCAGATATAGTTTGGAGTAAGGTTAAGAAAGCAAAAAAGCAGCCAGCAGAATTCATGATGAATTTTGCTAGCTGCTTTTTTTGTGGAGCGGATAGTGGGAATCGGACCCACACGACCAGCTTGGGAAGCTGGAGTTCTACCACTAAACTATATCCGCAAAACATATGCTACAGTAATATTTCTTTTGTTATTGTAGCATAGTATAGCAGTTTTATTCAATCGTTTTTTAATATTTATCTAGCTGTAATATTTCATCTAAGGCTTTTCTACCTTTGAAGGTACCTTCTTCATTGGGATAACCAAAAGGTAAAATCCCAAGAATACGCTTACCTACTGGAAGATTGATGGCTTTAGCAACCAGAGACTCATCAAACCATCCAACCCAAACACTGCCTAAACCATGCTTTTCGGCAGCTAACATAAAAGCATAAGTAGCCATTGCTGCATCAGCCATATAGTATTGTTTGCCACCTAAATCACCAGATTGTTCTGGATTGCCTATAACAATTAGATTCATTGGTGCCTCTAATATTCCTGCGTAACTTGGGTTACCTTCAGGTACAGCAGCTTGTATTTTATGAGCAATTTCAGGGTCTTGTACTATGACAAATTCCCAACACTGACCATTTTTCCAAGAAGGAGCATAGGTAGCTGTAATGAGCAGCTCTCTTACTAGCTCCATATCAACCGGTTTATGCTTAAAATGACGAATACTTCTGCGTTCCTTAATACATTTTTCAATACTCATTTTATTCACTCCTATAATTTTTTATAATTGCATTGTGCATTGTGCATTGTGCATTGTGCATTGTGCATTGTGCATTGTGCATT
>JBAXCZ010000045.1:0-11138 GCA_037141195.1 Clostridia bacterium
CCAACGACCAAGTGATTAACAGTCACCTACTCTACCAACTGAGCTATTGAGGAATGCCGTCCAGCGACAGTAGTTATGATACAATATCCAGCTCTTCCTGTCAACTTTTTTCTAGCATTCCTGCTCATTTTTTTATTCTAAATAATCCTTCAATTTTTTACTTCTGCTTGGATGTCGCAATTTACGAAGAGCCTTTGCCTCAATTTGACGGATTCTTTCCCTTGTAACTCCAAACTCCTGACCAACCTCTTCTAGGGTCCGAGAACGACCATCATCAATGCCAAAACGCAATCTTAAGACCTTTTCTTCGCGTGGTGTTAAAGTATCTAAGACCTTTTCTAGTTGTTCTTTTAAGAGGATGAAGGAAGCCGCTTCTGCTGGTGCTGGAGCGTCTTGGTCTTCAATGAAATCCCCTAAATGACTGTCTTCTTCTTCGCCAATTGGTGTTTCTAAGGAAACTGGCTCTTGGGCTATCTTTTGAATTTCCCTTACTTTTTCTACCGGAATATCCATATGCGTAGCTAATTCTTCAGGGGAAGGATCTCTTCCTAGTTCTTGAACTAACTGTCTTTGTACTCTTACAAGACGGTTAATAGTTTCAACCATATGCACTGGAATACGAATAGTTCTAGCTTGGTCAGCAATAGCTCTTGTAATAGCTTGACGAATCCACCAAGTTGCATAGGTGCTGAATTTAAAACCTTTATTATAATCAAATTTTTCTACTGCCTTGATTAAGCCCAAATTGCCCTCCTGAATCAAATCCAAGAACAACATGCCTCTTCCTACATAGCGTTTGGCAATACTTACTACTAGACGCAGATTTGCCTCAGCTAATCGTTTTTTCGCATAGTCCTCACCTTGCTCCATCCGTTTAGCCAAATCTATTTCTTCCTCAGCAGATAATAAAGCAACTCTGCCAATCTCTTTTAAGTATACTCTTACAGGATCATCTATCCCAATTCCTTCTGGTATGCTAAGATCCAAATCCACAGGTACCTCTTCAGCGTTTTCCTCTAAGTTAGGAGAAAATGTCCCTTCATCTAAATCATCTATTTTATCTCCATGCTCATCAAGCTGAATGATGTTTTTTGGTTTGTCATAAATAACGGAAATTCCTAATGCCTTTAAGGAAGCATAAACGACCTCAATTTGCTCTGTACTTAAATCAAAATCGCTGAGCACATCCAAAATCTCATTCCCTTCAAGCTTTCCAACCTGTTTGCCCTTCTCCATCAAACCCTTTACTGCTGCCAACTGTTTTTTTTCGCTAGACATTTGATCTCCTCCTTCCAAGCTTTTATCTTACTGTAACTTATGCAATTTTAATTGGATACTCACTATTTTTTCCCCTATTTCCTGCAGTAGCTTTTCATTATGGTTCAATTGTGCTTCCATCTGCTGATTTTGTAGTTTTTTGTAGATATTGCGCCAGTAATCATGCTGGAGTTTTTTTACTAACTCTTTTAGCATCAGCTCATTGCGTGGTGGCAGCTGTAAACTATCCACCTCACCAAACAAGTAATTTTCTTCACTAGTGAGCATTTGCAAAAAATCCTCCCCTAGAATATTCGTTTGCTGATTAGCATAATACTGCGCAATTTTTTTCATGAGCTCAAAGCATGTTTTATCTTGAAAATACTCTTCTGCTAATTCTTGCACTGCTTCTTTTGACCTTTGTGGAAATTCCAAAACAGTTTTCAAGAGTAATATTTCCGTTTGGCTATTTTTTACTTCCTGCTCCTTTACTCCAGTAGCAGTCATAATAGCTACTTTTTTAGGAGTTTTTTGACCATTTTTTTGCAATTCAAAAAGCACTGCACTTTCGTCAATCTGTAACTCATTTGCTAAATATTTGATGTATTCATGTTTCTCAATTTCATTTCTAATCTTATTAAGCTCAGGAAGTATTTCTTCCACAATCTTTAATTTTCCTTCGACACTACTTTTATCATGTCTGCCACAAGCTCTTTTCAGCTTGAATTCAAATGCAGAAATTGCTTTTGCAACCTGCATTTCCCAAGCCTTAAAGCCATTTTTCTTGATATACTCATCTGGATCTTTTGCATCTGGTAACTCGACAATTTTCAAGCTTAGTTGTTGTTGCTCTAATATTTGTATTGCTCTCATGGTGGCATCAATTCCTGCTTTATCACCATCGAAAACAAGAAGAGCTTCTTTGCAATATTTCGTCATAAATTGTGCTTGCTCTTCTGTAAAGGATGTTCCTAATGATGCTACGACATTTTTTTGCCCACTTTGATAGACACTTATCACGTCCATATAACCTTCCATTAAGAAAATTCGCCCCGTACGTCGAGCCTCGCCAATAGCTCGGTGCCAATTATAAAGATTTGCTTTCTTTTGAAAAATAATACTTTCTGAGGAATTAAGATATTTCGGACCGCGTTCTGTTAACGCTCTAGCTCCAAAACCTATCACTCGTGCCTTATAATCCTGGATAGGAAACATCAAGCGGTTTCTAAATCTTGCTACTAACTCTCCTCCATCTTTGCGGAGAAAAATTCCGCTATCAAGAATTTCCTGCAAGGTAAAAGCTAGACTTTGCAGGCTTTCTAATAACTCTCCCTGATCATAAGGAGCATACCCAAATAAAAATTCCCTTTTTATCTCTGGGGTAATTTTCCTCTGGATGAGATAATATAGAGCCTTTTTTCCTTCTTCTGTATTAAGATAATTATAGTAGTAACGCATAGCAACTTCGTTGATAGCAAAAAGCCTATCTTTCATTTCTGCTTGCATATCAGGTGCTTTGGTTTTTTCTGGCACAGGAATATTTGCAAGCCCTGCTAAATACTCAATGGCATCAGTAAAAGGCATATTTTCATAGCTTCTCAAAAAAGAAAGAGCATTTCCACTTGCCCCACACCCAAAACAATGATAAACCTGTTTTTCTTTACTAACATGAAAGGAAGGCGTTTTTTCATTATGAAAGGGACATCGGCCGATAAAGCTCCGTCCCTTTTCTTGTATGACTACCTTTGATCCTATGATTTCTACAATATCTGTTGCCGCCATTACCTTGTCAATAAAATCGTCATCATAAAATCCCATTTTTTCACCACCAAACTACTACCTAAATTAATTTCGATAAAAACTTGCAAATTCCTGCTTTTTTTTGAAATTAATTTCTATTTTTCTTCCTGAGCCTCTAGAAAAACTTTTATTCTTCCCAACTCTGTTTTTTCTTGACTACAATCAAAAAGCATAATTGAGGGCTTTTTTCGCAGTTCTGTTAGAATTCCTGTGTTATCAAAGATAAAGGTATATTGAAAGTGCTCTGCCAAAACATTTTTATAGCTGCCTTGATCTTTTGACCGCTGTTCTCTCAAATAGCTCATGATTTCTGGCCATGTTTCCAGCTTAATCCTTGCCTCACCATTTTGTAAAGTTGATGGATAGGCCTGACTTCCTTGATTGATACGCCAATCATAGCGCAAGACTTCATTCCACTGTATTTGTTCTTCAATTGTGCAGCTTTTTTCTACCATGCTGACGATGAATTCAAACTGTCTTGCTACAGAAAGCTGTGCACCTTGTTCCTGCTTGAACATTACAGCTAAAATACAAAAACAAGCTACAGCATTTGCTCTTGTCGGTATGAATAGACGCCAAAAATTTGCTAACCTTTGTTTATTGTAGAATAAATCTACTGCCAGCTCGATATTTTTTAAGGCTGATATTTCTGTAAAATTCATCTGTGCAGTTGTAAGAATTTCATAAGGGGCAGTATTCAGGTATTGCAACCCATATTTTACTGCTTGTTTCCTTAGTGGTGCACCCTTTAATACTTTCAAAAATCCCAGCTGTACACACTCTACGCCTAAGCGTAATGCCCACTCTAGCGAGATTAAAAAACTCTCATAGGTTTGTAAAGGTAATCCTGCAATCAAGTCAACATGCAAGTTACAATTGCGAGCTTTTTGTAACATCGCAATATTACTAGCAATTTGCTTTATATCAGTAGTACGTTCTATTGCTACGAGTTCTTCCGGAATAATGGTTTGAATCCCAATTTCTAATTGAAAAAATCCTTTAGGTGCGCTGGCTAATAATTCCATCCCCTCTTTGTCCAGGAGATCTACGGCTATTTCAAAATGAAAATTAATCTGCTCTGATTTAAATTGTAATAGACAGCGTAAAACCTCTTTCGTGCGTTCTTTAGAAGCATTAAAGGTTCTGTCAACAAATTTAACCTGCGCTACTTTGTGTGCTATAAAAAACTCTATTTCCTGCCTTAAGCGCTGCAAAGATAAAAACCTGACCTTGCGACTAATGGAGGAAAGACAGTATGAACACTGAAATGGACAGCCCCTACTGCTCTCATAATAAATTATCTTATTTTTTAATTTTGCCATCAGCTCAGCATCATAAGCAAAAGGGATTTCATTTAGTTCTAATACTTCTAATGGTTTTTCTTCATACCCTAACTGCTCTTCTTCTCTCCAAGCAAGATTGGGAATGTTTTTGGTTGTCTGCCCGTTGAGTAAAGCCTGTAATAGTCTTTTTAAGGGCAGTTCTCCCTCGCCTGTAATAATATAATCTACTGATGGTTGCTGAAGCATAAAATCAAGTGGCTCCATTAAAACTTCTGGTCCACCCAGCAAGAGCAGCACTTGTGGTAAGATTTTTTTAATCTCCTGTATAATTTTCTTATTTTCTTCGATATTCCAGATATTACATGAAATTCCTAATATATCAGGATTAATTTCTGCTATGCCGGCAAGAACATTGGACAATGGTTCATGGATGGTATATTCCTGCAAAACTATTTCGGCGCCTAAACCCTGACAATACTTGCCGAGAGAATAAATGCCTAATGAGCTATGAATAAATTTGGAATTAAGGGCTAGTAATAACAGCTTCATTTTTTCACCTATATAATTCTGAATCCCACAGGAACGAATAACTCCTTATATTTTTCGGTAGCATAGATATCTGTCATACCACATATGTAATCTGCAACACGCCGTTCAATACTATCATCACTTTCCTTTAAGTATTCCTCTGGCATTTTTGCTGGTTGCTCCATGTAATACTCGAAGATATCTTTGATTACTTTGGCTACTTTTCCTTCCTCTGTTTTAGCAAGTGAGCCGATATAGACATGGTCAAACATAAAGTTGCGTAAGCCATCTGTGGCAGCTTGCACTTCTTTTTCCATGGAAACGCTATTTTTTTCAATGCTAGTTTCAATTACTGCTTTCACCATTGTATTAATCCTTGCACTATGCGAATCTCCTAAAACTAATCGATAAGCTTTTGGCAGGCTTTCCTTGCTGATAATCCCCGCTCTAATTGCATCGTCGATATCATGATTGATGTAGGCAATTCTATCTGAGAAGCGTACCACTTGTCCTTCTAAGGTCATCGGCTCTTTGTTTCCGGAGTGACATAAAATGCCATCTCTCACTTCTAAAGTCAAATTTAGTCCCTGCCCACGCTCTAGCTTTTCCACTACTCTTAAACTCTGCTCCCTATGTTGAAAACCATTTGCTAGCAGGGAGTTTAAGGCAGCTTCACCTGCATGACCAAAGGGCGTATGCCCTAAATCATGTCCTAAGGCTATAGCCTCAACTAAGTCTTCATTTAGTCGCAAAGCTCTTGCTATAGTTCTGGCAATTTGTGTTACTTCCAAGGTATGAGTCAGGCGTGTGCGAAAGTGGTCATCTAATGGTGCAATAAACACTTGTGTCTTATGCTTAATCCGACGAAAGGATTTACAATGAATTATTCTATCTCGATCTTTTTGAAAAGCAGTTCTGATTTCGCATTCCTGATTAGGAAAAGCTCGACCCTTGCTCTCACTGCTTAGTGTGGCATAAGGTGATAAAATTTGCTTTTCTACTAATTCCCAGCGTTCTCTTAGATTCATCCTATTTCACCAACTTTGTTTTAGGATAAAAACAGAGAGGATAACCAAAGTTACCCTCTCTGAAAATGTTTATTCTCTAGCTTCTAGGAAAATTTATTGCAGCTTGTGCAGCAGCTAACCTAGCAATCGGTACTCTGAAAGGTGAACAGCTTACATAAGCAAGCCCTACCTTATGGAAGAACTCAATTGATGATGGATCTCCACCGTGCTCACCGCAAACGCCAAGCTTAATGTTTGGACGAGCAGCTTTTCCCTTTTCTACAGCCATTTTTACTAGGGCACCAACACCAACTTGATCAAGTCTAGCAAAAGGGTCGCTTTCAAAAATTTGATTTTTATAATAATCATTCAAGAAGTTACCAGCATCATCACGTGAGAAGCCAAAAGTCATTTGTGTTAAATCGTTTGTACCAAAGGAGAAAAATTCTGCTTCAGTAGCAATTTCGTCAGCAGTAACACAAGCACGAGGAATTTCAATCATGGTGCCTACCATATATTTTAACTCTTTGCCTGAAGCTGCAATAATCTCATCTGCTGTTTTTACAACAATGTCTTTAACAAATTTCAATTCTTTCTTTTCACCGACAAGTGGAATCATAATCTCAGGTATGATGTTATAGCCTTTTTCAGCTTTAACCTGCAGAGCTGCTTCGATAATTGCCCTTGTTTGCATTTCCGCAATTTCAGGATAAGTAACTGCCAAGCGACAACCCCTATGACCCATCATTGGATTAAATTCGTGTAAGGAATCAACTTTTTCTTTTAAGTATTCAAAGCCTACTCCCATTTCCTTCGCCAATTCTGCAATTTCTGCGTCTTGATGAGGTAAAAATTCATGGAGAGGTGGATCTAAAAGTCGAACTGTAACAGGAAATTCTTTCATTTCCTGATAAATACCTACAAAATCTCCTTTTTGCATTGGCAGTAATTGCTCTAGTGCTTTTCTTCTTTCTTCTTCACTATCAGCTAAAATCATCATCCTCATTTTAGAAATTCTATCTTCTTCAAAGAACATATGCTCTGTTCTTGTCAAGCCGATACCCTCAGCACCAAAGCCAATCGCATTGGCTGCATCTTTAGGATTATCAGCATTTGCACGGACCTTAAGCACTCTATAAGCATCAGCCCAGCTCATAAATTGAGCAAAATCACCAGATATTTCTGGTTTCATAGTTTTAATGTTACCAGCATAAATTTTACCAGTTGAACCATCAAGGGAAATAAAGTCACCTTCCTTAAAGGTTATTCCACCTAAAATAAAAGTTTTTTCTTCCAAATTCAATTTTAATTCTCCACAACCTGCTATACAACATGTACCCATTCCACGAGCAACTACTGCAGCGTGTGAAGTCATGCCGCCACGTCCAGTCAAAATACCTTGTGAGGCAATCATACCTTCAATGTCTTCTGGAGAAGTTTCTAAACGCACTAATACTACCTGCTCACCTCTTTCATGAGCTGCTTTAGCATCTTCAGCTGTAAAGTATACTTGACCTGCACCAGCTCCTGGTGAAGCAGGTAATCCACTACCAATTACCGTGGAAATGGCTAGAGCTTCTGTATCAAAATTAGGGTGTAAAAGTTGATCTAATTGTTTTGGATCAACTCTAAGTACTGCTTCTTTTTCTGTAATTAGTCCTTCAGCAACTACATCTACTGCAACTTTCAATGCTGCTGCTGCTGTACGCTTACCATTACGGGTTTGCAAAAAGTATAGTTTTTTATCTTCAATAGTAAACTCCATATCTTGCATATCTTTGTAATGAAGTTCTAATTTGTTAGCAATTGTCATGAATTCAGCATACACAGCTGGCATATCTTCAGCCAAAACACTAATTGGCTTTGGTGTGCGAATTCCTGCAACAACATCTTCACCTTGAGCATTAATCAGGTATTCACCGTATATCTTCTTTTCACCGGTAGATGGGTTACGGGTAAAGGCAACACCAGTTCCAGAAGTATCCCCCATATTGCCGAATACCATCATCTGAATGTTGACTGCTGTACCCCAACTTGCTGGGATATCATGCATACGACGATAAATAATTGCTCTATGGTTATTCCAAGAACGGAATACTGCTTTTAAGGATTCCAATAACTGCATTTTAGGATCTTGTGGAAAATCATGACCCATATTGTCTTTATAAAGCTTTTTGAAAGCTGCTACTACTTCTTTCCAGTCTGTAGCCGTAAGCTCTGTATCATCAACTATTTTTCTAGTTTTCTTAATCTCATCTAATACTCTCTCGAACTTAGATTTTTCTAAGCCCATTACTACATCGGAAAACATTTGAATAAAGCGACGATAAGAATCGTAAGCAAAGCGAGGATTGCCTGTTTTTGCTGCAAAACCTTCTACTGCTATATCAGTTAACCCTAAGTTTAAGATTGTATCCATCATCCCAGGCATTGAAGCTCGAGCACCAGAACGTACTGATACTAACAAGGGGTTTTCGTTATCTCCAAATTTTTTACCGGAAATTTCTTCCAGTTTAGCTAAAGATTCCTCAATTTGATCTAGAATTACTTGATCTACTTTTTGACCTTTATCATAATAGTCATTACAAGCCTCTGTGGAAATAATAAAACCTTGTGGGATTGGCATTCCTAGTTTGGTCATTTCTGCCAAATTCGCACCTTTACCACCTAAGAGATTCTTCATAGAAGCATCCCCTTCACTAAACATATAAACAAATTTATTCACTATAATATGCCTCCTTAGCTAAAATATCTAGAATTTTTGTTGCTGTATCTTCTACTGAATAGTTTGTGATATCAAGCTTATAACAGCCTAAATCATCCATGATTTTTTCCGCATATGCTAACTCTGCATGAATTCTTTCCATACTTGCATATTTAGAATTTTCTAACAGACCAAGCATTTGTAATCTTTTTTGTCTTATTTCATAAAGCTGTTCTGGCTGAATTGTAAAACCGAAAATTAACTTACGATCAATTTCATAAATCTCTTTAGGTGGCTTTGTTTCTGGCACCAAAAGAATATTGGCAACTCGCAGCTTTTTGTGAGATAAAAACATAGCAACTGGGGTTTTACCAGTACGGGAGATACCCACTAGTGCCAAATCTGCAAATAGGATACCCCTTGGATCCTTTCCATCATCATACTTTTGTGAAAACTCAACTGCATCTACTTTACGAAAATAATGTTCATCAAGTTTACGCAACAGTCCAGGTTCGGAAATTGGCTTTAAGCCTGCTACCTCTGCTACCTTTTGCATAAATGGCCCTAAGATATCTACTATAGCTACACCATTTTCTGCTGCTAGCTGGATGGCATGTTCTTTAAGCTCAGGAATTACTAGGGTAAAGGCAACCATAGCTGCTTCTTGCTTGGCTTCAAGAATAATTTTTTCTATTCTTTCATAATCTAACACATAAGAAAATCTCCGAATATCAAAATTTCCTTTAAACTGGCTAAGAACTGCTTTTGTTACCATTTCGACTGTCTCGCCAAGTGAATCCGACACTACAAATACAGAAAGTTGTTTTTGTTTTTTCATTCCCGTTAAATCCCTTCACTCATCTCGATAAATAATTTGGCGATATTAGTTTTTGTAAATCTTCCTACCACCTCATATTTCGTCTTTATTTTGCCATTTTCTTCTACATCTGTGGGTATGGTTAGGGGCAATGAATCAACTTCATGTTCTATAATCTTTTTAATAGCATTGTAAACAGTTTCCTCTGGCGAAACCATGATAATGTTTGGCATTCTTGTCATAACAACACTAATGGGAATATCGTGGTTGCTTCCGTTACCTAAAGAATAGCGCAATAAATCCTTTCTAGATACAACACCTTGCAAGAAATTCTGTTCATCAACTACATATAGCGAGCCAATATTTTCACAAAACATCTTCACAATAGCATCATAAATAGAAATCGTATTCTCTACAACTACTGGAATAGATTTAACTTCTCCAACATGCATTTTCATTAATTCATTGGAAACAGCGTTGCTAGAAGCCTTATTACAATAAAAATAACCAACTCTCGGCTTTGCATCCAAAATACCAGACATTGTGAGGATTGCTAAATCTGGCCGCAAGGTTGCTCTTGTTAAATCTACTTTTTTGGCAATTTCTTCTCCAGTGATTGGTCCACTGAGTTTCACAATGTCAACAATTCTTAACTGTCTTGTCGTCAGTTGAATAAGAACACCCCCTTATGAGTTTCAACTCAACCATTATTCTACAGTTTATTTGCAAAAAAAGCAATAATGCTATACTAATTATTTAAAAATTATTCCAAATATTGCTTATTTATTGAAAAAGACTACTGCAATTGCTCCGGAACCAGCATGTGTTCCTACCACACTTCCAATTGAGATCAATTGTCCACCAATTATTGGATGCTTTTCTGCAACCCTTGCCTTTAGTACTTCTGCATCTTCAGCTGCCATGGTATGTCCAAAATAAATCGGCATCGATTCATCAAGCTGAAAATCCTCCTCCATAGTTTTGAGGATAAACTCCATTCCAGCTTTAATTCCCCTAGTCTTACCAATATTTTCTACTTTGCTATTCTTCACACGCACAATAGGTTTCAGCTTTATGAGTTCTCCCACAAAACCAGCTACACCAGAAAGCCTTCCACCTTTTACTAGATACTTTAAGGTGTCAAATACAGATAATAGCACAATTTTCTTTTTTAGCTCATCAATAGCCGCAACAATTTCTTTGGCATTTTTTCCTGCATCACGCATTTTTACAGCTACCTGTACTAGTGCCCACAGGGATACGCTTACCGTTTCCGAATCTACTATATAGATGTTATCTCTTGCCACATTTTCTTTAGCAATCACTGCTGATTGCAGGGTGCCGCTAAAGCTTGCAGCAAGCAAGATACAAACTATCTCATCATCTGGTGACTCATTAAAAGCTACTATAAATTCCCCTACATTTACTAGCGTTGTTGTAGGCATAACATCAGTTTTCCCTAAGCGATCGAAAAATTCTTCATTGCTAATTGTGAATTTGTCAATAAATTCCTCAGAGCCAAAATTTACCTTAAGCGGAACGATTTTTACTCCTAACGCTTCCGCTTCCTGTATTGTCAAATCAGAAGTACTATCAGTAATAATTTTTACACCCATTTCCACACCCCTTTTTTTATCTTGTAATAATTTTAATGTAAAATTATATTTTTAGCAATAAGTTTGGCAAGGAAGTTAACATATCTTCAATATTATGATAACTTTTGTCGATATACTCTCAGATAG
>JBAXCZ010000046.1:0-10306 GCA_037141195.1 Clostridia bacterium
CCTGCCAATACAAGCATAGTTAGTATGTATGGTAACATTACTAAAAACTGGTATGGAAAATTAATTGATAATGATTGCAAACGCATTTGCAATGCATCTGCTGCGCCAAAAAGCACTGAAGCACCAAAAATGCCAAATGGATTCCATTTCCCTACCGTAACTGTAGCCCAAGCCAAATAGCCGCGACCAGATGTCATTTTTTCCATAAATACGGATAATGTACCAATAGAAAGGAAGGCACCGGATAATCCTCCAAGAGCACCAGAAAGAATCACAGAAATATATCTAATTTTAGGCACGCTAATACCTAATGAATCTGCAGCTGCTGGATAATCTCCTACAGCTCGCATAGCTAACCCAAATGGTGTTTTAAAAATTACATATGCACTAATCGGCACTAAAAAATAGACAAAATAAGTAAAGACCGTCTGCTTAAAGAGTACTGGTCCAATAAGAGGAATATTAGATATTAATGGTAGCGCTATAGTTTTAAATGAAGCTACAGTAGAAGGCTTTGCCCCAATACCATAAATTACATTTTGCAAATAACTAGTAAGTCCCATGGCTAACATATTAATCCCCGTACCAGCTACCACTTGATTTACCTTAGCAGTGACACTAGTAAATCCTAAAATTAAAGCCATAGATATGCCACCTACAATACTTAATAATACACCAAACCAAGGATTACCTGTTAAGTAAGAACCATAAGCCCCCATAAATGCGCCCATAATCATAATGCCCTCTAGAGCAAAGTTCATAATCCCTGTGCGAGCAGTAAACATCCCTCCGATGCTGGCTAATGCAAGTGGTGTTGCCATTCGAATTACAGACTGTAAGTATCCTGATATATTAGCATATAATTCAGCATCCATTACACATGACCTCCTTTGGTTATTACTTCCTTGCCTTTTTTCAGCACAGATACTGCATAGTTTTTAATAAATGTATCCATTAAAACAAAAATTATTACAAGTCCTTGGATCACAGAAACTAGGGAAGAAGGAACTTGTACTGATCGTTGCATTACCCCAGAACCGACACGTAATGCTCCAAAGAAAATTGCTGCTATTACGACACCTACAGGATGCAACTTACCTAAAAGAGCAACAGCCATAGCATCAAAACCAACTTCTGCGCTAAATGCATTCATCAACCGGTGATGAATCCCAGTTATTTCTATTCCACCTGCAATTCCGGCAAAAACACCAGAAAGCACCATTGACAAAATTAGATTTCTGACGATGGGAATTCCAGCATTTTTGGCTGCACTTTGGCTAAAACCTACAGCTCGCATTTGATAACCCCACGGCGAACGCCATAACAATAAATAAACAAATAATGCTGCAAGTAAAGCTAAAATGAAACCAAAATGCAGCCTTGTTCCTGGTAAAATATTTGGTAGCCAAAGGTTTTCAGGAAGCAATGATGATTGTGGATTAATTGCACTTGGTTCTCTGAGAGGCTTATCTAATAAATACGATATTCCATAAAGTGCTATATAGTTGAGCATAATGGTGTTAATTACTTCAGAAACACCCAGCTTTGCTTTTAAGATAGCCGGAATTAATGCCCATAAACCCCCACCAAGAGCTGCTGCTAATATTACAATTGTTATTGCCAAAATACTTGGTAACCCTTTCACAAAATAAAGTCCTGTAACTGTGGCAAAAAGTCCACCCATGATGATTTGTCCCTCTGAACCAATAGAAATCATTCCAGCACGATAACAAATTGTTAACCCTTCTGCTGCTAATAAGAGAGGAGTAGCTTTAATTAGCGTTTCGGCAATCATCCTTTTAGAGCTAAATGCTCCTTTGATCATTGTTTCCATTGCGAGTAATGGATTAGCACCTGACAGAGAAATTATAAATGCAGCTACACAAAAAGCTAAAAACAATGCCAGCAAAGAACCAAGTAGAGCACTTACTAGACCATCTTCTTTTTTTTGTTTTTTAAAAATACTAATATCAATTTTCCCTAGATTAACAATCACTGGTTTCACCATCCCTTTTCGTTCCGCCCATCATCATTCCAATTTCCGCTAATGAAATCTTACCTGGCACAAAACTGCCCATAATTTCACCTTCATAGAGCACAAGTATATAATCACAGACAATTAATAGCTCGTCCAAATCTGCAGAAATCAGCAATACACCCTTACCTTTGTCACGCTCAGCAAGTAAGCGTTCATGCACAAATTCCACAGCCCCAATATCTAAACCTCTAGTTGGTTGCATTGCTAATACAAATTTTGGGTTTCGCGAGAGTTCTCTAGCAATAACAACTTTTTGTTGATTGCCACCAGAAAATTTTTTAATCAAAGCATTTGGAAATGGTGGTCGAATATCAAATTCTTTAATCAAATTTTTGGCATTATTAACTACTTTTGCAGGAGAAAAAACTCCGTTTTTAGTATATGGCTCTATATCATAATCATCTAAAATTAGGTTTTCTGCAATACTAAAGTCCTTAATAATTGCATCCTTAAATCTATCTTCCGGGATATGTGCCATTCCATCCTGAATCCTTTTTCTGGTGTTCTTTTGCGAAATATCGCAACCTTGAAATAGTACTCTTCCGCTTTCTAAATTATGTAATCCCATAATTACTGCAGCAATTTCACTTTGTCCATTGCCATCAACTCCAGCAATTCCAACAATCTCACCCATACGAACTTCTATATTAAGATTTTTTAAGTCTGATGCTCTGTTTATCCCCTTAACAATAACGTTTTCTAAATTAAGCACTGCTTTGCCAGGTTTACATTCATTTTTATTATAAGCCATTAAAACTTCTCTGCCCACCATCATGCTAGCGAGTCCTTCTTTAGTAATGGAAGCTGTTACTACCGTACCTGCTACTTCTCCAGCACGCAGTACAGTAACCCTATCAGAAAGCTTCTTAACCTCCCATAATTTGTGAGAAATAAAAATAATCGCTTTGCCGCTCTTCTTAAACATTTCTGCCATAATAATTAATTCTTCTACTTCTAATGGAGTGAGTACCGCCGTTGGTTCATCTAGAATTAGTATATCTGCTCCACGATAAAGGGCTTTGATGATTTCCACTTTTTGTTGGGTTCCAACACTTAAATCTCTTACTTTTGCATTAACATCAATTTTGAAATTATATTTATCTAGTAGGGCCTGTACTTCTTTTTTAGCCTTTATCATATCAATTTTTCTTAAATTTTCATCCATACCTAAAATTACATTTTCCACAACTGAAAGCCTGGGAACTAACATAAAATGTTGATGCACCATCCCAATTCCTAAAGCTATAGCATCTTTTGGGCTTTTAATCTTTACAATTTCACCCTTAACTTCAATTGTTCCCCCATCTGCATCATATAACCCGTAAACAATATTCATAAGCGTAGATTTACCTGCTCCATTTTCTCCAAGTAGTGCATGAATCTCTCCAAAATGCAGCTCAAAATTAACATCTTTATTCGCAATTACTCCGGGAAATATTTTCGTAATATTATTCAATTTCAAGGCAATTTCCTCTGCCATCTGCTACATCCTCCTCTTTACCATATCACTAAATACAACTTTTCTAAGTAACAAAGGGGAAGGTTCATGTCATTACTGAACCTCCCCCTTTCATAAGAATAATTTAAAAATTAATTTTCAAAAGAAGACTTAGGCACGATTCCCTTTTCCTTTAATGAACCATCTTTTAAGCCATTTATAATATCATCCATTTTTTTTACGCCTTCAGCGCCAACCCAATCCTCATGATACCATTTCGACATGCGTATTGCTCCATCTTTCGCACCAACGAGAACAACAACTGGTTTTATATTGCCTGCTAAACCATCTTTAACAATTGTATCCATCATCATTCCACCATCTTGTATAGCCGAAGCTGCTATTGCTTCTGGAGCAATGCTATTTTGGTCACTTACATAACCAATAGCTCTTTTGCCTCTTTCTGCAGCAGCTCCAATAATTCCTAAAGTCACCGCATTTGCATTGCCAGATAATACATCGGCGCCTTGGTCAAGCATTGCCATGGCCATTTCTTTACCTTTAGCCATATCAGTCCAGGATTCAGTATAGCCAGTTAGTACTTTTATACTTGGATTAATATATTTGGCGCCAGCTTCAAAACCAACAACTGCATCCTTAACATGTGGAAATGATTGACCAGCAATAATACCCACAGTGCCATCTTTAGATACTAAAGCTGCTAAAGAACCTGCAATAAATCCAGTTTCAGGAGTATTAAAGCGATATACTGCAAGGTTTGGTTCTTGTGCTGTTTTACCACTAATAACAACAAACTGCGTATCTAGAGCTGTTGGAGCAATTTTCACCATTGCATCAGTAAAATCAGCTGAAAAACCAATGATTAAATCTACACCTTTATCAACATAGTCCAAAATAACTGTTTCGTAGTCCACTAGAGGAATATTTTCGGTATAAGAAGTTTCAATATTGTACTTTTCCTTAGTAGCCGCATACCCTTCATATGCTGCCTGATTAAAACCACCATCATTTACCGGACCTGGCAATAAAAGAGCTACACTAAACTTCTTTTCTGGTTCTACTGGAGTTACTGCTGCTTCTGTTGTTGTTGTTGCTGCTGGCGTTTCTGCTGCTGGCGTGCTACAACCAACTAAAGCACTTGCTAACATTAAAACTGTCAATAATACCGCTACTAATTTTTTCATTTTCTAACCCCTCTCAATTTTTGTTCTATTCTTCATTTCATTAAAGCCATACATAACTAAAGTTGCCCTGTCAGAAATTGAATAAGCAATGAGGAAAATATTACCGCTCCCCAAACTAAAGCTCCTAAAAGCAGTGGCTTAAAACCTGCCTTTTTAAACTGTTTGATATCGGTTTTTAAGCCAATCGCTGTTAATGCAACTACTATCAAAAATTTTCCAATGCTACTGATGCTCTTACCTATATCCGGTGAAATAATTCCTAATGAATTAAGACAGGCTGCTACTAAAAACCAGATAACAAACCATGGAATAATTTTTTTTACATCATATTTGGTTTCTGCACTTGATTTTTTTTTCCATGCTGTATACAGAGCAAAACTAAGTGCTATTGGAATAATCATTGTGGTTCTGGTGAGCTTGACAATTGTGGCATAGTCCCCTGCAATATCCCCATAGGAATAAGCTGCTGCAACTACCGAGGAAGTATCATTAATTGCTGTTCCTGCCCACAAGCCAAACGCCATTTGGCTTAGTCCCAACAGTCTGCCAAAAAAAGGAAAAATAAGTACAGCTAGCACATTATAGAGAAAAATAACAGAAATTGCATAGGCAATCTCTGCGTCCTCTGCTTCAATAGCTGGAGCTACGGCCGCTATTGCTGATCCACCGCAAATTCCTGTACCAGCTCCAATTAGCGCTTGCAGATTCCATTCAACTCCAAGAATTTTGCCAAAAGCAAAGGCTGAAAAGAGTGCAATGAGTAATGTGCCAAGCATTACAAAGAAGGACTGGCTCCCAACCTCCCATATTTTTACCAAGTTTAGACTTGCACCCAAAAGAATAATGCCATATTGTAAAAGTTTTTTTCCACTATAGTTAATTCCCGCCTTAAAACTAGTTGGCAATTTAACTATGTTTCCAATAATTATGCCAGATAGTATTCCAAAAATCGAACTACCTAAGAGCGGAATTTCCTTGCCTGCAAAATATGCTATAGTTCCTAAACCAAGGCACAGTAATATTCCCTTGCCTTTTTTTTCAAAAATCACAATTCACCTCCTCGTGATTTATTATTTCATACTTATTGATTAATTATGAAAATTATTATTATATGTTTAATATTCGACATAAAATTACAAAATCCTGCTAATTCATGAAAATAATTTTCATGAATTAGCAGGATTTTAATTCTACCTCCAATTATTTCATTTTGTTTCTATATTTCAGTGGTGAAAATCTATAATGCTTCTTAAATGCTCGAATAAAGTATGATACATTATCAAATCCCACCTCATAACAAATAGAACTTACTTGATCGTCCGTAAACTGTAAGGCTTGAGCAGCTTTTTCTAACCTCACTTGATTGAGGTATGCTATACAACTACATCCAGTATTTTTTTTGAATAGCCGCAAAAAATGATATTTACTATACCCGCAGTATTCTGCTAAATTTTCCAAGGTTAGCTTTTTGTGACTATTATCTGTCATATATTTAATTAGTCGGCGCATGTCTGAAATCCCCTTATCAAGCTCCGGCGCCTCGATTTTAGCCCTTTTCCCACCTGTCAAAATAACATCAGTTAATAGCCCAAAAAGCTCCATCTTTTGCTGCAAATCATAAGTCAGAGGCCTCTTTTCCGTTAAATTAATAATATTCATTATCCTATTTTTCAGCATGAGATACTGGAAATTACTTTTAGTAATTAAGGGCATAAGCTCCATTTCCTGCTCTACTAATGGCCTAAAATATGCCTGGTACACCTTATCCCTTGTATTCGCAAAAATAGTTAACGGAAAAACAAGTGCATAGCAACCTAACGCCGTATCTCCTATATTATTGCCACCATGCATACTCTCGGGAGATATAATTAAAATATCTCCCGACTCTACCTGATAGTTGGTCAAGTTAATTTGCACCTGACCCTTGCCTTGATAAATGTACAGCACTTCAATTTCTTCATGCCAATGTAGTAGAAAACTGCCAAATCCCTCACCAATATCCCGCTTAAAAATTCGCAGCGGCAACTGCTCTTGCTCATAATTATGTACCTCCTGGAAAGATTGCATTTTAACACCTCATTATAGCAATATTATGTTATTTCTTAGCAATTATACAACATTTTTTGCTGTATTTGCATACTATAATAAAATAAAATGCTATTTGGAGGGGCTTACTATGAATTGGAATTATGTTGGTTTTTCGCAAATAAAGCCTATGGGTTTTCTAAAAAATTATATGCAACGAGATTTAGACGGTTTTATTGGACATTTAGATGAACTTTTGCCAACCTTAATTGTCGAAGACGATATTTATCATCTAAATAGAAGAGGTACGGGAGATGCTTCACCTGAACTCGGTCTCGTGGAAATTGTCCCGGGGCAAGATGATCAATTTGCCTGGTGGAACTCTGAAACTCAAGGCAATTGGCTAGATGGGCTTGTGAGAACAGCTGTTATGTTAGAAAGTGAAGAGTCTCTAAAAAAAGCCCTTTTTTACTTAACCAGAATCTTGAATGGGCAAACTGCAGATGGATATATTGGCATCTACAAACCTGACCTGCGTTTTAAGACAGGGCGAGAAAACGGTGAACTTTGGGCTCAGACTACTGCACTGAGAGCATTACTTTTCTATTATGAATATAGTAAGGATGCAGAACTATTTCAGCGTATAAAAAATGCTATCCGCCTTACAATGCAAGCATTTCCGATTGGTAATTCTACGCCTTTTGATTTATCCTTGGATACTTCACTCTTTACCTGTGGTACTGAGCACGGTTTAACCTATGTGGATTTAATGGAAACCATGCACAGGCTTACTGGTGAAAAAGAATATTTAGATTATGCTGTTTTTCTCTACGCAGCATTTAATAGTGTAAAAGTGTCTAACGATGATGTACAAATTATGAACTTAATTAACCAAGATTATCGCTTTAAGCAACATGGAGTTCATACTTATGAACACTTGCGAGCATTAACCATGGCAGCATTTGCCTCTTCTAATCCAGAAAATGAAAAAGCTTTAAGCTGCTATTGCCAAAAACTCCCAAATTACCTTACTCCAGCTGGAGGGCCAATAGGAGATGAGTGTGTATGGGAGCATTACGGTGATCCAACCAAATATGGCTATGAATATTGCTCTTTGCAAGAGCTTTTACATAGTTATACACTGCTGCTCCAACGCACAGGAGATCTTGTTTGGGCAGATAAAATTGAGTGGTTGCTCTTTAATGCTGCCATGGGAGCCCATCATCCCACAGCAAGTGCTATAACCTATCTTAACAGCGATAATGTCTACTCCTTGCAAGGTAGCTTCCAGCAAGAACAAGACTATACAGTTTATGAAAATCAAACTCGCTACAAATATTCCCCTACCCACCAGGATGTCGCTGTTTGCTGTGTACCTAATGCTGGACGAATCCTACCCTACTATCTACAGTCAATGTGGCTCCGAGAAAATACCACTTATACCAAGGTGCTTTATGGTGATAGTATTTTTACCACAAGTGTTAATGAAACTCCTGTTACAATTAGTGAGCAGAGCAATTATCCCTTTGGTAATGTTTTACAATTTATTGTTGCCACTGAGCGTCCAGTGGAGTTCACCCTAGCTTTCCGTATTCCTAGCTGGTGCACTAGCATAAGCTCATCTCTACCTTTTCAACAAGAAAATGACAAGCTTATTTTTAGTAAAATTTGGCAAGAGCAAGAAGCATTTGAGCTCAGCTTTAATTATGTAATAAAGGAAAATATCGATATCATTGGTGACGTTTATTATTCCTATGGCCCCCTTGTTTATGGTTTGTCACTTCCTAGTCAAGAAAAAATCGTCAGAACTTATGCGGATTCAGAGCTTAAGGATAGCCATATATTACCTCTTGTTTCTACAAATATCGATTACTCAGCACTTACTTCTAGCTTAGTAAACGCTACTTATGAAAATGGAAATATCTCTTTAGAGCTATTCAATAATCAAAAAATGCTTACGGAAAATGTTAACTTAATCCCCATGCAAAAATGCAGTTTGCGTCGCATCACATTTCCACTAAAAGGAGTGTCTAAATAATGAATTCATATGAGCGCTTAATGAACCGTCTAGCTGGTAAACCAGTAGACCGTCTTCCCAACCTTTGTCTTGTTATGCAATTTGCAGCTCACCAGTTGAATATTCCTTATGGTAAATTTGTTACTGATTACCGACTACTAGCTGATGGTATGTGGCATATTTATGAAACCTATGGTGTAGATGCACTTTGTGTCATCTCTGATCCTATGCGAGAAGCATCAGCATTTGGAACAGCTGTACTTATCCCTGAGGATAATGTGCCTTATCAAAAAGAACATTTATTAAAAACAGTTGCAGATTTTGCTAAAATTAAAGTTAGTGACCCAAGTGCAAATCCTCGGATGCTGGATCGACTTGAAGCGGTACGCTTATTACACGAAAAAGCTCTAGGTGAAGTTGCCGTTATCGGTTGGGTAGAAGGAGCTTTTGCTGAATCCTGTGATTTAATGGATATGTCTCAGCTAATGATGACTGTCTATGATTATCCAGCAGAGGTTCACCAGTTACTAGATGTGTGCACTAGCCAAGCAGAAAAATTTGCGCTAGCACAAATAGCTGCAGGTGCTGAAATTATTGGAATTGGTGATGCAGCTGCTTCACTGATTGGGCCTAAGCTTTTCAAGAAATTTGCTCTCCCCTATCAACAGCGCTTAATCTCCACTATTCATCAGGCAGGAGCTATGGCAAAGCTCCATATTTGCGGTAATATTAATCCTATAATGTCTCTGATTGCAGAAACAGGTGCTGATATTGTGGACTGTGACCATATGGTAGATATGGAAAATGCTTTACAAATACTGCCTACTACTACTTGTATTGGAGGAAATTTTGATCCAGTCAATGTGCTCTTAAATGGGACAATAGAGGATATACAAAAAGCTGTCCATCAAACTATCCAATTGCCAAGCAAGACTACTATGGTGGCATCTGGTTGTGAGGTGCCAAAATTTACCCCTAAAGAGAATCTATTGGCTGTAAGCAATGCTTTGTTAGGTTAACAAAAAAGGAAGCCCTTAAGCTAAGGTTTATGCTTAAGGGCTTCCTTTTTTGCAATGGCTAGTTTTCAATTGAATATACACCTTTAAAATGAAGAAATAAGAAAGAAGAATGCCAAACCTGGCTTAATACTTTGCCTGAACAAAGTTACCAAATTTTTCTTTCTTCTTTCTTATTTCTTCAAAATGCTTTTGCAATCTTCGAATTTTGGCTGGGGTAGCTGGATTTGAACCAACGAATGCCGGAATCAAAATCCGGTGCCTTACCGCTTGGCGATACCCCAAGGCATGTAAACCATCACAAAAAATTGGTGGTGGGAGAAGGATTCGAACCTTCGAAAGCGTCGCTAGCAGATTTACAGTCTGCCCCCTTTGGCCAACTCGGGAATCCCACCACTTTGGAGCCGAAAATGGGACTCGAACCCGCAACCTGCTGATTACAAATCAGCTGCTCTGCCAATTGAGCTATTTCGGCATGACTAATTTTTTGTTTGGTAAAAAATGGAGCCGAAGATGGGACTCGAACCCGCAACCTGCTGATTACAAATCAGCTGCTCTGCCAATTGA
>JBAXCZ010000047.1:0-9102 GCA_037141195.1 Clostridia bacterium
AAAAATAAGCGCAAAAGTAAAGCTAAAATTTTTTTCATATCGGCACTTCCTGTATTTTACGATTTTCTTAATTATAGCATAGAATATTGACCTTGCCCATGGATGCAAACAACAATAAACCAGTTGAAGTCAAGCATAATGGGCCTCGAAAGATTGTAAGCAATAAAAACTATGTTAGTTTTTATTGCTTACTGGAAATTTTCAAGAATTCTTTATTTTTCAATTTTAAGCTTTTTTTAATGGTTTCATTTTGATTTAGAAATTGAATTATCTTAATCCACGTATCCTTGGTATCCTCAAAATCTTGATAATGCTCTTCCACATGTGTATGAAAAAAATCTAACTCGCTTAAAATATGCATATATTCTTTCGTACCAAAATAATCACATATTTTAGGTAGTACCTTGGTCAAATTATCTTTAATCTTCTGGATTTCTTCCTCATATTTGTCTCTTTGGGTGATATAGAGTAATAATGGCTTGTATCTAATCCAACCAATAGTAGCTTTCAAAAATCTTTTATTATTAATTATCGAATCTGCCTTCATAGCTTTTAATTTATTTGGCAATACCCCAAGTAACAGCTTAGGATATGCAGAGAAACCATCGTGAAATGTATAGCAGGGAACCTTAATAATGTCACATTCTCCAATCATCGTACTTAAAAAAGTATCTTCTCCTCTTGCACCTGGTGGATTATAAAAAGGAAATATTTTAGCAAGATTTTTAAGGTTAAAACCTATATTTGCCCCTGAAACAAACTTCATCCCATTTATTTCTTTCACATATTCTACTGTTTCATTGTTGATAATTTCTAAATCCGCATAGGATATACCACCGTCCAGCATCTTTTGCTTAACCGAATCCCAGTTGACAATATCATTGCTTATTGACTCAATAAAAATTCTAAACTCGTTTTCAGTAAGCTTTTCATTAAACTCTACATATGGTATTGGCGAAATATAGCCACAATGATGACCATGGGTCATATCAGCCTTTTTAATGTTTTTTATATGAGTTTTTAAGACCTCTTGCCCCTTCCACACCATGCTTTCACCAAGCTTGATATTGGCAATAGGATATTCATCATCATCAAGAAAAATCAAATAATCCATTTTATTCTTTAAGGCAAAATATAAAACTGCATTTCTTTTCATGGCATACCCATCACCAAAGATAAGTTTTGCTTCTTGTCGAGTGACAATCTCTTTTTCAATTAAATATTCCGCTTCATTGGCAATAGAAGCATTTCCCAGGTAATAGGCAGAATCAACCATATCTAATATTTCTTCATCACTAATCTTATAATCCTTCACTTTTGTTTTTGTATATTGTAAATCATATGCCACAAAGAGATTCATTGAGCATTTCCCACCGCTGCCCAGCATAGATTCATTCCAATTTTCTAAGTAAGTCTTCACCAGATTTTTGAAGCTCTTACGTCCAGTTACAAAACCCACACCAACATTCATTTTACTTTTCATATTTTTATTAACCAGCTTTCTTTACTTGCATTTTTTTACCAATTGCTTTAATACCCCTAGAACTCCTCATTCCATCGGCTAAATTCATTATCTTGCTGAATTTCTTTAGAAAAAATAAAAACAGCCACTTTTTTATGAAGTGACTGCTGAATTTATAACTTTTTGTATTAGCATAGAGCTTCTCACCGATGAACTCTACTTGTTCATTATAACTCAAAATAGTAAACATGTCAAAATCTCTGCCTCTGTATTCCATATACCAACTCTGCTGTTCTCATAACTAAATTTTGAATATATACAAAATTTAGTTATGGTCGGGGTGACAGGAATTGAACCTGCGACCTCTGCGTCCCGAACGCAGCGCTCTACCAAGCTGAGCCACACCCCGAAGCTTTCTTCCCGATTTTAGTCCTAATCACAATTGCTGTCAATCTTAAAAAACAAAAGGAGGTAACACTCACGAATTTATATAGTAAGTATTACCCCTTTTTTCTTACTTAGCCTGTTGTAAATGTTTTTTACCTAGAGCAAGGATAATTAACGCTACCACAAAAAGAAAAATCAAAGAAAGGATGGAATAAGAACTTCTTCCAGTGAATCCTCTGGTTGCTGCGTAGAGAACCGGCCCTAAAACAGCGGCAAACTTTCCAAAAATATCAAAAAAGCCAAAGTATTCGCCTGAACGATCCGGAGGTACTATTTTGCCAAAATAGGAACGAGAAATAGCTTGAATTCCACCTTGCACAGTACCAACTACAACTGCAACTCCCCAAAAAATCTTTTCAGCTTGACTGATAGTTAAAAATCCTTCCTCCATACCAAAGCCCATATAGAAACCCATTACACAAATAAAGAGATAAATAAAAATTGCTATGGTAATCATCCGTAAAGAACCATATTTACTACTTAACTTGCCAAAAAGTATTGAACAAGGCATTGCAACAAGTTGTGTAACTAAAAGTGCCAAAATCATTTTGACGCTATCCAGTCCTAATGTTGCTCCATAACTCGTCGCCATATTAATTACCGTATTTACACCATCGATATAGAAAAAATAAGCAAGAATGAAAAATAAAATGCCCTTATTGCTAAACATATCTTTAGCTGTCTGCACTACCGCCACAAAAGTATGTTTAATAAAATTATTCTTGGGCAAAGTCGATCCGTATTTTTGCTGCACATTCTTCAGAATTGGAATAGAAAAAATTCCCCACCAAAGCACAGTTATAACTAAAGAAAGTTTAACAGCAAGGGTAGCGTTTACTCCAAAGTTCTCACCAAAGGTGATTAAAACAATACTCATAATGAAGGGAATTGTACTCCCTCCAATATATCCCATCGCATATCCCCAACTAGAAATTGCATCCATACGCTCTGGCACCGTAACATCTGTTAAAAAACTATCATATGCTAGAACAGAACCGGAAAAACCAATATGGGAGATAATATAACCTACAAGCATCAGTTGCCAATAATCTGTAAAGGCACTAAGAAGCGTAAAAACAAGTCCTAATCCTAAAAAGAACGCTAAAAGCTTCTTTTTATAACCTTTGTAATCCGCAATGGCACCAATAAATGGGGCCATAATTGCGACTGTAGCTGTAGCAATAGCCGTACCAATTCCCCACCAAAAATCTCCCACTTGCCCATTGGTTGCACAAACACTTGCAAAAAATATTGGAAAAACAGCTGCCATCATAATAGTAGCATAAACCGAATTCGCCCAATCATAAAGCACCCAACTACGTTCAGCTTTCGTCATTTTCATTTTCATTTTCTAAACTCCTCCTTTTTTCCACAAGTTCATTCTCGCATATATCTATTAAAATTGCTTTAAGCTAATATTAAGTTTTTATACTAACAGTGGAAAAATATCTAACCATATAATTGAAATTCTTATTCACTTTCATATTTTTTAGATGTTAGTTCTCGTCTAGCTAACCTCTGCTTTCTTCTTCTTTTTCGCTTGCGTACATTATAATAGCGAATACCTAGCCCCAAAACTAAAAGCAGCAAGAGTGTCTTAAATAGACCACTCGCTAAAGCTAAGGCTTTTTGCTGCCAGGTTCTCCCACTTTTACTATTTATGAGTCCTAAGGCAAAACCCTTTTCATCTTTTGCCTGCAAGGTAATTGCACCAATGCTAGTATACATAAACTCACCTAGATACGTTGGTAAAAAGAGCAGTGCCTTTCCGCTAGTTGTTCCGCTAAGCGCAAGCTTTGTCGGTAGTTCATAGCTAATTTTAACCTGACTCGGTTTAATCTGTTCATGTAACAAGAAATTCTGTGGCTGACTTGCTATAAAATTCGTCTGATATTCGATTCCTGTTTCATCTGATAAAACTACATTGGACTTATTTACTGTTTCCTGACTAAAAGTTATACTCCGAAATTCATTAAATCCAAAATCAAGTAACTTAATTGTATCTTCACAGCTATCATTTTTACTTGCCGTTTTCATTACCACCACAATAAGTGTTCTATTATTGCGCTTAGCCACTGTTATTCGTGTGTGTTGTGCTATCTGAGTCCAACCAACTTTAGCCGCAAGGATCCCATCATACCTGTACTCCCCCCTAAGCATTGCGTTAGTTGAATGTAAATAGCGAACCTCTGTTTGTTTGTTAGTTGGCGGAATTTCATAATCTAAAGTGCTAAATATTTTCTTAAATTCAGGTATTTTTGCAGCCTCCATAGTAATGCGAGCCATGTCATAGGCCGTAGTATAGTGCTGTTCATCAGGCAATCCATGAGCATTAACGAAATTAGTGTTTAACGCGCCTAGCTCAAGTGCGCGCTTATTCATTAGACTTGTAAAGACTGATAAGCTTCCACCAATATTTTCTGCAATACCATTGGCAGCATCATTTGCAGATTCAATTGCCAGTGCATACAATGCTTGTTCTAGAGTGATTTCCTCATCAACATCTAGTGCAATATGCGAAGTGCCTCTACCAATAGAGAAAACTGCCTGCTCAGTCATAGTGATTTTGTCCTGTAAATTCCCATTTTCTAAAGCAAGCAGAGCCGTCATAATCTTTGTTATACTAGCTGGATACATTTTTTTATGCATATCTTTAGCAAAAAGCACTTGCCCCGTCTCTGCATCAATCAGCACAGCTGTTTCTGACTTTATTTGTGATAAGAGTTCGCTTTGTGTTGTTGCAGCAACAGCTAGACTACTAGCGATGAAACATAGAAAAAGCATGAGCAAGAAGCACAAAATTCTTTTTTTCATACTATGAACCTTCCAAATTTGAATTGCAAAGACAAAAAACTTTTTTCTACTATAACATAGATTATCATAAAAATCTTACTTGTTACTTAATTTAATTGCTTATGCTGTCATATTTAAGTCCACTTCTTCTTGACTAGAACACACGTTCGTTATAAAATACATTTATAAGAACTTATGTTCTAGTCGAAGGAGTGGATTACCCTGGATATTCTGGAAAAACTAAAAATTTTGACCAGCGCAGCTAAATACGACGTAGCATGTACTTCCAGCGGAGTTAATAGAAAAAATGCTGCTGGTAGCCTTGGCAACGCTGTAGCAGCTGGTATTTGTCATAGTTTTTCAGCTGATGGTCGATGTATCTCCCTACTAAAAATACTTTTTACCAATGTTTGTATTTATGATTGTACCTATTGTGTAAATCGCAGTTCTAATTCCATTCCTCGAGCTTCCTTTACCCCTGAAGAAATTGCGGATTTAACCATGAATTTCTATCGGCGCAATTATATTGAGGGTCTTTTCCTCAGCTCTGGCATTATACAAAGCCCAAACTACACTACAGAACTTTTACTAAAAGCACTCATACTCTTGCGAGAACAGTACCATTTTAATGGATATATCCATATTAAAGCCATACCTGGAGCGGATAATTCACTGCTGCAAAGATTAGGCGCTCTTGCTGACCGCATGAGTGTAAATATTGAATTGCCTTCACAAAAAAGCTTAGAACTTTTGGCTCCAGATAAATCCAAACATGCAATTCTTGCCCCCATGGGATACATTGCTCATGGTATTCATGAACAGCAAAATGCCCTTGTCAAATATCGAAAAACTCCCAAGTTTGTCCCTGCTGGACAAAGCACACAAATGATTGTTGGAGCAACTCCAGAAACAGACAGACAAATCCTGACCTTGTCTGAGAGTCTCTATCATAATTATGCCTTAAAACGTGTTTTCTATTCTGCTTATATGCCTGTTTCTACAAGTCCTTTACTACCATCAATTGAAACAAAACCTCCCCTTTTAAGAGAACATCGTCTTTATCAGGCTGATTGGCTATTGCGTTTTTATGGGTTTCAAGCAAAGGAATTGTTAGATGAAACCACGCCCAACTTTAGTCCTGTACTTGACCCAAAATGTCATTGGGCATTAAAACATCCCGAATTTTTCCCACTAGAAGTTAACAAAGCAACTTTAGAACAGTTACTAAGAGTACCTGGTATTGGTCCAACTAGCGCTAGAAGAATTATAGCTGCTAGAATCAATGGACGACTAGACTTTATGCTTCTCAAAAAAATTGGTGTAGTCATGAAAAGAGCAAAATATTTTTTACTTTCTGCTGGCAAGCCTTTAGCTCAAGAAAATGCACCTTCCGAAAGTATACTTAGAGCATTGCTTTCCGATAAAAGCATCCTTATCTTAAACAATGCCTTCTATCAACAGCCTTCGCTCTTCCCTGAAAACGCTGTAGCTGAGGAGGCAATTTCATGTTTACAGAAACAGCTGTGAGCCTTACCTATGATGGTAGCTTTGAAGGTTTCCTCTCTTGCGTCTTCGACTGCTATTATCTGCATTTCGCTCCTTTAGAAATTGTTGCTACAACGGAATGCACCCAAACATCTTTATTTGAGCAAATATTCATTACTACAAATCCAGAAAAAGCAGCTAGAGTATATAAATCTTTACTAACAAAAATAAGTCCCATAGCACAATCATTGGTAGAGTATGGTTTCTTAGCCGCATCACCAAAAAATTGCAGCACCGAAATGTTACTTTACAACTTTATCAAAAAAGCATTTAGCTTAGGAAAAGGTATCTTAGCTAATTACCAGATTCCAGAATATGTACTGCTAGACAAATCAGTAACTGGGCTAAAAAAAGAAGCTCATCTCATGACAGGCTTCTTGCGTTTTTCTCTCATGGGAGATTTTTTGTTTGCCAAAATAGGACCTAAAAATAATGTACTACCCTTAATTGCACCACATTTCGCTAATCGCTTTGCAAGTGAACATTTTATTATTTATGATGAAACAAGAGATTTAGCCATGATTTATAAGCCCTCCGAATATATTATAACTGATGTTGCTCTTCAACCGTTTCAAGCATCACTCCTAGCTAATGTAGCTCCCAATCTCATTACTAGTTCAAGCCAAAGCGAAAACCATTACCAACGCTTATGGCAGGCCTTCTATCAAGCTATTGCTATTGAGAGTCGCTTCAACCCCAAATGTCGTATGAACCATATGCCCAAACGTTTTTGGACTAATTTAACAGAATTCCAAACATAAAAATAGAGTTTGCTTTTATACAAGGCAAACTCTATTTTTAATTTTTGCATCTATTCCATTTTTTCCAAAAAGCGAATAATGAGCTGAGAAAAAGGTTCCTTAGCGGCTTCCGCTGCATCCAGCACTTCTTTTTCTGTAAGTGGTTGATCCAAGATACCTGCTGCCATGTTGGTAACAAGTGAAATTCCTAAAATCTTCATGCCAGCATGATTTGCAGCCAAGCTTTCTGGTACAGTGGACATCCCAACGACGTCAGCTCCCAAAATGCGGAAGGCACGAATCTCAGCAGGTGTTTCATACTGAGGACCTGTAGTATAATAATAAACTCCTTCATGAATGTTTAGTCCCATTTCACTTGCAACTTCTTTAGCCAGTCCACGATATGCTTTGCTGAAGGTATAGCTCATATCACAGAAACGCGGTCCAAACTCAGGGATATTTGGTCCAATTAAAGGATTTGGTTGGGCTGTTTTGATAAAATCGGTTATCAGCATTAACTCCCCCACTTCATAAGCCTCATTTACCCCTCCACAAGCATTAGTCACAATCATCGTAGTTGCGCCTAAGAGGCGGCAAACTCTTACAGGATATACCACATCTTCAGCGCTATATCCCTCATAAATATGCATGCGTCCCTGCATTACCACTACATTTTTCCCACCTAATAAACCAAAAACAAATTGTCCTTTATGTCCCGGTGCAGTAGATACTTTGAAATTTGGAATTTCTCCATATGGTACTACAATCGGATTTTCAAGGACATCCCCTAGAAACCCTAAACCAGAGCCAAGTACTAAAAGTGCCTCTGGTTGAAAACCTTTCAATTTTGCTTTGATAAAATCGGCACTCTGCTGATAATCCTGAAATGAAAACTGCATATAATTACCTCTTTTTTCTTTTTTTTGCTAGGCTTGAAATCAACTAGCAGTTATCCTTCATAATACAGAAAAAGATAGCAAATTTCAATCAATTGACCAAAATCATTTATTAAATTTATAAAGATATTTTATAGAGAATGATTGAAAATATCTTTCTATTATGTCATAATCTTAATTGAAAGTATCTATCGTGTTCTCAAAGCATTTCATAAAAAAGAATTTCAAAACTTGATCCTCACCATCAAAGAGCAACCAGATTAAAATGCACATGTACCTACTAAATTTATATTATTGCTTATGAGATCGAAGTTGTTTTGTTTTACTAATAGCCTTTATTCTAATTTCTAAATAACGAATAATAAAACTTTTGCGCTAGAATTCATCTTATCGCAACTATATCTAAAAAGTTATTTTGATAGTAAAATGCCACGGCATTTTGTTATAAAAAAAAATTGGAGGTAAAAAGTATGAAAGAAGTATTCTCAATGTGGAAGAACACGAAGATGATTGTGCTAGTAGCCTTAACAGCAGCAATCTACGCCGCGATCTTGATCCCTTTCAAAGCGATCCCGATCATTCCAGGCTTTACCGAGCTTAGACCAGGCAACATGATTCCCGTAGCATTTGGATTATTCTTTGGACCAGCTGGTGCATGGGGAGCAGCAATTGGTAACACCATAGGAGATTTACTCGGCGGAACAATTGGTTGGGGATCAGCATTTGGCTTTATCGGTAACTTCATGTTTGCTTATGTCCCATACAAATTATGGGATAACCTAGGCATCTTGAAACAAGCAGAATTAGCACCTGATTGCAAAAGCTCCAAAAAAGTAGGACTCTATGTTTTAGTAGCAATCATCGCATCAGCAGCATGTGGCTTATGGATCGCCTGGGGAGTAGACCTCTTAGGCTTTGTACCTTTCGCAGCCTTAGGCTCAATTATTCCAGTAAACAACGCAGTAGCATCAATCATCTTAGGCTTACCAGTAACCTTATTACTCTATCCACGCATTAAAAAATGGGACCTCTACTGGAAAGATGTAATGCCAGAAGAAGATTTACCAAAAGGCGGCAAAACAGCTAAGTTAGGTGCATATTTAATGGTAGCCTTCACCTTAGTAGGAATAATCGGTGGATTAGCCTTGGCAATTGGTGGCGGACAAGCAGCATTCCAATTTGCAGGCGAAGCTAAATTGATGTCAGTAATGGTTTTAGG
>JBAXCZ010000048.1:0-9021 GCA_037141195.1 Clostridia bacterium
CAACTAGCCAACTTACCAACTGATTTGACCTTCTCAGCGCAAAGCACTCAGCGTGGCATAGCCACACTCAGCAGGTGGAGCATCCACCGCTCAGCTGATTTAAGCTGCCGCTCAGCTGCTCTTTCTCTTCCCACCAACCTATAGCTCATCAATAAACTCAATCCTAGTATGCATTGCATCACAAAAAGGTTTGTTTTTTGATTTGCCACAGCGGCATAAAGCTACCCTATTTCTCACCTCATAGAGCTGCCCATCAGCAGACTCAATGGGAATATTTCCTTTAACAAAAATTCCACCGCTTGTTCCTTGTAGCGGATCTTGGATAATTTCAATAGCTGGATCATAATCAGGCTCAATTATTCTGCCTGTTTTTTCTAGTGCCACTAATCTACCTGCTGGGCAATCGCAGGCTGCTTGGACTGCTTCTCTTTTATATTTTTCTTGATCTGAATTTTCAGTAAGATCCCATGCTTTACCATCTTCACGGTGACAAAAGCGGGCGAATGCACATCTTCCATCATCTAATAAATCAATTCCAGGACCCTCTAATAGCTCAGCTCTTTGATAATATTTTTCTCTTGAAGCAGTTTCCGTACCGTTAAAACCTATTCTTGCATGAGTACCATCACAAAATGGTGGATTTTTAGATTTACCACAGCGACATAACGCATAGCCTTCCGCCTGAGGAAGCTCTCTGCCCTCTTCATAGGCGTTAAGCTTACCCCTTTGCACAATTATTTTTTCAGACAAAGGTACATTACCTGATACAAGATAGGGCCCATCCTTGACTATTTTAAGCTTTGCCTTCCCATTTGTTTTTTCCATCACATCTCAGCATCCTTTCGCATCTTCTGCATAAATACACGTACCATTTTGAGTTATCAATTTCTAAGAGTTTTTCTCATAAATACAGTATCACAGGTAGTAGCATTTATCAAGCTCATCACGACTGTACCACCCTTAAATTTATGGATAAAAAAATTTTATAATTTAGCTTGACATAAAATGAATGTTCGTTTATTATAGAAATATAAATAATCCATAGACAGGTGATTATATGCGCAAGAAAGATGATGAAAAACAGAATAGCATCAAAAAATCAGTTGTACAATTGATTTTACAAGAGGGTTTTCAAGGTACATCAATTTCTAAAATCGCCAAATTAGCAGGAGTATCCCCTGCAACTGTCTATATTTATTATCAAAACAAAGAAGAAATGCTGCGAGATATTTATCAAGAATATGCCGAAGAAATCTTCGAATTTTTGCTCCAACAGCTAATACCAGGCATGTCTGGGGAAGAGTTAATTGATGTTTTAATCAGGCAATATTATCATTATATGCTAGAAAATGCCGAAATATTTCACTTTGTTGATCAATTTAGTTCTTGTCCAGCTTTACATGAGGGTTGCCAAGTTTTGCAGGGTCCCATTTCCTTAAACATTGTTTTAAGAGAGTATAAAGAGCTAGGTATCTTACATAACTTTAACAATGAAAATATTTGGGCAATGCTTTTTTATCCAGTGAAGACCATCGCTCTCCGGCAGCATGGTACCGAAACAGCCTCGCAGGAGCTGCTAGATGAAATGATTTTGATTATTCGTAAAGCACTTTTAAAATAGATTACAGTTCATACAAGCACGCAACATTGATATACTAGCGAGTTGGAGTAATCCCTCGCTTTTAAATATAGCATTAAATAAACGAGCATTCGTTTATTGCAAAAACTTTAAAAATTCCAGAAAGGGTGACCTATATGATCCTCCCAATTATTGATTTAGTATTATTACCTGGTATGAAGCATACCTTGCGTTTAAGCCAGTTAAGTAAAGAAGAACTAGTGCTTTTATCTGACAAAACACAGCAAGTTGTTGCACTGCCCCTGAAAGAAATTCGGGGCAAAAAAGAGTTGCAAGCTGAAGACTTTCATAAAATAGGTTTTCTGCTGGAAGTGCTTAGTGTAGCCAGCTTAGAAAAAGGCTATCAACTGCAAATTAAAGTTAAAAATCAAGTAGAAGTATCCCAGCTAGTGATTTTAGCAAACACTATCGAGGGGAAAATCGCTTATATTCCAGAAGATTTAGAAATGAACGCAAAAAGCCAGCAAGAGATGCTAGCCTACATAAAAAACATTTCCCATGAAATTGCAGCAAAGATTAGAGATTCAGATAGTATCATGAAAGTGATTGATGAAATAAATGATTTAAATAGACTGATGGGACATCTATGTCAATTTCTCCCACTTTCCAATGAAGAAAAATATGCGCTGATGGAAGTAGTTTCCTTAAAAGAGCGTAGTCTGATGTTTATCGATTACTTTTTAAGAATGAAAGAATCCTTACAATTGCAAATAGAAATGGCTGAAAGATTTTCAGAAAAATCCAATAAAAATTATCGCGAAGCAGCCCTCCGAGAACAGCTGAGAGTGATTCAAGATGAACTCAATGAGGGTAAACCTGAAAAAAAAGATAAGGATTACCGAGTTCGCATCGCCAGTGCCAAGATGCCAGCAGAAATTGAAAGTGCAGCCTTAGAAGAGCTGGAAAAACTAGAAAGTCAAAGTCCAAGTAGCTCAGATTATAATGTAATTAAGAATTACCTAGATTTAATTGTTAGCTTGCCATGGCACTTGGGTGAGGAAAAGCCTATTAATATCGGCGAAGCAAGACGCATCTTAAATGAGCAACACTATGGCTTAGATAAAGTTAAGGATAGAATTATCCAACATCTTGCAGTTATGCATCTCAGAAAAAGCAAAAAAGGCTTGATTCTGCTCTTAGTTGGTCCTCCTGGCACAGGCAAGACCAGCTTAGGTAAGAGCATTGCCCACGCCTTAGATAGAAAATATGTTCGTCTAAGCCTTGGTGGCATTAGGGATGAAGCTGAAATTAGGGGGCATCGCCGCACCTATGTTGGTGCCTTACCAGGACGCATTCTGCAAAGCATCAAAAATGCCGGCGTCATGAATCCTGTGATGGTTTTAGATGAAGTAGATAAACTCATGGTTGGCTACGCTGGAGATCCTGCTAGCGCCTTGCTAGAAGTGCTAGACCCAGAACAAAATAATACCTTTACCGATCATTATTTGGATTTACCTTATGATCTCTCTAACGTATTATTTATTGCCACCGCAAATTCCATCGAAAACATTCCTAGACCACTACTTGATCGGATGGAAGTGATTCAGATTTCTAGTTATACTTCCAATGAGAAATTCCACATTGGGATAAATCATTTAATCCCAGAAGCGCTAGCAGAACATGGATTAAGCTCAGCCGATATGCAAATAGCAGATGACACCTTACATGCAATTATCTCAGACTACACCTTAGAAGCAGGGGTGCGAGGCTTGATGAAACAGCTAAACACCTTGGCAAGAGTTACCACAGAAAAAGTAATTAGTGGAACCATTGCCAAGCCACTAATCATTACACCTGAGGATTTGGATGAACTCTTGGGTAGACAAGTTTCTCGCCATGATATAGCACAAAAGAATAATCCAGCTGGAGTTGTTACAGGTTTAGCATGGACACCAGTAGGAGGAGAGATTCTCTTTATTGAAGCAACAGATATGCCCGGCGGCGGTGAAATTATTATTACCGGCCAGCTAGGAGATGTCATGAAGGAATCTGCAAGAATCTCCCTTAGCCTCTTAAAATCTCGACTGCCAGTTAATACTGTACCTTTTAAGGAAAAAGATATTCATATTCATGTACCTTCAGGTTCAGTACCAAAGGATGGTCCATCAGCAGGCATAGCCCTCTTTACCGCCTTGGCTTCCTTAGTAACAGGAATTCCTGTTAGCGGTAACTTAGCCATGACCGGAGAAATTACCCTGCGCGGCATGGTACTCCCAATCGGTGGCTTAAAAGAAAAACTGCTAGCTGCAGAGCGAGCCGGCATCACCAAGGCACTTATTCCTAAAGATAACGCAGTTGATTTACGAGATATTCCAGACGAAGTAAAAAGCAAATTAGAGATTATCGAAGTTGAAACCATAGAGGATGTGCTGAGAGAAACACTGATGATTTCCTTACCAAGAGCCACCATGGTTCCTTGGTTGCAGGATGGGATGCAACAACAAAAGATTTAATAAGATAATGAACAAAGGAGACCATAACCAACATTCTAAAGTGTTGGTTATGGTCTCCCTGCTTTTAATAGGGGAGGGGTTTGCCCTACGGCGTTCATAAAGGAATACGTACATTATTTGAATATTATTTTATACATTAGCAATTTTCCCTGAGCAATAAGTTGCAAAGCGGCTTACAACTACGCCTTCAGGCAACACCAAACCCTTGACTCCGGGCATACTGAAACTCACTTCGCTCAAACAGTCAGTATGCTTTTCCTACATCTTCGCTGGGTGTTGCATCTGCCTGCTCCATATGATGCCTGTTTTTGCAACATTATTGCTTGCAGCTGGTAGGTGTGGTATAAATCAGAAATCCGCACTATTGTAGGGTCGATTCACGAATCGACCGCATGTTTTAACTGTTTTGCAGGGGAGGGGTTTGCCCTCCCGAAAGCCTTTGCCTTGAAAAACCTCCCGCTTATACATTTCTGCATCCATCAAGAGAAATATTAGAGAAGATATTTTTGTCTCAGCTAATAATAAAAGCGGTATTTGTGTTTCATTGTATTGAGTTTATATATACAAAGTGGTATAATTTACACATATAAACATGAAAGGAGTTGTTTTGTATGGCACAAACAACATTAAGCATTCGGATGGACGAAAATGTAAAAAAACAATTTGACGCCTTTTGTTCTGAAGTAGGCATGAACACCTCAGTCGCCATCAATATCTTTGCCAAGGCAGTACTACGGGAGCGCAAAATTCCTTTTGAGATTGCAGTGAATGATGACCCTTTTTACTGTGAAGCTAATTTGACGCGGCTCAAAAAATCTATCAATCAGCTTAATGATGGGAAATTTGTAACGAAGACCATGGATGAACTAGAGGAAATGGCACGTGAATAATCTGTCATTCAGCACTGAAGCGTGGCAAGACTATTTGTATTGGCAAACACAAGATAAAAAAATCTTAAAAAAGATCAATCAACTTTTACAGGACATCATTAGAAATGGCTATGAAGGCATTGGAAAGCCCGAGCCCTTAAAACACGATTTTCAAGGTTTTTGGAGCAGACGTATTGACGACAGTAACCGCATAGTTTATCGGATAGATGGGGAACAGATTATCATTGCTCAATGTGGTTCACACTACAGAGATAAATAAAAAGAGCGTATTTTGTGTGATAATAAACTAAGAATATTTTTTTAGGAGCTGATTGTATGCTAGTCAATACCAATAGCCTTGTTTCAACCACAGAAGCTAATCAGAATTTTTCAAAAGTTGCCTCGTTAGTTGATGAAAATAGATCTTCAATTATCCTGAGTCAAAGCGAAGAATTTGCCGTAGATGCAGATGTTAAAAGTATTGGAGAAAAAATTATCAAACGTAACTTAAAAGCCTTTAGCGAACTTGCAAAATGAAATATTAGGACTTTAGCTAGCAACAAAGAATACACATTAGATAAATTATAATGGAGACCATAATCAGCACCTAAAAGTGTTGGTCATGGTCTCCTGCTTTCTTTTTGATATTTAACATTTTTATCAGTTATATCTTATTCTTTTAGATATTTAGCATTTATATCAGTTATATCTTATTCTTTTGCATATTTAGCATTTTTATCAGTTATATCTTATTCTTTTTGACATTTAGCATTTTTATCAGTTATATCTTATTCTTTTGAATATTTATCATTTATATCTTATCTTTTCAGATATTTATCATTTTTATCAGTTATATCTTATGCCTTTGTTAAAATCAGTCCACTGCGTATAATATAGCTTTTGATTCTTTTTCCTTTCCCAAATAATGATTTCCATAAGTCCACCAATACCTTGATAAGGTAAGCTATCCTTTTGCTACTGAGCTATCAATTTTTCCGCAAGTTAAGCCAAAGCAAAAGGCCGAGAATTGCTCCTCGACCCTTGTTTAATCATTTAGTTTTGTACAGCTTAAGTGATATTTGATAATGTAGCTATCCAGTTTATCGCCCCAAGCTTATTACCATTCATATCAGTAATATTGGTGCCATTGTAGAATACATCCGTATCGATGGTAAAGTCAGTACCAGTAAGTGTAATAACTGTTGCTTCAGCAATTACTGCTTGTGTTAAGGTTCCACCACTTACGGAAAAGTTATTTAGTCCTGTTAGTGCTGCAGTTGAAGCATTTAATGCTTCAGTTAAAACAAGAGAAATGCTTGTAGAACTAGAGAAAGCAATATGGTGTACTGTAGGCGCAATTTTGTCTGCAACCGCTGTTAGTGGAATAGAAACCTTTGCACCATCTGCATTTGCACCACTTACTGTAGTGAGATTCGTGCGCACTTGCACACCTGTTACAGCAGCAGTAAAAGCTTTAGTTGGAGCAAGTGTTAAAGTGACCAAAGATTTACCACTAGAGTTATCTACCGCAATAGCATCAGGATTAAAAAATGCCCCACCAGTAGTTATTTCAAAATCAGCTAAGATAAAACCTGCAGCTAAATCATTTAAGTAAATTTTAATGGTAGTAGTAGAGTCAGCAAACAAGTTGCTAGTAATAGCTGAAGTAGTTGTTAATAAAGCAACATCAGGTATTGCAGAATAGAATAAGCTAGTAGCAAAATTTTCCAAGACATTGCCAGCTGCATCCTTCACAGAGCCCACAGTCATGATACCAGATGGTGTTGCAGCGTAGGTTATAACTACCGATTTTCCATCTGTTGCAGGTAAAGCAGCTATAGGATTAACCCCTGCTGCATTTTGATAATTAGCCAGAGTAGAAATTGAAGTCATATCCATGGCTTCACTAAAATAGATTTTCACTTTAGTATTAATTGCTTGCACATAATAAAATTGATTTGTTCCGCCATAGATATCCACTACAGTTGGTCTGATTAAATCAGCAACAGTGAGGTTATAAGTTGTGGTAGCCATGAGATTTTCAGCAAAAGAAACATCCTTAATATTCTTAATAGCTAAAGTGTAAGTACCACTAAGCGGATTAAGTGATGTTAGAAGATATTTATTGCTATTGCTAGCATCAACCGTGATGGTTGTAGCAATATCTTTTACCGTTGCACCTTGTTTTAAGGTGTAGTTAGTGTAGGTTTTAGCAATTGCATCATTCACCGCTTCACTATAAGTAACCTCGATTACAGTACTGCTGCCAGCTTTCATAGCAACCGTAGCAGTAGGAGCAGTAAAGTCAGCAACGGTACTAATTGGCAAATTAATTAAAGTGACAATATTGCCAAAGTTATCTTGCACCTTGTTAGCATCAAGAGTACCTGTAGCATACCTAGCATACATCGTAGAGCTTCCTGGTGGGAAGGCATTAGCAAAGGTAATCACGAAAGTTCTGCTATCTCCAGTAGGATTTGTAATAGCTCCGCCAGTTACTTGGTTAGCACCACTATAGGTATGAGAAAATAAGACAGCTGCATTATTTAGCAAGGTGGTCTGATCAATAGCACTGGAAAACTCAATCGTAGCTGTGCGCTCATTAGAAGCTTTAACTACATAGGTTGGTGCAGTTGCAGAATAACCATAGACAAAGGAGGCAGAAGCTGGTATCACAGCATAACCTGCATAATCCGTAATAGTTGTGCCTGCACTGATTTTCACCGTATAGCTTGTGCCTATAGACATTCTGGCATTTGTACTAAACTTCATCGAATAGCCAGTCACACTATAGGTAGCACCGCTGAGATTAATGCCTACAGTATTATCGTTTACCACTACATTAGTAGGCGTATTTTTCACTGGCTCAGAGAAAATTAAAGTGATTTCTCTAGAACCTGTTGCCTTGGCTGAAAGTAAAGTCGGGATAGTTGTATCCCTAAAAGCCACATTAGCATTAGTTACCGTAGTTGTTAAACCAACGCCAGCTTTTACTACAACCTTGTTAGTAGTACTGAAATTATCAAAATTAGAGGCTGTATCTAAGGTTAAACGAACAGTTTTGCCATCAGCTTGGAGTACAGCAACAGCACCTGTTCCGGCAGTGTTCAGTACATCTGTGGTTAGAGCGCTAGCCTTAAATACATCATAATTAGCTAAGGTTTCAGCAGCAGTTTTATCAACTGCTTTACTGAAAAGCACATCTACTTGCTTAGCATTGATAGCAGTAATGCTAGCTACCTGTAAAGCAGTAGGAGCCAAAATATAAGCTCTACCTGGGAAGAATCTGGTACCAAGATTCATATCAATGGCTTTAGCTGCAATCACAAAAGCTTCACCACGCGTAACCGCGGCATTAGCGTCCATGTCTGGGGCATCAGTTAAGCCAAGGGCTCTTGCTTGTGCCATAAAGGCTGCATTATCTGTAACATCCACAATATTCATTAGTCTAACCATAATGCGCAAAACTTCAATGCGTTTGATTAGAGCCTTAGGAGCAAAATTTGGAGCTGCATCAATACCTTGGAAAGGCGCTAGTTGTGACCAACCATTGTACCAATCTACAGTTTTAATATCTTTGTAGATTGATGCTTTTACTTGTGCAGTTCTGTAATCAACTGCAGTCTTGCCACCTGCCAGAGAGGCAATTTTAGCAAATTGACCACGTGTTAAGCTTGTAGTGGTATCCCCTGGGGTGTCGAGAATTCCGTAAATGGCTAAGCCGTTTGCTGAAGTTGTTACTTCACTAGCCGTGGGCGCAGCCCCTACTGGAATAATGGCACTGAGTAGAAATACTAACGTTAATAGAAGTGCTACAACTTTCTTTGTTTTGCTCATTTTGAACATTCCTCCTTGAAATTTAGTTTGCTAATTCTTTTCCATAGCTTGGCTTTATACAACCTGCTAGGAGTAGTAATGCAGGCTAGTCTAACTGCCAGAGTTTTATAACAGCTACTTGCCTTATCTCCTATTATACGCCTCTTAACTGTGAAAGCTTGCAAAAAGCAAAAATAAAAAAAGGTCGAGGACTAATCCTCGACCTTTTTAGTAGTTATTTAGT
>JBAXCZ010000049.1:0-8484 GCA_037141195.1 Clostridia bacterium
CAAGCTGAGGACTGTGTACCCAAACGCAAAATACAATTAGAGGAACGATTAAAGGAGTTGGAAAATGACCATTAGAGAATTAGCTGAAGCATTTCAGCTGCGAATATTTACAGATGAAACAACCTTAGAGCAAGAAATATCAGGAGGCTATGCTTGTGATTTGCTGAGTTGGGTCATGTCCCATTTGCAAACTGGTGATATTTGGATTACGGTTCATGCTCATCTCAACGTAATTGCTGTTGCAGTGCTAACTGAAGCGGTAGCTATACTTTTACCAGAGGGTATTGAGCCTGCAGCAAATGTAGTAGCAAAGGCAAATGAAGAAAAAATAGCAATCCTAGGTAGTAGTAGTTCAAGCTTCACTTTATGCAATCAAATAGCACAGCTACTTGCCAAGCGAGGTGAGTAGATGAAGAGTAAAGAAACTATGAGCTGGCAGGTGAGTGAACATTGCTTGCAGATTAACAGTACTCAACCATTACGAGCTCTTTCTTCAGCGATTGTGGGAGGAGGCTGGCAGCAGATTCAACATATTTTTAATGTTGATGTGGGCATGGAATATGAAAGTACAGTACCAACTCAGGATATGGAAAATATTTGCAAAAGCTTTGGGGCTGAGCCCAAGCACTCAGTTGGTCTCATGACAGCAGTGGATGTTGAGCAGTACTGTTTTTTAGAAGAAGAGTATGAAAATCAGTGGGTGCGAGTATGGGTGACAGTAGGAGTTACAAATGCAGCGGAAGCTGGATCTGTCAGCAAAGAGGAGCAAGTAGACTATGCCTGCACACCGGGCACAATCAATACAATTATTATTACTAACGCAGCGCTGTCAGAGGGCGCATTTGTCAATGGGGTGATGTTGGCAGTAGAAGCAAAAGCAGCAGCGCTGAGAGAATACCAGGTTTTAGATGTTTTTAAGGGAGCAGTGGCAACGGGAACAACAAGTGATGCCATAGTTTTTGCCAGCACCATGACTGGTCCAACAGTAGCTTATACCGGTATGGCAACACATTTTGGGCAACTCATGAGTAGGGTGGTGCGAAGAGCGATTGGGTTAGGAATTGAAAAGCAGATGGCAGCTTGGGAAAAAGATGTTAGAGACAAAAATTAGGAGGACATATTTGATGAAAAAATGTTTAAGTATGGCTTTAGTAGTACTCTTATTATTTACAGGTTGTGGTGCAAATTCAGTAACTACACCAGCAGTTCAGCAGGCAACAGAAATTATGCTTACAGATCTTGATGGAAATCAAGTAACCTTAAAAAATCAACCAGTACGGGTGGTATCCTTATCACCAACTAATACGGAAATTATGTTCGCCATTGGAGCGGAAGCACAACTAGTAGGTGTAACTAGCTATTGTGACTATCCAGCGGCAGCTAAAGATATAGCGAAAATCGGCGATTTTGAAGGTGCTAATTTGGAGCTAATTACAGCGGCTAAACCTGATTTAGTTTTGGCTGGGAGTTATATGCAGGAAGATATCATCACTGCTTTGGCTGATTTAGGGATTCCAGTACTTTCTACAGAGGCTACTAGCATGAACCAAATCTTCTCTTCTATTCGCTTAGTGGGGAAGGCTACTGGGAATGATGCAGGAGCAGAAAAAGTGGTAGCAGAGATGGAAAAGAATTTAGCAAGCATCGCTGAAAAAGTTGCAGGTAAAACAGCAAAAAGCGTGTTTTACTGTGTATGGCAAGATCCTCTCACTACAGCAGGGAAAAACACTTTTATTGATGAAGCAATTACCTTAGCTGGTGGAAAGAATGTAGTGACTTTGGATGGTTGGACAGAATATAGTAAGGAACAGCTTTTAACTGATGAGCCAGATTTGCTTATTTCAGCTAAATTCAGTTCAGATGCAGGAGAAACTCTGGCAAGTGTAAAAAATAATGAAATATTTAAAAATCTAGCTTGCGTAAAAAACGACAAAGTATATCTGATGAAAGATGATAACCTCATCAGCCGTGGTGGACCCCGTATTGTCCTGGCTATTGAGGAAATACGTCAAGCTTTAGAGAAATAGAGTGAGCAGATGAAAGATGTACGCATAGAAAAATTAGAAGTGAATTTTGGCCCCCGCACTGTTTTGCAGGAGGTTTCTTTGTCGATTGAAAAAGGGCGTTTTGTCACTATCGTAGGACCTAATGGTTGTGGTAAGACTACCTTGCTTAGGAGTATCACTGCTGCAGTGAAAAAAACTGGTGGAGCAGTATATTTGCACGGGACGGAAGTTGAACAGCTAGCACAAAGAGAAAGGGCAAAAAGCTTAGCTGTAGTACCGCAAAATACTGATGTTGCCTATGAATTTAGTTGTTATGATGTGGTGATGATGGGACGCTATGCCCACATCAAGCGGTGGCAGGGAGAGCAGATAAAAGATCGGGAAATGGTAGAAGTGGCTATGATGCAAACTAACGTAGCTTATTTAAGGGACCGCAAATTTACAGAAATCTCTGGTGGTGAACGGCAAAGAGTAATTCTAGCGCAAGCATTAGCCGGAGAGCCAACTGTAGTGCTCTTAGATGAACCTGTTTCTAACTTGGATCCTCAATACCAAATTGAGATTTTAGATACCATGAAAAGGTTAAGTGTGGAGAAAAAATTGACAGTAATTGCTGTACTTCATGACTTGAATCTTGCCTCCATGTATAGTGATGAAATAATTATGTTACAAGCTGGAAAAGTAGTCGGGATTGGCACTCCAGAAGTTGTTTTAACCAAAGAAAATATCGAACGAGTTTTTGCTACAGAAGTTTTAGTTTCTCCCAGCCCTGTCATGAACAAACCTCATATTTATGCAAAAAGTAAAGGTTTTTTTCTAGATGAAAAAGAAAAGTTGCACTTGATTTGTGGTGGCGGTAGCGGCACGCCGTATATGCACCAGCTTTTTCACCTAGGCTATCAATTAAGCGTTTGTGTCTTAAATGAAGGGGATTTGGATTGGCAAACACTGAAAGAATTTGGCTTGCCGATGCTTGAAGAAAAACCTTTTGCACCTATTTCCCCAGAGAGTTATCAAGCACATTTAAAGCTCTTACAAGCTGCAGATGCTATTATCGTCTGTCCGAGTTATTTTAGTCCAGCAAATTTGCCAAACCTCACTATTCTGCTGGAGCCAGTTTTAGCAGAAAAAAAAGTCTATCTTTTAGCTAGTGAAACATCTGCAGATCGGGATTTTGCAGCTGGGGAGGTTACTAGGGTTTACCAAATTCTTAGCCAGCGACCTAACTGTGAACAAGGGTTAAAACTATGGTAAAAAAACAAGGTTTTCTTTATTTAGGAGCAATCAGTTTACTTATGCTAAGTTTGCTTTTAGGGCTACGTTTTGGAGCAGTAAATATTGAAATAAGAGAAATATGGCAGGCAGCATGGCAAGATGGTAGCAAATTCCAACAAATATTTTATCAGATTCGTTTGCCTCGGGTACTGCTAGGTGCAATTATGGGAGCAGGGTTAGCTATAACGGGTGCTGTAATGCAAGGAATTTTTCAGAATCCACTAGTAGATTCCTATACCTTAGGGATGTCATCGGGAGCATCCTTGGGAGCGGTACTTGCTATTATCACTGGAGTGAGTTCGCTTATTCCAGGTATTAGCGGTTTAAGTTTCTTTGCTTTTCTAGGGGCACTAGCTACCTTAGCCTTAGTTTATGCTCTAGGTAATACTAAAGGAAAACTTGCTAGTTCAACTCTCTTACTAGCGGGGATTGTCGTGAGTTATTTCATTGCAGCCTTAATTTCAGTACTTATGCTCTTGAATAAAAACAAGATAGATAAAATTGTTTTTTGGAATATGGGTAGCCTGGCTGCGGCTAATTGGAATAAAGTTTTGCTTGCAGCTATCGTTATTTTGCCTTGCAGTTTACTCTTGTACTATTTTTGGCGGGAGCTTAATATGCTATCCTTTGGTGAGGAAGCAGCAAAAAATTTAGGAGTAAATACTACAAAGGCAAAAGCAGTGCTCCTAGTGCTCAGCGCCTTAATAGTGGGCACTGTCGTAGCAATTGGAGGCACAATAGGTTTTGTAGGACTTATAGCACCTCATATTGTTCGTTATTTTGCAGGCGTACATAATAAAAAGGTCTTGTTTTTGTCTGCAATTACAGGCGCCACTGTTTTAGTGCTAGCAGATACCTTAGGTAGAGTTTTAGTAAAACCAGCAGAAATTCCAGCAGGTGTTATGACTTCGGTAATAGCTGGACCATTTTTTATTTATTTATTACGCAAACAAAAAACAAACTAGCTACTAGCTAGCGTCAGAAAAACTTGTATTCATCATGAAATACGATATAATAAAAACAAGAAATATTTCAAGTATAAGGAGTGAAAAAAGTGAAAGCGAAGAAAATAATTGCAGTTCTACTACTTTTCACCTTGTTACTATCCCTCTTCAGTGTATCTACCTTTGCGGCAGTAAAAACTGTGCAAAGCAAAGCTGAAGTGCTGAATGCTCTGAAAATTCTCCAAGGTGATGGCAAGGATTATCTTTTACAGAAAACCCTTACTAGAGGAGAAGCCGCAAAATTTATGGTGAGCCTCATGGGCAAGGAGGCAGAAGTTCTAGCGAACAAAACCAAGTATATTACCAAAGCTGCCACCTTAAAAGATATGCAGAATGCGGCTAAACTTTGGTACACACCATATATTGGTTATTGTTTAGAAAACGGTATTATTACAGGCTATACAGATCAAACCTTTAAGCCTAAGGAATTAGTGAATGAACAAAGTTTTCTTCGCATGATTTTAGGCGTGGTAGGATATAATCCATTAAAAGGAGATTTTACTTGGGGTGATGTTTTCGTCTTTGCCTATAATCATCAAATAGTCACAGATGCTCGGTATGCAATAAACGCAGTAGTAAATAAAAATTTTCAACGAGCAAATGCAGTGGAAATAATTTATCAGGCGTTAATTGTGCCAGGTAAAAATGCTAGGCCCTTGATTATGCAATTAGTTGATCAAGGTACGGTTCAAAAGAATATTGCCATAAGCTTAGGTCTGTGGAGTGATATTTCCCCAAGTGCCATTACAACAACTACGGTGGTTAATCCTAATCAATTAATCATCTCATTTAATGAACCAATTTTAGCTTTAACACAAAATCAAGTTAAGATTACAGAGGTCAGCGATAGCACAAAAAATTTACAACTAAAAACTGCACCAGTTGCTTTAGATGAGAAGACTTATGTTATCACTACCTATAATCAAAAGGAAAATATGCCATACAAAATATCCTTAACTAATGTTACAGATAAGGACAGCAATATCATCCCAGCAGTTAGCACAACCTTCAAGGGCTATTTAGTGCCAACAATAACCTCAACGAATCTCATGTTGAGCAAGGTGACTACTATCAGCAATCAGCGGATTAAAATATCCTTTACCCAAAATATTGATGTTAAAACAGAAATAGCAATGCTCTATAAAATAACTGCAGATGGTGCAGATTTTGTAGCTGGCAGTAATAAAACCATGGTAGTTGAGAGATCAGCAAGTGATCCTCGAGCAGTTTATTTAACACTACTAGAACCAACCAAGAAATTTGTAGATGGAGTCCAATATACCTTAATAGTATCAGGTGATCTTAGTACTGCAGATGGTAAATTTATGGGATTAGGCAATGGGGATGAAGCAGATTTCTATTATTCTACTATTCTCGAAGAGCCTGTTTCCGTTCAGAGTGCTAGCTTCGTGGCAGAGGATTTTCTAGAGGTAGTCTTTAACCGCGAGGTTGATCCAATAACGGCAACTAAGTTGAGTAATTATCAATTAAAAACCAGCGCAGGAGTTAGCAAGACTGTTGTAAGTGCTAACGTTTTAAAGGACGGAAAAACTCTTAGATTACTCTTTAGCCCGAAACTTGTAGCAGAGGAAACACTAACACTGCTAGTGCAAAATGTACAAGCGAACTTCGGTACGGTACCAATGCTAGCCACTAGCAAAAGTGTCTTTTTCTCCCCGAATAACATAGTTATGCTCTTCTTAACAGGGGCAGTGGCAAAGGATGATCAAACAGTAGAAATAGGCTTTAGCCGGGCACCACAAGCAGAAAGCGTAGTGAAAAACTTTTATTATGAAGTAAGAGATACGATAAGCGGCAGTGTAATTGAACCCGTTCGCATAATATATGACGCGATAAATAGTCCACTTAAAGCAACACTTTACTTCAATAGTAAAATGACTCAAGATAAAAGCTATCAGTTGAGATTGAAATCTGGGATGCTGGATGAATATGGTAAGCTAGCAGATGCATCAACAGTAACCTTCCTTGGTAGCTCGATAATCAGACAACAAATTACGATGACGAAAGCAAGCTATATCGATAATGGTACCATTGAGATAACCTTAAGCGGTGCCGCAGAGCAAGCTAATCAGATGATTTTAGCAGAAAACTATAAGCTAGAGGCAAAAGTTGGTGCATCTATTTTAAGCCTAAGCTGTACAGGAGTGAGATTTATAGGTCCAGATAAAATCTTAGTCTTTTTTGATGGGATGGAAACCAGCAAGAGCTATACTTTGCGTGCAGGCCAGCTTACAGATATCAGCGGCTTATTGGTGAATACAACTGATGTAGCAATTGCTGTTACTAATTAATAAATAAATCAACAACTATGCAACCCTCCTAATCCAGTGTGAAAAATAACTGGTGAGGGAGGGATTTTTTTTCACAAAAAGGAGAAGATTATGAAAACTAAATTACTAAGAAAGCATCTTTTCCTAGCTGCGGGAATTGTTTTGCTAATAGTTTTTATTAGTTGGCTTTTTCTCCATCGCTATGATTTTATCCAAGTGCAAGCTACAAGGGGAAATCTAGTTTTTGACGGTCATTTAATTGGCAGAAAAGAATTTCTCAGCCAAGATAATAAGGTTTATCTAGCTATAAGTGATGTCAAAGAGTTACTTGGTGGTGAATGGTTTTTTGACGCAGATGAACAAGAGTTGATTTATACTAGCCCAACCATAGTACTGCGTTTACAAGCAGCAAGCAAAAAAGTGTTGCTGAATCAGCAAGGGCAGTTTGTGCAGTTTCCGCTGATAGTGCAAGATGAAAAGGCGTATCTGGAAGTAGCCTATTTGACAACTATTTACCCTCTAGGCTATGAATATTATCCCCAAACAGATACTCTGGCACTTTATCAGGCCGGCAAAGAGTACCAACAGAGCACGATAGCAGAAAACACAATTATCCGTAGCAAAGCAGAGGCAGATAGTGGGTATGTGGAAAAGTTGACAATAACAACAGACGCCATATTTTTGCAACCTGTTGGTGCTTGGCAAGAGGTGCTAATGTCAACAGGACAGTTAGGATTTGTACCAAAAACAGCAGTAACTAGTCCATTAGCTATAAGTTGGCAGAATAAGCAGAATTTACCAGTAGTAACTGAATTTATTTCCCCAATTAAACCACCGCTCAACCTGACATGGGATTATGTTAATAAGCAAACACCAAGGCTAGAAAAACTAACCACTGCTCCAGGAGTTAATGTAATTGCACCAACTTGGTTTGCATTAGCAGATTTGGACGGAAGTATCACGAGCAAAGCAGAAAAATATTATCTAGAGTGGGCAAAAACACAGAAGCTTGCTGTATGGCCAAGTGTAACCAATGCTTTTAGTCCTAAGCTCACCAATGCACTCCTTGAGAGCTCTAAGAATAGAGCGGCATTTATAGAGAATTTACTTTCGCTTGCCAAAGAATACCAGCTGCAGGGGCTGAATATAGATTTTGAAAATATTTACCAAGCAGATAAAACACTGCTTACTCAGTTAGTGCGTGAGTTAGTGCCTCTGGCACATAAGCAGGGCATTACAATCTCCATGGATGTGACAGGCTATTCAACAAGTCCAACTTGGTCCCTTTGCTATGATCGTAAAGCCTTAGGGGAGCGAGTAGATTTCCTAATCTACATGGCATATGATCAACACACAGCAAGTGGTGAGGAAGTAGGTTCTGTGGCAGAAGTTAGTTGGGTAAAGGAGAACATAGCACAAATGTTAGAGGAGGTAGCAGCTGAAAAATTGATTCTTGCTATGCCACTCTATCAAAGATTATGGTTTACAGACCTACAAGGTAAAATTACAGTTCGTAGTATTGGTATGAATACTGCAGCAACTTGGATTGCAGAAAACAAGCCAAAAATCAGCTATGATCAGCAAGCAGGACAAAACTATGTAGAACTCCAAACCACTACAGGTGCATTTCAGATGTGGATAGAAGATACACAATCCTTGGAAAACAGGATAAATCTAGCTGCAGCTAATTCTTTAGGAGGAATTGCCACTTGGCGTAAGGGTTTTGAAAAACCAGGTATTTGGCAATTTATAGCGGAAAAGCTCTTGCATTTTCCTACAAAAGATTAATTTCTGGAAAAGATTTTGAAAATAGGGAAAAGTTATTGACAACGCTTGCGCGTGGAAATATAATATAAAAGTCGCCGCAGGGAGACAAGGGAAGAAAAAGATGGAATGATCATTGAAAAC
>JBAXCZ010000050.1:0-8419 GCA_037141195.1 Clostridia bacterium
GTTCCTACGTTTACGTGCGGTTTCGTTCTTTCATACTTCTTCTTTGCCATTTTAAATAACCTCGCTTTACTAGATAATATATTGAAATTTTATGCATATTTTTTCTTGTAAACTGATTTTATTCTAGCTTAAAACCTTATATATGTCAATTAATGTTATGCTTGTTTCTCTAAGACAGCTCTATTACTAGCTATAAATTTTAGAAAATAATTTGTTTTAAAATTAGATAAAGTTTAGTATTTGAGGATAAGTTTATCCTATTTCTTTACAATTTGCTTTTTAGCTTCGACATTACCCATAAATAGCCATGCAAATTTATACTTATTAAAGCATAGAAATACTATCCAAGGTACTAACAATGCCATTGGAACTGCTAGTATCGTCAATAGATGATATAAATTAGAATTATTTGCAATAATATAATGCCTCCAACATAATAATACAAATGGATGCAATAAATAGATTAGAAAAGATGCTCTCCCCCATTGGGATAATATTTTCACCTTTTCGCCCCAACGAACATATAATATATTGGATATTACAAAGATTGCTAAAGAACTAATAGTTACATATAGATAATAAATAATAAAATTAAGATATGCTATTAAAGGTTGTCCAAATCCAGGATTTTGAATGCCATACCATCCTTTAGCTATATAAAATATTCCTATAATAATCCAAGCTATAATCCAGCGTAAAGGTTTTTTAGTCAAGTAGTTTTTTAAGGCTTGATAGTTTAAGCCAATATAAGCACCTACACAATAAAAAAGCATATATGTAAAAAAGATACTACCTGTAGCTTTAATATGCAAAAAATATTTGTTTAATAAAAAAAATACTATTTGAAAAATTATAGAAAACTGAACTAGATATTTACGAAAATATGGAAATTTCTTTACTAACCCCATCAGCACAGGAAACAAAAGATAAAATTGAGCTATAACAATAATATAATATAGATGTGCATAGTTTTTTCCTGTAAAAAGCTGAATCAAAAATTTATTGATTTCATTAAATATATTTTGACCTAATGAAACTTGTAATACCGCATAATAAAAGAAAGACCATATTATATAAGGAATTATTGTTGATATAAATCTTTTATAAAAAAAAGATTTAGTCATTTTAATATTCCATCTATCCTCATAATTATAGAAAAGTACAAAAGCACTAAGGAAAAGAAAAGCTGGTACTGCAAATGAACTACCAATATTAATTATATAATAAACAAAATATGGCCAGGTATTAACTGGAATTTTTGAAACAGGATCCGAAGTTACATGAATCGAAATAACTGCAAAAATACACAAAAAGCGGTATATATCTAAGAAATATATTTTCTCTTTTTTTTCTTTTATCATTTAGTACTCCCATATTATATGATTTATCTTATTAATATTCTAGAAAGAACAGCTTCTATCTTAATAATTTTTGGATTTTATTGAGTCCGGATTAACCAGAAACCACAATTAAAGCCTAAACAATTCTTTTTTCTGGTAACGGTGGATTACATTTCAATACATATTCTAGTCACAATTTAGTTATCTGTCAAGAAAAGCACAGGATATGTGTTATTTTATAATCCGAAAATTTGAAGAGCTGCTTCAGCTGCACTGGTGGCATCTGGAGTATAAATATCAGCTCCAATTTTCCTGCTAAAAGCAGCTGTTACAGGTGCTCCTCCTATCATCACTTTAATTTTATTATTTAGATTTTTTGTTTTTACCAAGCTTACTACACTGCTTAGTTCTCCCATAGTGCTTGTAAGCAATGATGTACAAGCTATGATTTTAGCTTGATGCACAATTGCGGCTTCAATGAAGCTCTTTGCCATTACATCTATGCCTAAATCTATTACACAAAACCCCTTGCTTTCCAGCATAATTTTCACCAAATTCTTTCCAATTGTATGGATATCTCCTTGCACAGTTCCAATAATAATTGTTCCCAGATTTTCTTGATTTTTCATCTTTAATTTTGGTTGTAAAATTTGAATACCTAAATTCATCGCCCGTGCTGCTAACATAACCTCCGGTACATAAATTTCTTCGTTTTTTAATGCTGCTCCAACTATCTGCATACCTTTAACTAAACCGAGTTCCAATAATTTTTCTGGCTCATATCCCAATAGCAAGCCTTCAATTAGCAATTCTTTAACTTTGCTTGAACTGCCATCTTGAATAGCTATGCTAATTTCTTGAAAAATATTCATCTAAATCACTCTACTTATCATTTATTTTGTTTTAATTATACTATGATAATTTTCTTTACTTATAACAATTTTGTTATTTTTTGGAAAAAAATGCATAATATTTTACAAAAATTAGTGATTTTTTTTCACTAATTCCTCAATTTCCAAGTATACTTGAACTATAAATTATTTTAGGAGGCGATTCAAGTGTTAAATACACCTATAAACCCGACACCCCAGCAAATTCAGGTTTTAAGGGAGCTGGCAAAAAAATATATGGAAATTGCTTTAAATCCCAAAAATGATGAATTACGAGAGCTATGGCGCAAACATAATGGTCTTGAAAAAGTTCGTGTACCAGTAATCTGTTCATGGTTTTGGAGTAGTAATTTAGAGTGGTCCTTATTTAAGGATGAGTGTTTCTGTCAAACAGGCATTCTTTTGTTTATTGAACGATGGCTTCGCAATCGCATTTTCCATGCTACATTAGGAGATGATTTCGTCTTTGAACCTTGGATACCAATTCGAGCTCTTTTGAATGGACCAGATGGTGAGATATGGGGTAATTACACAGAAGATGGTTATAATGCATGTAATAATATTTGGGGTGAAAAGCAAGACTTTCACCGTGAAGGCGACGGTTGGAAAGCAATTCCATTTATTTATGCAGAGGAAGATATTTATAATCGCTTAAAACCTGTTGATCACAGCTTAAATGAGGAAGCTACTGCACAATTAGTCAGTGAGCTTCAAGATATTTTTTTAGATATTTTACCAATTAATATTGATCGTCGTTCAATTTATGCTTCAACCTATGGCGGTTGTGATATTTCAGAAGCTTTAGGGAAGTATATTGGAATTGAACAAATTTTTTATATGATTTATGATAAGCCAGAAATCATCCATAAATTAGCAGGATTCATGCAAAAGGCCATTCTTCGCAACTTTGACCAGGCAGAAGCTGCTGGTGATTTTATGCCTGATAGCACCTTAAATGCCAATATGGGTGTTCCCTACTGCAAAGATATAGCAGATCCAGTTTTAAATGGCCGTGGGTTCAAAAGAAAAGATATGTGGATATTTTCTCATGGACAGGAATTTACTTCAATTTCTGCAAAAATGCATAAATCATTTCTTTTAGATTATCAGATTCCAATTATGGAAAAATTCGGCTTATCCTCATATGCCTGTTGTGAAGATGTTACTAGAAAAATTGATATGCTGCGAAATGTTCCCAACTTGCGACGTATTGGAGTACCTCCTGTATCAGACATAGAAAAATGTGCGGCCCAAGTTGGCAGAGATTATGTGCTTTGTTGGAGACCAAACCCAGCAAATGTTGTTGCATATTATGATGAAAAAGAGCTTTATGATTATATTAAAGCTGGTATAAAATCAGCTAATGGCTCGATTGTGGATATCATGCTCAAAGATGTTACTTCAAGTGGTGGAGATCCTAGCCGTTTGCGTAAGTGGACACAAACTGTTAAGGCTGCTACTGATGGTTTCTAAAAAACAAATAAATGATTTCATATTCATGGCTAAAGAACTAGGTTTCTCGCAATCAGCTCCTCTCAACCTAAATAGTCTCGTTTTTCTACCAGAAGTCAGAAATATGTGTGAAGCTAATCGATGTCAACATTATAATAAAAGTTGGAGCTGTCCTCCTGCTTGTGGAAGTTTAGAAGCAATCACAGAAAAGATTAAAGATTTTACCATTGGTATCATAGTTCAGTGTACTGGAAAACTATCTGACAACTTTGATTATGATTCGATGGTACAAACAGGTAAAAAACAAAATGAATTGTTCTTGCTTTTGGTAAATATGCTTCGAGAAAAAGGACATCAAATTCTTCCTATGGGTGCAGGTGGTTGTAATCTTTGCCCCTCTTGTTCTTATCCTACTACGGCTTGTAGGTTTCCTGATTCCATGATGATTTCCATGGAGGCATATGGACTTTTAGTTACAGATGTGTGTGAATTATCTAAACTACCTTATTATTATGGTCCAAAAACAATTACCTATACTAGTTGCATTTTAATAAAATAAATAGCGTCTGCTGATTTCTATTTTGCAGTAATTCTGTGCATAAACTGTGTTATACTATGTTGGAAGTTGCAAAATACTACATCAGAAGAGGTGCTATTCATTATGAAGAAAAATATATTAGCAGGCTGTCTTGCATTTACAATTTTGTTAAATGCCTTGCAGCCTGTTTTTGCGGAAACTATTATTTCAGATACATCTGCTACGTCTGATTCTTCAATTATCGTGGGACCAATCATCAACTCAGAATCTAATACTATTTCGGGAACTGCTATTAGTAGTGATAGTTCAATTACTACAGATGGTGCTTTGCTAGATGATGCTATTAGCAAAATTATATTTACCCTTAATAGTAAGGTTGCGTTAATTGATGGAAAGTCAGTAAAACTTTTATTGCCACCAAAGTTAATTCAGGGCAGAACTTTACTTCCCTTACGAATTGCAGTAGAAAATATTTTAAAAGCTCAAGTTCTTTGGAATAGTAAAACAAAAACCATTACAATTACCAAAGATGCAAATACAATTATTTTAAGGATAGGTAATAGAACTGCTCTTGTCAATGGAGTCGCTATTCTGCTTGATGTAGCTCCTATTTTGGAATATGGTACAACTCTCTTACCTATTAGATTCTTAGCTGAACAAATGGGGATTTTAATAGAATTTGATGCTGTAACAAAAAAAATCTATTTAACTGGTTCTCTCTTAGCAGCAAATAAAATTCCAGATGCAAGTTTTTATTTTCCACAAGCTTTTGTAGCAGGTCAGGCTGTAACAGCCGTTGATACTAGCATGGATAGTGATGGTGATGCTATTACAGCTAGAGAATGGATGATTAATCTAAATCCAAAACAAAAGAATGCTCAACTTAGTACAATTTTTTCTTACCCCAATGCTGGTACATATGCAATTAGTCTAAAGGTAAAAGATAGTAAGGGAGCATGGAGTAATTGGTATACTGAGTATCTTACCATTGCACCAAATCAGCCACCAATCGTTACTGCAATAAATGTTCCACAAGAGAGTTTTAAGCGTGGAGAAGAAATTTTATATGATTTCAGCTTTGATAATGAATCTTGGGAAACAATAAAAGCGGTTAAGTGGAGTTATTACTTAACAAAAGATCTTTTATCTCAACCTATCTATGCGAAGCCTTCGCGTATTTTTGATGCAGGAGAATATACTGTTACCCTTCAATTGCAAGATGCTTATGGCAATTGGAGTGATAAATTTAATAAACAAATCGTGATTAATTCAGAATTACTATTTACAGAATTTGCATATAAATTTAATTTTGCTGCTCCAGGTGAAACTATAGCAAATTTTTCTGGCTATAATTTCATGGACTATATAGATACCATGAAAGAGTCAATGGATATTGGAAAAGGACTTCTCTACATGAGTAATTCTCCAGAACGTGTAATCACTAATGGAATGCTTTACAAAGATAAAGTTACCGGAACTGGCAGAGCCATTATTCACCACATAAATAGCTTTATTTCTGAAGATGCTCTCGAAAAACGACTAGTAATAGTTGCCGTCAATCAGAGTACATCAGCCCAAAATTTAACTATTAGCAATAGCACTATTTTAGGGCCTACTTCAGATGTACTTCACTTAGGCCAACAATTACTATATCGCTATCTTCAAGGTTCTCCTAGCACAAGTTATATTTTACATCCAAATGATGTGCAAATACTTTATGATAGTAATGGGAAAAAATGGGAAAATGGCACTGCAATATCTGGACTTTTCGACTTTACAACTAGTGGAGAAACAACTTTAATAGTAGGATGTATCGATCAAAGCAACTCAATAAGCGATTTGTTTAACATGACTTATCCTCTCCGCGATGTTCATCCAAGAGGATCATTTACCGACCTCAATCAAAATATTCTTGTTAACCTAACCAACCTCACCGAACCAAGCAAACTCGTTTTAGGTAAAACATCTGATGAATGGATTAGCGGTTATGATGGTATCAACGGTGAATTAGTTGTAAATAGAGGAAATTATGGTATGGAATATCATATTTCAGTTACAGCAAAGGAGCGTACTGCAGTTATCCTTAATCCAAGAGGTAATGTTTATAACGGCGCTATTAAATGGAACGACAGCACTCCATTTCTTGCCCCTTCAGACGGTTATTTTTTTGGTGGTAAAGATCGAGCTAGTTTTCTAGGCATTATAGAAGCTGGACAAACTAGAGATTTTACCTATATGCTTCCTAATGGCTCTGCTTCACCAATTCTCTTTGCTTTTATTCCAGATACCTACTGGTAAAACAAGAGTAGCTAGCAAGATGAAAATCTTGCTAGCTACTCTTGTTTTATGCTTAATAAGACATTTTTTAGCTTCAATACACTATCTTTTATCCCACTTTTCTACTAGCATTGCTAATTGATCTGCTAAATCTTCAAGCTCCCTTGGACTGCTGTGTTCCTTTTCAACTATTAGTTTACTAAGTTTAGCACTATTAGCTAGTAAACGGAAATAGGCATCTACATTCGTAATTTTACCAAGTTTATTGGCTGATTCTTCTAATCCCTTTGCCTTTTCTAATCTAGCAAATTTTTCAGCAAGATTAATCTGATCAAACTTATCTGTTCTAAAGCTTTTTTCTATTCTCTTTTCGCCAATATTTAACCATCTATACCCAATTAAATCAAATTCGGAGTTCAACTGTGGAACAAGAATATTTAATCCTAAATCCTGCTCCAATGTGTTTTTAAATTCAACAATAACTTTTTGCTCACCATGAACTAAAAAAACGCAGTTTGGCAGTGGCTCGAAATAATCTAGCCATTCAATCAAGCCCTTACGGTCTGCATGTCCACTAAATCCTGCTAACTTCTTTATTTCTGCGCTAACTATGATTTCTTCTCCCATAATTTTCACACTTGGAATGCCTTCTAAAATAATTCTGCCTAAAGTACCATTAGCTTGATATCCTACAAATAGTATTGTACTATCCTTACGCCATAAATTATGCTTTAAGTGATGTCTAATTCTGCCTGCATCACACATACCTGAAGCAGCTATAATTACTTTACCCCCATCGATTAGATTAATCTGTTTTGATTCTTCAGCAGTAACAGATAGAACTAAGTCATCAAATGTAATGGGATTTATCCCTTGTCTTACTAGTTCCATTGCTTCATCATCAAAATATTTTGTGCTTGCAGCATAGATTTTAGTTGCCTCTATAGCCAGTGGGCTATCTAAATACACCGGAAAACTTCCTAACCCCTTCACCATTTTTTTATTTTTTATTTCTCTAATCATGTAAAGTAATTCTTGTGTCCTGCCAACAGCAAAGGCAGGTATAACTAAATTCCCACCCCTACCCAAGGTTTTTTGAATAATTTCTGCCAACTCAAGCATTGCATTTGCATCTTTTTCATGTTCACGATCTCCGTAAGTTGACTCACAGATAACATAGTCTGCACCCTTGATTTTTGTTGGATCTTGAATTATTGGTCTGTTTATATTTCCCAAATCACCAGAAAAAACCAATTTTCGCTGTTCGTTTTTTTCTTTTAACCATATTTCTAAAGAAGCTGATCCCAATAGATGTCCTGCATCTATAAAACGCAAATCAACATTATTATTAATATTATAAATTTTATCATAATCACAAAGTTCAAAATAAGTTAAAGTCTTTTCAGCATCTGCTATTGTATATAAAGGCTCAATTTGATTAACACCTGCACGTTTTCTTTTTCTATTATTCCATTCTGCTTCCATTTCTTGAATATATGCGCTATCAGCTAGCATTATTTTGCAAAGTTCTGCACTAGCAGCAGTTAAAAATATTTTACCATTGAATCCTTGTTTTGTTAAAAGTGGTAATAAACCAGAATGATCAATATGGCTATGAGTTAAAAACACAAAATCAATTTCTCTTGGATTAAATTCGAAACCTTGACCATCTTTAACATCACTACCTTGTTTCATACCACAATCAATTAAAATCTTGTATTCACCTATTTTTAATAAATAACAACTTCCGGTAACTTGTTCTGCTGCCCCTAAAAAAGCTATATTCATCTAATTCACTATCCTTTCTCTCATGATTTTCATTATAACATATTCTCTTAAATATTGGTCTTAACTTTTTAATGAGTGCGCAAAGAAGCCTCACTGCAAAAGCAGCAAGGCTTCATTGAATGTAAACTGGCGAT
>JBAXCZ010000051.1:0-6598 GCA_037141195.1 Clostridia bacterium
GCCTTTTCACCTAATGATTCTCTATAAGATCTCTTACCTGTCATAGCCTCATAAGCATCTGCAATGGCAATAATTCTAGCTGGCAAGGAAATCTCAACCCCATGCAAACCTTTAGGGTAACCCGTACCATCCCACCTTTCGTGATGTTCCAGCACAAAACCTGCTAGCTCTGTAAACTCACTGGCAGAACTTAATATTCTCCACCCCGTTTCAGGATGTCCCTTAATAACTTCCCATTCTTCTGCATTTAAGCTTCCTGCTTTATTAAGAATTTTTTCATCAATGCCTATTTTACCAATATCATGCAATAATCCTGCTGTTTTTAGCTGGTTAATCTGATATTTATCCATTTTCATTTCTATGGCAATAGCTTCACAAATTTCACTTACCCGTTTGGAATGGAGTGCCTCCCGCTTACTCTTTTCAAAAAGTGCGGTGGCAATAATGTCAATAGTTTTACTCCTAATGCTTAAACGGTTATAGAGCTTATCCTTATACATATAATCTTCAGCTTGTTTTAATACATCCTGCAAGCTAATATCCATTTGTTTTTTACTATCAAAACCGAAAGCAATAGAAATATTAATGGAGCCGATTTTTTCAACTGCTGCAAGACCACTTATTCTGTTAATGATATCCTCGGCTTCAACTGCATTAGTTTTCGGCAGCAGAATAACGAATTCATCTCCACCAAGACGCGCAATAATATCATCTGCGCGGCACCCTTGCAGGATAACTTCCGCTACTTTTTTTAACAAATCATCGCCTATGTTATGCCCAAAACTATCATTAATTAATTTCAAACTGTTGACATCGGCCATAACCAAGGTTATCGGCAGATTTCTAATCGTATCTATCCTCTTTAATTCTTCTTCGAAAAATCTTCGGTTATATAGTCCTGTCAGCTGATCATGATAGCCAAGGTAAAGTATCTCAGCTTCCGACTTTTTGCGTTCTGTAATATCATGGCCTTGAGCAATCGTAGCTAGATAGCTTTTTCCATCTTCTTTATAAATATTTGCTGAGTTCCAAAGTAATGTTTTGATTGTTCCATCTAAATTCTGTATCTCTATCTCTTCCGTGACTAATCTTTCTCCTTGTTGTAAAGCCTGGACTATTTCCATTGAACGTTGAACCTGTACTTTTGGAAATAAAATATCCAAACTAGCTCCTAATACATCAGTATTTTTTCTCCCTGTGATTAACTCAAAGGCATGATTAAATTTGGTAATGTGTAATTCTCTATCCCAAACGATAATTGGGGCATTAGCATAACCTATTAGTTTTTCCAAATAATCTTGAGTTTCTTTTAAGCTATTCACAGTTTCTTTTTTTTCAGTGATATCTTGAGAAATTATCTGTACCCCCAGAATCTCACCATTTGATCCTATTATCCTATTAAATGTGCTCAAAAACCATTTTTCACCTGGCAATAAGGCAACATAATCTTCATATTCTTGTTGTCCATCACTTGCTAATGCAATGTTAATTCTCCCCATGTAAAAATCTGCATCGGACCGTGGAAAAAGCTCATAGATAGATTTCCCAATATAATCTTCCGGTTTTCCGCCCATATTGGCAGCAGCTTTTTTATTATAAGAAATCACTTCTCCATCTGGTTTATAAAAACCAATTGCCAGCCCAGAATAGTCGAATAAACATTTATACTGCTCTTCACTTGCACTTAAATCTGCTTCTATGCGCTTTTGCTTAAGCATAATACCTAATTGTTTTGTATATAATTCAGCTACTATTTCTTGATTGAATTTTTCTCCCTTAGCCATAATGGCTGTAAAATCACCCAGCATAATTTCATTACTTAAGATTTTCACAACAACAACTTCACCTATATTAAAGACTTTTTCTAATCCAGCTAGTAATGCTTTCTCTATTCTCTTTCCTGCTAACTCTTGCACTGAAGAAAATTTATTGATTGTATTCTTTTCGATTTTTTCCATGCGAACTAAATCCTGTTCCCATTTTTTACCGGCTATTTCATAGCCAAATAATGCAGTAGCTTTTTTAATCAGCTTTAAGTCTCCAGCTAGAGCCTTTGTAGTAAAACTTACTCCTTCTTTGTCGAATAAATTAAATACTGCATATTTAGCACCAGTTAAAGCTAAGAAATCATCTGTAATTTTTTGATAATCAATAGCTTTATTAGCTAATTGCAAAAATTCCGTTGCCGATTTTGAAATCTGCTCCAGTGCCTCTATTTGCTTTTTTTCCTTGGTTATATCCGTAAAGCTAGTGATAAAATAGTTTTTTTCTGGAGCATAGACGATAATCTTATACCATTTAGCTAATTGCTCTGCATACTCTTCAAATTCTGCTTTACCATTATGCAAAGCAATATCACCATATATCTTTATCCAATCAAACTTTGAAGTCTTAATGTCTGGCAAAACTTCAGTTACTCTTTTTCCAATAATCTCAAGCTTATCTAAACCTGTAAGTTTTGTAAAAGCATCATTAGCCTCAAGAAATGTATAATCACAAGGGTTTCCACCCACATCACAAATTATCTTGTGATAAGCATATCCTACAGAAGACTCTTCCATTATTTGCTTATAAAAATCTTCTTGCATTTACATTGCCTCCCTAAAATTATTTTAGCTAATAGCTATAGTAGTATTTATTTATCTTATAATCACACTAATATGTTCATTGAACGGGTTTTTACGAATTGCCATGGAAAATAAATATGGGTAATCTGATTTGAGGTGGACAATATAATTAATCCACTCTACCAATAGTTTACTAAATGCTCTCTTCATATCAATGGATAAATGATTCAAGTCAGTATCTGGTAAATCCGTGAAGTCAGTTCTTGCTACTAATTCATCAGTTAGATGGAAAACAGCCCACAATGTATCAGTGAATGTATCGTGCTCTAACAAGTTGGGATTTTCTAACATACTTAATAAGAAGCTTCGTTTAGCAATGAGCAACTGTTTCAAATCAGGCAAGCTACTTACCTGACTTTTCATAGCAAAATCATATCCCTTAAGCAGTTTGCTTGCTTTTTTAAAATCATTGTTACTCCATTTTTCTGTTATTTCTAACTGCTCCTTTAGCTCCCCACATTTTGTACTGAATTGCAGTAAGCATAAAATCATCTCGGTACCTGCTTCGCCAAAAAAAGCGCTAATCGCCATATTGATATTTTTTAGCCTGCCTTTTTTCTCTCTTGCACTGAGAATTTTCTTCAGTACAATAGTCACAATTACCACCTGCAAGGGCAAAAATGCCAGATCCTGCAAAAAATAGAAGAGTGTATTTTGTGGTGTCTTAAAATAAGCTATCTGTATGACATAGAAAATCAAGGAGGCAATGACTAATAGTACACCCATAAAAAAATTTGCATTTATACTTTTCATTTAAGCTCCTCTTTTCCTTAAATTAATGATCAAATTTTAATCTATGTTTATTTTAGAAAATATTTTTTTTCGTGAATTGACAAGATTTCTATTAACTTCCTAATGCTCAATATTTCAATTTAATTATATACATTTATTTGTATTAATGCTACTTATTTTGCTAACCATTGCAAAAAAGAGAGTACCGCGGCTCCTATGGAAGCGGTACTCTCTTTTGCTAAATCTTTTGCTTATTTAGTTAAGCATATCTTCAATCCATTTACTTACCGTTTCTGTCCCATCCGGATTTACCGTATACTCATGTGTTTTAGCCGCCTCTTCTACTTGTCCAAAGTACCATGCTGAGCTTTTCACATCTAGGAATATATTTTTACCATTGTTAATAGGTCCCCTATAGAGCATCCGATTAATCATTGTTACAGTTTCTGTGCGTAAAATCTGGCTGGCTGGCTTAAATGTTCCATCCTTATAGCCTTCCACAATAGCATATCTTCTAATTTCTTCAATTGTACTATTTGCCCAGCTTGCTTGAATGTCAGTGAAAGAATTCTCTAATGGTGCAATGTTATTTGCTCTTTCGATACCAAAGTAGCGTGCAACCATAGTTCCAAACTCAGCTCTTGTAATAGCTTGATCAGGTGCGAAAGTACCATTTTGATAACCCTTCATCATCCCTTGCTTTGCTAAGGCAGCTATATATCCAGCAGCCCAGTGATTATTAGCTACATCCTTAAAAGATGTATTGCTATTTTTTACATCTAATTTTAAGAGCCTTGCAAATATTGCTGCCGTTTCAGCTCTTGTAATATTTTTGTTTGTCTTAAAATCACCGTCTGGATAGCCTTTAATATAACGCTCATGGATTCCTTGATACCTGTTTGAATAAACCAAGAAAATGATTTTAGAGGTGTCATCTTCTTTCTTCACCAAGTCATCCTTACTGCTAATTTCAGCTAATACTTCCTTAAAGCTCTCAGCTACACTCAGCTCATCCGCTTGTAAGCTAAATTCTATTGTTCCACTAGCTCCAGCACTGAGACTAGTTAGCCTCCATATAATCTTCTTGCCCTGAACCTCTCCGCCGGTGGTCTGTAAAACTTGCATCCCTTCCGGAATAGTTGCAGAGATAGTTATCCCATTTACCGTACTTACGGAGCGATTAAGGTATTTAACTATCAGCTTTACTGATTGGTTTTCCGCAGCCTTCATCTGTCCAGCTTGAATAGTTATGGCAAGGTCTTTCTCCCCTATTGCTCCAGGAGTACCAACTAGAGGAGTACCAACTATTATCGGAATTTTTGTCATTTCAAAGTTATGTAGGACAATTTCTGTGAAAACTGAAATTGTTGGACTCTGATATTTCACATAACCTGCTTTTTCAGCTACGATATAATAATCTGCCTCAGGGAAAACCATAAAGGCATATTTACCTTGACTGTCTGTCACTTGTGGATTGGCATTATCTCCAGGTGAAAATCCCAAAATAGCTGGTAGTGAAACTCGTGTATCCTTGATGGCACCGTTAGAAGCATTTTTTACCGTATCTGCATAATATAAGCTCACATCTACGCCTGCAATAACGCTAGTAGTACCTTTTTCTGTTACTGTGCCGTATGGATCAATGAGAATTACATTGATACTCATTTCGCCATTTTGCGTAATAATAAGTTCATTGCTTCCAGCAATAATTTCTCTACCCTCGCCTAACTGATACTTGACTAAGAGCTTGTATGTGCCTGGATTTAATTTACCAGTGGTAAATGCTCCCGTTGTAGGATTGATTGTTACGCTGATAGCAGTCTCCGAGCTAGCTAAATCAATAATTTCCAGCTTCATGCCGAATTTAGTGAAATCTTCTACAATAGCGGCACTACCATCTGGCTCATTCATAACTACTACACCTGTAGCAACCTTATCTGAAAGGAAATTATCTCCCGCGGCAGTAATCGCACCAACGCTAGCATTTTGTTGTAAAGTCACAAATACCGTTTCATTTCCCAGCTTAATTGGCTTAGTAATCCTCACTTCATAGCTTATTCCACCTTTTGGTATGGCAATTTTATACTTGCCATCCACTCCTGTGGTTTGCGTAAAGGAAAAGTCTGTAATCCCATCGCCATCAAAATCCTTGTAAACTCTAATTGCTGCTCCGCTAATAGGGCTATTAGCATTATTGCCATCCGTGACAACTCCTTCAATAAAGCCAGGAGCGAAGGTTACAAAGATACAATCGCTGCCAAAGAGTTTTTTTGTTGCATCATTTACAGAAACGGTTACTGGAATATTTAGGAAGTCAACTCCTGCTAAATGATCTGAAATATAATTAATTTTAGCTATTCCCTTGTCATCTGTGGTAACTGTTGTACTACCTCCTGCGAATCTACCTGCAGCTGCTTGGAAATACAAGCTCACCCCTGCTAGTGGATTACCGCTCTTATCTTTTACAATTGCTGTAAGCATAGAGCTATCTACTCCATCACCTAAGATGGAAGATGGTTCTGCAGAGAGTTCTAATGTAAATTCTGCCATTAGGAAGTCCTCTCTGATGGTGCCTGTGCTACTTTTTACAAAAGATGCCTCAGTCATGCGGGAATTATCGCTATAAGGATCTTTCTGTACCTCAATACTGTATCTGCCAACTATAATATCATTAAATTGATAAAAGCCATCTTGATCACTAGTTGTAGTTTGTAGCAAAGTTCCTGATAAATCTAGTAGGCGAACTGTTGCGCCAGCAATAATACTATTATCTTCGGCTTTTTTCACGATACCATTAATTTTCAAATCATTGCTTGACACAATGGTAATTGTGAAGCTTTGAGCTGTAGAAGTATCTACTCCGCCATTTGAAGTTCCACCGTTATCATTGAGTGTAACTGTAACTATTGCTGTACCGCTAATGCTAGCAGCAGGAGTATAACTAAGTTTTCCATTTGCAGTGATTGTTGGCTGTACACTAAATAAGCCATTGTTATCATTGCTGATATTAAAGCTTAGTGTCTGATTACTTTCATCTGCCGGACCAGCTACCAGATTGGTTGCCCATGCCGTGATGTTTTTCGCACCAGTATTTTCACCTGCCGTCTGATTTGCACCCTTGCTAAAGGATGGAGCATCGTTGATTGCTCCTACTGTGACTGTGACGATGGCACTAGAGGTCAGACCTTGGCTATCTTGCATGATGTAGCTAAAGCTGTCTACTCCGTTCCAATTTGTAT
>JBAXCZ010000052.1:0-6133 GCA_037141195.1 Clostridia bacterium
TGAATACTAAAAAATTACTTGTAGTTGTTATGGTTATTTCTGGTGCGATTGCAGGTATTGCTGGGGCAGTAGAAATTATGGGCGTGCACCTACGCTTAATGGAAAATTTTTCTGTAGGCATGGGCTATGACGCAATTGCTGTTGCCTTGTTGGCAAACTTAAATCCTCTTGGAGCAATTCTCTCAGCATTTTTCTTTGGGGCATTAAGGAATGGTGCGAATAGTATGCAGATTTCTACAGGTGTACCAACATCAATTATCAGTATAGTTCAAGCACTAACAGTGCTCTTTGTAGTTGCTTCAAGTGCAGTTCCAAGACTTGTTGAAAAAATGAAGAGGAGGGCTAAGAAAAATGCTAAATAGTTTATTACAAAATATTTTCAATGTAGAATTTTTCGCTTCATCTTTGCGTTTGGCTGCACCGCTAATGCTCGCAGTTCTGGGTGGAATAGTAAGTGAAAGGACAGGTGTTGTAAATCTTTCACTAGAAGGTTACTTGTTGGTAGGCGCATTTTTTGGCTTTCTTGGATCATATTTTACAGGTAGTGCAATACTCGGTGTCTTGATTGCTATGGCTGCAGCTGTTGTATTTGGGAGTTTGTATGCCTTCAGTGCAGTTAACTTAAATTTGAATCAAATTGTAATGGCAGTTGTTATAAATATGCTTGCAGTTGGACTGACTAGTACATTGTTTCGAACTATTTTTGGAACAACCACAAATCAACTAACTGCTCCAGGGTTTAAACCGATTATTATTCCCGTACTTAGCCAAATTCCAATTATCGGACCTATCTTTTTTAAGCAAACAATATTTGTGTATATTGGCTTGATTTTGTTGCCAATAACTTCTTGGGTAATTAATAAAACCACCATAGGCTTAAAGATAAGAGCTTCTGGGGAATATCCAAAAGCAGCAGATACCATGGGAGTACCCGTTTCTAAAGTTCGTTTCTTATCATTAATGTATTCCGCAGCTATTTGTGGAATAGGCGGAGCAAGCTTGTCCATTTCGGGGTTAAATACATTTATTGATAATATGTCTTCAGGGCGTGGATTTATTGCTTTTAGTTGTATCATCTTTGGAAAATTCAGACCAGCGGGAGCAATATTTGCTGCCATGCTGTTCGGCATATTTGAATCTACACAACTAAGAATTCAAGCTGTCGGCATTCCAATTCCTTATCAGATTCCTTTAATGTTCCCATACGCATTAACACTAATTATGTTAATTGTAATGGGTGCAAGCATGGCACCTCAGAATTGGGGAGTTCCATACGAATCTGAAGCAGAGTAATTTTTTAAGCAAATGTAAAAGCAAAAGCAAAGTCATTTGACTTTGCTTTTGCTTAAATAGAGAAAGTTATTATTTTCACAAAAGCAATTTCTTTAGGAGGATATTATTATGTTAGATTTTTTCACTATGCCATTCCCAAGAGAACCAATTAAATTAAAATTATTGATGAAGATGGAAGAAAAGTTAGCAGAGATTAAAGCATGTTCTCCAGATCAAGCTACACTAGCTAAAGTTAAAGAAATCTACGGCGAAGTTTTTTTCCCACCTGCGCCAGCAGACCGTCCATATACAATAGCTTCAATTATAGAGTCAGTTGATGGAAAAATAGCATTTATGGACGATCAACAAGGGCCATTAATCGCAAGCAAAAATTTGCAAGATCCAGATGGTGGATTTGCAGACTTCTGGATACTAAATATGTTGCGTGCTTATGCTGATGGAGTTATTATTGGAGCTAAAACCATGCAAATGGAAAAAAATATGGCTTGTAACTGTTATGATGCTGAGTTAGCAGATGCTAGAATAGCTAAAATGGGTAAAAAAACGTATTGCCCAACACATATAATTGTTTCTTTTGATGGAACTGATATTCCTTTTGAACACCAAATATTCAAATTAAACACACAAATTATTATTGGAACCTCAACAGCAGGGCAAGCTTTCACGAAAACACTTCTTGAGCGAGAAGTATTAGAGTTAGGTCCTTTCGCCAGTATAAATGAAGTGAATATGGATCAAATTAAGATTGATATTGCGGAAAATCCTGGAAAAATAATCGTTATTGCAACTGGGGAAAACGGCAAAACAGACGGTAAAGTACTTCTCTATATTTTACGAAAAATAGGCATAGAAAGATTAATGATTGAATCTCCGTCCTATATGACATATCTAATGGGTATAGATGCCATGGATGAAATGTTTATTAACTATTCCACGGTATTTGCAGGTGGAAGTGTTGGCTTTGGTGCTTTTCAACACTTTACAACAGAAAAACATCCGCATTCTGATTTTTTACAAATCAATTTACATAAAAATAATTTTATTTACACAAGACAAAAGCTAGTTTATGGATTAAATGCTTCCGAGGAGAGATAAAGATGAAAAATGCAGATTTGATTGTAAAGAACACTTGTATTGTAACTGTGGATAAGAATAGAAGGATATTAACTAATGCGGCAATTGTTGTTGTAAAAGATGAAATAGCTGCATTAGGTAGCAGTGAAGCTATTTTAGCTGAATGGGACAGTAAAAAAATAATTGATGCAACAGATAAAGTTATCTTCCCAGGTTTTATTAATACTCATAGTCATTTATTCCAAGTGCTTTTAAAAGGCTTAGGCAGAGATAAAACGCTTTTTGATTGGTTAGATTGCTCAGTAAGAAAAGCTATTTGGAAAATTACCCCAGATAAGCTACAAGCTGCAGTTACGGTGGGTTGTATAGAAAATTTTAGATCAGGAACAACTACAGTTTTGGATTATCAATATTGTCATGGTCATGAAGGTTGTGATGAAGCTGCTATTGCTGGATTTAAAAATACAGGTATTCGAGCTATTTTAGGCAGAGGGCATACAAAAAATTGCAACTTTACAGCAGAATGCATGCCTCCATTTGAAGATACAGAAGACTTTTTTTTAAGCGAGGTTGAACGCTTTGCCAAGGAAATGGAACATGAGCCTAAACTAGATGTTGCTTTAGCTCCTGGAATTATTTGGGATATGAGCGAAGATGGTTATAAGCGCATAGCAAAGCTGGCTAATAAGCTGAATTTGCTTGTTACTATGCATCTCAATGAAACAGAAGATGATGATAGCTACTCTAACGAAGCATTTAAGATGGATACAATTCCTTTTTTAGAAAAAGTAGGGATCTTAGCTCCAAATTTTATAGCTGTGCATTGCGTCAATATGCAAGCAGATGATATTGCTGCATTTAAAAAATACGATGTAAAAATTTCACACAATCCAGTATCAAATATGATTCTCGCATCTGGTGTTGCTCCTGTTCCAGAATTTCAGCAAGCTGGATTAACTGTTTCTTTAGCTACAGACGGTGCTGCTAGTAATGATACTCAGGATATGATGGAAACCTTAAAAATAACTGCTTTAATTCACAAATGTGTTAGAAGACAAGCTGATATCGTTCCTGCAAGTGAAGTTTTAGAGTTTGCTACTATTGGAGGCGCTAAGGCAATAGGTAGAGAAAAGGATTTAGGTTCTTTAGAAATTGGGAAAAAAGCAGACTTTTTTATTTTTAACCCTAAAACAGCTAGGGCAGTACCAATGGCTGATCCAATTGCAACGTTAGTATATTCTGCTACTGAACAGAATATTGAAACAACTATTATTGGTGGAGAAATAGTATTGGAAAATGGAGTTGTTACGAAGCTAGATGAGAATAAAGCAATAAAAGAATTACAAGAGAAAGCAGCTATTTTAAGAAAAGAGACAGGTCTCAATAATATAGAGTGGGGACAGGTAGTACAAGTAGAAGCTTTCAAAAATTAAAAAAAAGCTGTGTAGCAAATTTAGCTACACAGCTTTTTTTTAGAATTTTTCCGATTGTTCTGCACCTATTGTTAAAACTCGTACTGTATTTGTAGTTCCACTTACACCTAATGGGATACCAGCAGTAATGACAAGCGTATCTCCATGATCTGCAATCCCAGAAGAAAGCGCACAATTTGGAGCTAAGGTGAAAATATCATTTTCGCTTTCTAAATGCACACAAGATACAGGCAGTACACCCCAAGACATAGATAGCCTATGGATTACCTCAGGATGGTCAGTACAAGCTAAAATTGGTACTGCAGGTCTAAAACTGGATACTACTTTACTGGTAAAACCAGAGCTGGTAAAGGCTAAAATAGCAGCAGCGTCTAAATCATGGGCTATAGTACAAGTAGCATGAGCAATTGCTTTAGTAATTCTGCCTACTTGCTCAGCATAGCTTGATGACTTAAAACGTTCCTTATAATTGATGGCATTTTCAGCCTTCATCGCAATATTAGACATTGTGCTAACAGTATCCACTGGATATTTTCCGATAGATGTTTCCCCAGATAGCATAATTGCACTAGTACCATCATAAACAGCATTGGCAACATCTGATGTCTCAGCTCTAGTTGGACGAGGATTGTGGATCATTGTTTCTAGCATCTGTGTAGCAGTGATAACACGTTTCCCTGCACATAAACACTTATTAATGAGCATCTTTTGAATACTAGGAAGTTCATCGAATTCAATTTCAACACCTAAATCTCCTCGAGCAACCATAATTCCATCAACTTCAAGCAAAATTTCATCAATATTCTCTACACCATCTAGGTTCTCTATTTTAGCAATTAAATCGATATTGGCATTATTTTCTGCGAGAATTGCTTTAATCTCCTGCATATCCTTGGCAGATCGGCAAAATGATGCTGCTATAAAATCAACACCATTGTCAATGCCAAATAACAAATCATTTTTATCTTGCGGACTAACATATGGAAGATTAATTTTGACTCCTGGAATATTAATTGATTTTCTATTTCCAATAATGCCATCATTTAGGGCACGACAGATTACATCTGTATCTGTGAGTTCTTCAACAATAAAAGCAATTAGTCCATCATCAATCAGCAGCCTTGTGCCAATAACTAAGTCTTGTGGTAGATGTATATAAGTTACAGAGACTTTATCATTTGTTCCTTCTATTTCATCGGTGGTAAGAGTAAAGCGCATACCTGTCTGAATTGTAGCGTAACCCGACTCAAAGGTTTTGATTCGTATTTCTGGTCCTTTAGTATCTAAGAGAATTCCTAATGGTACATCCAATTCTTCACGCAAGCGTTTTATCGTAGCTATTCTATTAAAATGTTCTTGATAGTTTCCATGGCTAAAGTTAAGACGAGCTACATTCATGCCTGCAAGAATCATCTTACGCAACACTTGTTCATCATCAGTTGCAGGACCAAGTGTGCATATTATTTTTGTTTTACGCATATTAATCAAGACCTTTCTACCAATATTATGGCTTTATTATACATTGGTGAACATAAAAATTCAAGTTTTTACTTTCTAACATTGAAAAATTAATATAATAAATTATATTTGTGTGAAAAAATATTTGAAGATGCTAAAATTCTAGCTTTGATAGATTTTTTTTTTATGTTATAATATTGCAGTTAAATGTAAAATTGAAAGGGTGTTAAAAATGGGGATTTTTTTCAATGAAAAAATAGAGTGTTTGCCTCGTCCAGAACTAGAAGCACTGCAACTAGAACGCTTAAAAATAACCATCAAACGGGTTTATGAGCGCGTTCAACCCTATAGAGATAAAATGCTAGCTGCAGGTGTTCATCCAGAAGATATCGAGTCTTTAGCTGATTTGCAAAAACTACCATTTACCAATAAAAGCGATTTAAGAGATAACTATCCTTTTGGTATGTTTGCCGAGCCACAAGAAGCTTTAGTTCGTATCCATGCATCATCAGGCACCACTGGTAAACCTACTGTTGTTGCCTACACTGCAAATGACTTGAAGCTATGGGCAGAAATGACAGCTAGAGTGATTATCATGGCCGGTGTAACTGCCCATGATACAGTACAAGTTGCTTTTGGGTATGGTCTTTTTACAGGTGCTTTTGGAATGCATTATGGTTTGGAGCGAGTAGGAGCGCTAGTAGTACCAATGAGCGTTGGAAATACGAAAAAGCAAATTATGCTGATGCTAGATTTTGGAGTAACTGGACTAGTGTGTACTCCCTCATATGCTCTTTATTTGGCTGAAACAGCTAAAACTATGGGTATTGAGCCAAAAAGCATAGGACTTAAATATGGCTTGTTTGGCAGTGAAG
>JBAXCZ010000053.1:0-5935 GCA_037141195.1 Clostridia bacterium
TCTGCGTCTCTGCTGAGAGTGGCTGTGCCACGCTGAGTGCTCTGCACTGTGTGCAGAGCACTGAGAAGTTCTCTAATAAAAGCACTTACTCAGCAGGCGGGAACCGCCACTCAGCTTCTTAGCCATTACCTCAGCGGGAGTGTAACGACATCTCAGCATATTAGCTCTATTCCCATTATTTCAATATCCTTTCTACCTGCATTCTTTTATAGTTTGAAAGCTTAACTGCTAAGGTTTCGATGTCTGCTAAAATCAATTCGAGTTCAGACTCTTCCATATATCCTAAATCTTTTGCTATTTCCATTTGACAAGCTAATTCCATCAAAGATCCATAGGCTATTTCACTAAAATGAGCTTGGTCCTTAAAACTAGTTCTGCTACAACCTTCAGCAATATTTGATGGTACAGATACTGCGCTTCGATTGATTTGAGATGTTAAAGTGAATTTTTCTTCTTGTGGGAAAGTTTTAGTTATTTGATATGTTTTAATAGCTAAATTTTTGGCAAGGTGCCAAACATCCAGTTTTCTATAGATGAACATTTACTTAAACCTCTTTTCTTAGAGTATAAAATCAGTTGAGCGAGGCTTCGTCTCTGCTGAGAGTGGCTTGCTACGCTCTGTGCTCCGCACTTTGTGCATCGCGCTGAGAATATATGAGTAAAAGTACTTCCTCAGCAGGCGGGAACCGCCACTCAGCGTCTTAGCACTTCCTCAGCAGGGAGTGTAACGACCACTCAGCATCTTTGCATTATAGCAGTTGTTTTTGTTCTATCTCAAACCAAAACTCTACCCCATCTTGTGTATTTGCTACGCCATAGCTACCATGATGTAGGTCAATGATGGCTTTTACTATGGCTAGGCCTAAGCCAAAACTAGCTGTTTCTAAGCTGCGTGCCTTGTCACCACGATAGAAGCTAGCAAATAAGTTTGGTAGATCATCTGGAGAAATACTTGGACCTTGGTTTGTAATGGTACAACGAAGCTGAGTTTCATGTGGAGTTAAGGCAATTGTTATCAGGCTATTTTCTGAGGCATATTTAATGGCATTATCAACCAAATTTACCAGTACTTGTTCTATTTTACGATAGTCACCTGTTACAAGATAATCTGTTGGGGAGTTAACAACACTGTGGAGATGCTTTTCTGCTAGCAAAATTTCTGAGTTTGCTAAAGTGGTTTGTATTAAATCATTTAGCGAAAAGAAGGATAGCTCTAATGCTTGTACGCCACTTTCTAGCTTGGAGAGCTGGAGTAGCTGAGTGATGAGCTTATTCATGCGTTCAGCTTCACTAATGATAATATTACAAGCATCTTTGTCCTCTGGCGCTTTGATGTTTAACTCAATAGCTTCTGCATAAGCGGTAATCAGAGCTAGGGGTGTCTTAAAGTCATGGGAAATATTTGCTACAAACTGACGGCGCATGAGATTTGTTTGTTCTTCTAGTTGCAATTTTTCATTAAGGCTTAAGTTCACAGCTTGCAATTTTTCGATATAGCTTTGTAGTTGATGTGACATGGCATTAATACTCTTGCCAAGTCTGCCAATTTCATCCCGAGAACTAATGGGAGCCTGCAGATTAAAATCTAACAGAGCAATATTCTGCGCTACCTTTTCTATATGCTCTAAGGGCTTAGAAAAGCGCCGAGCTAGCAGATAGGCAGCGAGGACTCCTATCAACAAGGTCAGCAATGAAGTAATTAATGTGAATTGCAAGCTGAGCTTAGCAAGCTGGATAATTTGTTCTCTTGGAGTGTCGAAAAAGATATAGGTGTTATCTGCTAGCTGTCCATAAAGTGAGAGATAAGTTCCATTATTAAAGAAACTCTCTTCAATAAAAAAACCTGCTTTTTCACTTCTAAGACGACTTAGTACTGTATTTTGAATGGAATCAGAAATCCAAGTTAGGGGACTTCGTTTGGCTTGTTGATATTCTTCTTTGGAATTGGAAAAATAATCTAGATTAATACTTGTGCCATTAACGGTAAAGATGAGGATATTCACATTTTTTTCTTCAATGCTGAGAATAGTTTCTCCTAGGGCAAGGTTATCTTTTGCTTGCCATTTTTGCTGCATAGTTTGGTATGAGGAACTAAGCTCCTGTTTTTTGGATTGTTCATAAAAAAGTTCGGAAAACTGGCTACCAAAAAGGTAGGTAAGGAGCAAGCTGGCAAAAAGCACGCCAAAAATCAAATAGAAAAGCTTGTTTCTAATGCTATGCATCTAAGTCAACCTCCAATTTGTAGCCATATTTACGAATAGTTTTGATGGTACTACCAAATTCAGCTAGTTTGGCTCTTAAGCTTTTTATATGAGTATCGATTGTACGGTCATCACCCATAAAATCCATGCCCCAAACATTGCTTATGATTTGTTCTCTACTGAGTGCGATATTTTTATTGGTAACCAGATAGTAGAGCAGATCAAATTCTCTAGGGGTAAGTATGACCTCCTTATTGGCTAAAAGAACTTGATGTTCTCTTAAGCGAATGGTTAAAGGTCCAACGCTTAGAACCTTGGCTATGTTTTGTGAGCTACGCTTCAGCAGGGATTTAATCCGCACTAAGAGAATTGAAGGGCGAAAGGGTTTGGCAATATATTCATCAGCACCATTTTGAAAACCTTCTAATTCATCTTGCTCGCTATCCCTTGCCGTAAGGATTATGATAGGCACTACTTGGTCAAGCTCACGAATTTCTCGACATACTTGGTAGCCATTTTTTTTTGGCATCATCACATCTAGAATGACTAAAGCATATTTGTGGAGCTGGAAGAGCTCACTAGCTTCTGCACCATCTTTGGCTTGAATTACTTCAAAATCAGCCTGTGTTAGGTAGCTGGTGATGATTTTTCTTAAATTATCTTCATCTTCGGCTAAGAGAATTTTACTAAGCATCACGGGCACCTCAATAATTTTATACTTTGTAGATATTTTATCACAGCAAGTGATATCTGAATAGAATACTTGAGAAATATTGCAATTATGGCTAAAAAGTGTACAATTATAAGAAAATAGCTTTTAAGGGGAAGAATATTATGAGCAAACAATATATTATTGCCTTAGATCAAGGTACAACAAGTTCACGAGCTGTGCTTTTTGACCAAGAGCAAAATATTATTAGCATTTGTCAAAAGGAATTCATGCAGTATTATCCACAAGCAGGCTGGGTAGAACATGATCCGATGGAGTTGTGGTCTAGCCAGTATGGTGTCTTGCAAGAATTGTTAGCGAAGAATAATTTGGCACCTGACAGCATTGCTGCCATTGGCATTTCTAATCAAAGAGAGACAACTATTGTCTGGGATAAAAACACAGGCAATCCAATTTATAATGCTATTGTTTGGCAGTGTAAACGTACGGCATCTATTTGTGAAGAACTGAAAGCTGCAGGCTTGGAAGCATATGTGAAGGAAAATACCGGCTTAGTAATTGATGCTTATTTTTCGGCTACTAAACTTAAATGGATTCTTGAACATGTTCAGGGCGCAAAGGAAAAGGCTGAAGCTGGTGAGCTTTTGTTTGGTACTGTAGATAGCTGGCTAGTTTGGAAGCTTACAGGTGGCAAGGCGCATGTGACGGACTATACCAATGCTGCGCGCACTATGCTTTATAATATTAAGGAACTACGCTGGGATACAAAGCTTTTGCAGGCTTTAGCTATTCCTGCAGGTATGTTGCCAAAGGTCTGTAATTCTTCGGAAATTTATGGTTATGCTGACTTGGGCAGGGGATTTGCTCCTATTCCCATTGCTGGCATGGCTGGAGATCAGCAAGCAGCATTATTTGGGCAGGCTTGCTTTGAAAAAGGCAGTGCGAAAAATACTTATGGTACAGGCTGTTTTCTCTTAATGAATACCAAAGAAGAAATGGTCAGGAGCAAGCATGGGCTTTTAACTACTATTGCTATTGGCTTAAATGGTCAAGTGGACTATGCCTTAGAAGGCTCTGTTTTTGTGGGAGGAGCTGTTATTCAGTGGATTAGGGATGAACTGCGGTTTGTGAATGATGCGGCAGATACGGAATATTTTGCGGGTAAGGTGGAAAATAATGGTGGGGTTTATTTAGTGCCAGCTTTTGCAGGATTAGGAGCACCTTATTGGGATATGTATGCCCGTGGTGCAATATTTGGACTTACCCGTGGTACTGGTAGGAATCATTTAATTAGAGCAGCACTGGAATCTATTGCTTATCAAACAAAAGATGTGCTTGATGCTATGGAGGCAGATTTGGGTAAACGCTTTGTCTACCTTAAGGTAGATGGCGGAGCTTGTAAAAATAATTTTCTTATGCAATTTCAAAGTGATATTTTAGGTAGTAAAGTCTTGAGGCCAGCTATTATCGAAACGACAGCTTTAGGAGCTGCATATTTGGCAGGACTAGCGGTAGGTTTTTGGAAGAACATGGATGAAATTTCTCATAAATGGCAGCTGGAGCGGGAATTTGTACCACAAATGCAACAGGAAGCCAGAAAAGAGTTCTATGCTGGGTGGAAAAATGCAGTAGCGAGGATTAGGAGAGAGGAATTAAGAAATTAGTTGGTAAGTTGGTTTGTTGGCTAGTTGGTTAGGCAAGTGCAATGCTTAATGCATAATGCACAATTCATAATAATTATTTTTTAGCACCTAGATATAAAAACAACTTTCCAGCACAACAACGCACTTTTTACTTGAAATTCTAACCAACAAACCAACTAGCGAACTAGCCAACTAAAACTAACTAATTTACAAAAAGAAAAGAGGAAATATAGTGGAAAAAACAATAGTTCCAACAAGAGTAGAAGCCTTTGAGCTTTTTCAGCAGTATAACAAAAGTGAAAGTCTCTTGAAACATGCTTTGACTGTAGAGGCTGTTATGCGTCATTTTGCAGCTATCTATGATGAGCAAAATATGGAAAAATGGGGAATCATAGGTCTAGTTCATGATCTTGATTATGAAATGTTTCCTGAACAGCATTGTCTAAAAGTGAGAGAGATACTCGTTACAAAGCTCTGGCCTGAAGATTATATCCATGCGATTGAAAGTCACGGTTGGGGACTCTGCAGTGATGTTGAACCGCAGATGCAGATGGAAAAAATATTATTCACGATAGATGAATTAGCAGGGTTGATTACAGCTGCTGCTCTGCTGCGTCCAAGTAAAAGCGTTTTGGATTTGGAAGTGAAATCAGTAAAGAAAAAGTGGAAAGACGCACGATTTGCTGCTGGTGTAAACCGAGAGGTAATTGAGCAGGGGACAAAGATGTTGGACTTGGAATTGGATTTTGTAATCGATGAAACTATTAAAGGTATGCGAGAAGCAGCAGCAGAAATAGGATTAAAGGGAAATTTATAGTACAGAGGATTATTTATTTAATGCGTATTAGGGGAAGAAAGGATGGAAAATAGACTATGGCAGAAATTAAATTTGAAATAACTAAGCAGCTTGGAGTTATAGCTGAATCAACAAAGGGTTGGAAGAAGGAAGTAAACATGGTTTCCTGGAATGATCGAGCTCCCAAGCTGGATATTAGGGAATGGGACTTAGAACATGAAAAAATGGGTAAAGGTATTACCTTGAATAATGAAGAGATTAAGAAACTGAGAGATATTCTTTGTGATTTAGAGCTTAATTAATTTTTGCTTAACTAACTTGAAACTTTGGAGGGATAACTATGATAATCACAACAACACCAAGTATTGAAGGCAAAACAATTACTCAGTACAAAGGGGTTATATTTGGAGAAGTAGTAGCAGGGGTAGATTTTATGAAGGATTTTGCCGCTAGTTTAACTAATTTTTTTGGTGGTAGATCTGGTTCTTATGAAGGTGAATTAATTAGGGCAAGAGAAGAAGCACTTAGAGAATTAGAAAAAAGAGCAGAAATGCTAGGGGCAAATGCAGTAGTGGGTGTGGATATTGATTATGAGGTTTTGGGACAGGCTAACAATATGCTAATG
>JBAXCZ010000054.1:0-5437 GCA_037141195.1 Clostridia bacterium
ATTATGGACTAAGCAAAACAGATATCCATAGCTATGCCTACTTTATGGAAGAAAATCTCTTCACTAAAACTAATATTCTAGCAGAAAACACTCATATTCCCAATGGCTTGAATCTTGATGAACTAGCAGAATGCGCAAATTACAATCAGCTGATACAGGCGTTAGGCGGAATTGACTTGCAGCTCTTAGGCATCGGACATAACGGACATATAGGATTCAATGAGCCAAACGAAGCATTCGAAAAACAAACTCATTGTGTGAAGTTAACAGAGCGCACCATTAAGGCGAATGCCAGTTTCTTTGCAACACAGGAGGATGTACCTAAAAAAGCATATACAATGGGCATGAAAAGCATCATGAATGCCAAAAAAATAGTACTTATAGCACACGGAGAAAGCAAAGCAGAAATACTAGCACAGGCATTTACAGGGAAAATAGCCCCAGAAGTGCCAGCTTCAATTTTGCAATTGCATCAAGATGTAACCATAATAGCAGACGAGGAAGCATTAGAATTACTACAAAAAAGGCAATAAAAAAGACTGAAAAAGAAATTACTAGCTTTAACCAAAAAAGGTGGCTATGCCCTAGGCTCAGGCAATAGTATCCCAGAATATATACCAAGTGAAAATTACTTAGCCATGTTAGAAGCAATAGAAGAATAAAGCATTCTGGAGGAGAAGTATGCTGATAAAAAATGTACAAATACTGAACCAACAGTTTGAATTTGCAACCACAGATATTCAGTTTCAGCAAACAATCGAAACAATAGGCAGCGGGCTAACAGCAGAAGCAGAAACCATCGATGGCACAGGAATGCTACTCATACCTGGGCTGATAGATGTGCATACCCATGGAGCAGTAGGTCATGATGGATGTGATGGAAACAAGGAAAGTTACGAAAAGCTGGCAAAGTATTATGCAGCAAACGGAGTCACATCATTTTTACTTACAACAATGGCACTAGCAGAAAAGCAGCTAACCAGCGTCTTAGCAGCAATGGGTGAATTCATCCTAGATCAGCAAGGAGAGGGAGCATATGCCAGCGGCATCTATTTAGAAGGACCATTTCTACAGCCATTTAAAAAAGGCGCACAAAATGCAGAATTCCTAGTGAACCCAGACTTAGCCATGCTAGAGCGGTTAAACATAGCCAGTAAAACACAGCTGAAAATAGTAGCAGTAGCCCCAGAACTAAAAGGAGCAATGGACTTTATCCAGCAGAGTGCAAAAAAAATGCGAGTTTCCCTAGCCCATACCTCAGCAGATTATCAAGTAGCAGCAGAAGCCTTTGCTAGAGGAGCAAGCAGTGTAACCCATCTCTTTAATGGGATGGATCCCTTTTTGCACCGAGCACCAGGAGTGGTGGGAGCAGCTTTAGACCATGAAGAAGTATTTGTAGAGCTTATCTGTGACGGGAACCATCTCCACCCAGCAACAGTTCGTAGTGTATTTAAGCAGTGTGGGAGAGAACGGGTAGTATTAATCAGTGATTCCAACAGAGCAACAGGCATGCCAGCAGGTAGTTATGAATTGGGAGGACAAGAAGTTCAAGTAAATCAAGGTAAGTGCACATTAGCAAATGGAACACTAGCAGGCTCAGTAATTAATTTACTAGATGCAGTGAAGAACTGTATAGCACTAGGCATCCCAGCAGAAATAGCAGTACAAGCAGCTAGCATCAACCCAGCCAACTTAATAGGTACTCGGAATTTTAATGGAAGCATAGCTTGTGGTAAAAATGCTGATCTGCTACTGCTAGATCAAGACTGGAATTTACTAAAAACTTTTGTGCAAGGAAAAATTTGTTATTAGCGTTTACAAAAACAGCATAAGCTAGCTAAATAATTAACTAAAAATATGCAGATAATTATTTTAAATAAAAAAAAGACTGCTCGAGTTTTTTCGAACAGTCTTTTTTAGTGTGAATTTATTGCTCAGAAATACAAGCTACTGGGCAGTTGTCAGCACAAGCACCGCAGCTAATGCAGTCACTGGCTTCGATTTCTCTTTTGCCATCTGCATCTTCGGAAATGCAACTTACCGGGCAATCTGACTCACAAGCTCCGCAACCAATGCAGTCTTCTTTATTAATAAAATATGCCATTGCTCATTCCTCCAAATCATTATTAAATCCTTACGTGTATTAATATAAGGCCTAAAGCAGAAGTTGTCAAAGTCTTTTTCGGAAAAACAAGAAAAATTATGCAAAAAAACTTGACAAAGATGGATATATTCGATAGAATTCCATGTGAAGTAAAAATACTTTACAGGTGAAAAAGATGCAGACAGATTTTAATTATCTAATAATGCTTTATAGCTTTTATGGTACACTACTCTCTGACAATAAAAAGAGATATTTTGAACTATACTATCATGAGGATTTTTCTTTAGGCGAAATTGCCGAAGAGTTTGCTATTAGCAGACAAGCAGTACGGGATAGTCTCTTGAAAGCAGAGCAAGCCTTGAAAAATTATGAAGAAAAATTGCATTTGTTCACGCAAGCAGAAAGTCGCAAACAAGAATTACAAGCAGTGCTAAACAGTTTAACTACAGGTAATTCTGAAGAAAGCATCAGACTCCTTCAGAAGATGCTAGACCATATAGATAAGGAATAGTGTAATGGCAGCTTTTTCAAGCTTAACAGATAAACTAAATAATGTCTTCAAAAAGCTGAAAGGCAAAGGTAGATTAACGGAAATAGATGTTAATGAGTCCTTGCGAGAAGTTCGGCTTGCACTTTTAGAGGCAGATGTAAACTTCAAGGTAGTAAAGGATTTTGTTAATAAGATTAAGGAAAGAGCTGTTGGTCAAGAGGTGCTTGAAAGCCTTACCCCTGCTCAACAGATAATCAAGATTGTTAATGAAGAATTGACTTCACTGATGGGTGGAACTGGAAGCAAGCTCACTTTTGTGGGTAATTCTCCTACGGTAATTATCTTAACAGGTTTGCAAGGTGCTGGTAAAACTACAACAGCAGGCAAATTGGCAAAGTACTTGAAAAAAGAAGGCAAAAGACCACTTCTAGTTTCTGTAGATATTTATCGACCTGCAGCTATAGAGCAGTTAGCAATAGTTGCAAAAGCAGTAGATGTACCTGTTTTTCCTACGGATGCTACAATGCAACCAGCAGAAATTTGTTTAGCTGCAAAAAAACATGCCGTGAGTTTTGGCAACGATGTACTGATTGTGGATACGGCAGGAAGACTGCATATAGATGAAGCTTTGATGAATGAATTATTGGCAATTAAAGTTGCCTTACTACCACAAGAAATTCTTTTGGTCGTAGATGCTATGACTGGTCAAGACGCAGTGAATGTTGCAGATGCCTTTAATAAGCAGTTGGAAATCACAGGCGTGATTATGACGAAGCTAGATGGTGATGCACGCGGTGGTGCGACCTTAGCTGTAAAGGCTGTAACAGGTAAGCCCATCAAGTTTGTAGGTATTGGAGAAAAAGCAGCAGATTTTGAAGCTTTCCATCCAGATCGCATGGCTTCTAGAATTTTAGGTATGGGAGATATGCTTTCTTTAATCGAAAAGGTACAAGAAAATTTCAATCAAGATCAAGCTGGCAAGCTTGAGGATAAGCTGAAAAAAAACAAATTCACGCTGGAAGACTTCTTAGAACAAATGCAACAGGTTAAAAAAATGGGGTCTATCAGTGATATTATAAAAATGATACCAGGAGCTAATAAATTAAAAGATGTGCAAGTGGATGAAAAACAACTAACATATATAGAGGCAATTATTAGGTCAATGACAAGAAAAGAAAGAAATAATCCTGATGTCTTAAATGCTAGTCGCAAAAAACGCATTGCAGCAGGCAGTGGAACTAGTGTGCAACAAGTAAATCGTTTGCTGAAACAATTTGTTGAGGCACAAAAAATGATGAAGATGTTTAATAATAAAGGCTTTGGTAAAAAGGGTAAGGGCTTAAAATTACCGTTTTAATACACATGTTAATTAATTATAGGAGGTGAAATAATGGCTACAAGAATTAGACTTCGAAGAATGGGTGCCAAAAAAGCTCCTTTTTATCGCGTAGTAGTTGCTGACTCAAGAGCTCCTCGTGATGGAAAGTTTATTGCAGAAGTTGGGTACTTTAATCCTATCAGTACACCAGAGGAACTCAAAATCAATGAAGAACTTACTTTACATTGGTTGAAAATGGGTGCACAACCATCTGAAACTGTAAAAGCTTTGCTGAAAAAAGCGGGCTTATGGCAAAAGTTTTCCAATAAATAAATTGGAAGTTTGAGGGAGGCCTATACATGGAAAAATTATTGGATACCCTCGCTAAAGCTTTAGTAGATAATCCTGAACAGGTTTCCGTTGAAGCTGTGAATGAGGATGATACCGTGCGCATGACCCTCAGTGTAGCAGCGGAGGATATGGGTAAGGTTATCGGTAAGCAAGGCAAGATTGCTAAAGCAATTAGAGCTGTGGTAAAAGCTGCTGCTGTAAAGCAAGACAAAAAAGCAATTGTGGATATTAAGCAAAACGAAAATTAGGAGAAATAAATTGGAAGATTTGATTCGCATTGGATGCGTATCTGGAGCCCATGCTTTAAGAGGTGAGCTAAGGATAGTACCTCTTACTGATACAATTACACGTTTTCAAAAGCTGGATCGTGTTGCACTAGAAACAGCAGATGAACTAAAATGGCTGCAGGTTGAAAGTGTAAGATTACAGCAAAACACTGTCATCATGCTGCTAGAAGGCATTGCTGATCGCATTTCTGCAGAAAATTGTAGGGGTGCTCATCTTGCTGTGAAACAAGAGGACTGTCCAAAACTTCCCAAGGATTGTTATTATGATTTCCAGCTAGTAGGAATGACTGTGCAGGAAGAGGATAACACAATACTTGGAAAAATCAGTGAAGTAATGCATACAGGTGGCAATGAAGTTTATGTTGTAACTGGTGGAAAGCAAGAGATTTTGCTGCCGGCACTAAAAAGCGTGGTAAAGCAGGTTAATCTTGCAGAAGGGCTAATGGTAGTAGCACTACCCTTAGGTTTAGTGGATTAAGCTTATGCGTTTCGATGTTTTAACCATTTTTCCAGAAATGTTTGAAGGACCGATGCATGCGAGTATTTTGCAGCGTGCACAAGACCAAAAAATAATTAACTGCCAACTATACGATTTTCGTAAATTTACGGAAAACAAGCATGGTAAAGTAGATGATACACCTTATGGTGGTGGCGCAGGTATGGTGCTTGCACCTCAACCTATTGTAGATGCTTGGAAGAGCATTAGCAAAGTGGAAAAAACAAGAACTATCATGCTTACACCAATAGGCAAATTATTCGATTATGCCAAGGCTGTAGAATTAGCACAGTACGACCAATTAATTTTGATCTGTGGACACTACGAAGGGATAGATCAAAGAGTTAGTGAGCTTTTAGTAGATGAGCATCTATCCATTGGTGATTATGTG
>JBAXCZ010000055.1:0-3810 GCA_037141195.1 Clostridia bacterium
GCACCTTCATGGTTGAAATGAATGAAGTATCATATATTTTAGCTAATGCTACTACAAAGAGTCTTTTAATTCTTGATGAAGTAGGAAGAGGAACAAGCACTTTCGATGGTCTGAGTATTGCTTGGGCTGTTAGCGAATATATAGTGCAAAAGATACAAGCTCGGACGCTCTTTGCCACCCACTACCATGAACTGATGGAATTGGTGGAAAAGGAACCACAAGCTATGCTGAATTTGAGCATGGCTGTACAAGAAAAAGGTAGCGAGGTAATCTTCTTGCGTAAAGTGGTGGCAGGAGGTATTGACCGTAGCTATGGTCTTCATGTAGCTAAGCTTGCTGGTCTTCCTAGGGTCGTTCTGAACAGAGCAGAGGAAAAGCTCCATGAATTAGAAGAAATTGCTTTATCCTCCAATATCAAGTTGAAAAACAGAAAAGCTCAGGCTCAGACAATAGTTAGTAAGGCTTCTTCGCAAGTAGAACTGCAGGAAACAAAACTCTATGCAGCAATTAGTCAACTTAATCTTGACCAGTTGCGCCCCCTAGAAGCTTTGGAGCTCTTATACAAATTAAAAGCAGAAATAGTGGAGTAAAAGATGAATAGTAACATTAAACAACTAGAGGAAAAAGTAATTAGTCAAATCGCAGCTGGAGAGGTAGTTGAAAGACCTGCATCACTAATTAAAGAATTGGTGGAAAATGCTTTGGATGCAGAGGCTAATACTATTCAAGTCGAGCTTAATGGCGGAGGACTAGCCAGTATAATTGTCATTGATGATGGGCTAGGTATGTCTTTTGTAGATTTACCCTTGGCTTGTCAGCGTCATGCTACTAGTAAAATAGCAACTATTGCCGATCTTTTTGCCATTCATTCCTTGGGTTTTCGCGGTGAAGCTTTAGCAAGTATTGGAGCTGCTGCTAGACTTGTAATAAAAAGTAAAAGAGCAGAGGATCTAAGTGGTTCATACTATGAGTATGCTCATGATGAAATAATTATGCATAGTTACCAAGCATGTAATAAAGGGACGAAAATTGAAGTTACAGAGCTTTTTGCCCGTCTACCAGCACGAAAACAGTTTTTGAAGTCACTCACAAAAGAAACAAATGCAGTTACCTTATTAATGCAAAAATTTGCACTTGCAAGAGCTGATATTGCCTTTCGTTACCTTGTAGATGGCAGAATTGTCTTGCAAACAAGGGGAAAAGGTAATTTGCAAGAGGCTATTGCAGGAGTTTTTGGTATAGGAACAGCAAAAAATATGTATATGGTTCAAACTGAAACTAAAAATCTTCACTTGCAAGGTGCTATTAGTTCAGCCTCAAGCTATCGTTCTAATCGTGACCAACAATATATCTATATCAATGGTCGTCAGGTGAACATGGTAAGCCTACATAGAGCATTTGAACAGGCGTATTTAGAAATGTTGCCCTTGGGAAAACATCCAATTTGCGTCCTTAATCTAATGCTACCCATTGAAAATATTGATGTAAATGTGCATCCACATAAGTTGGAAATTAAGCTTAAAAATGAGTACGAAGTGTTACAGGATTTTACTCAGCAAATTCGCCAACTGCTATTAGCACAAAAAGATAGTTTGCAAACAAGAGAAGCTTATCCCCCAAATATAAAGATGGATTATTTAACAGCATTAAAAAAAGCAAATGCTGTAAGCTATAATTATCCTAATACTCTTGCGTTTAGTGAAAATAATCTCACCCAAGAACAAGAAAAATTCGATTTCCAAAACTTCCTCGCTACAAAAGCTTTTTCAAAATTGGAAAATGATTTTTCAGTCCAAACAGAACCAGGAGCTGAGATTTTAGTAGAAGAAGCAACCCAAGTAATTGATAAAATAATACCAAGCTCAGAATTGTTTTTTCTGGAGTTAAGAATAATAGGTCAATTTGCGCAGAGTTATATTATCGCAACATATGAGGATAAGCTCTATTTAATTGACCAACATGCAGCTCATGAGCGAATAGCCTATGAAGAAATTCGCAAATCCTATCAAGGAAAAAGCTATACCAGTCAGCTGTTATTACTGCCAGTTGCCATAGAACTTGCTCCAGATCAAAAAGGCAAAATTATTGAGCATATTACCACTTTGGAACGCTTGGGCTTTGTGTTGGAGCTTTTTGGAGCTGATACATATCTAGTACGAGGTGTACCAGCAGGATTTTCCTGGTTAGAGCCGCAAGAGTTATTGGAAACAACTATGTCTAAACTGGTGTTAGGCATTAAACACGAAGAAATATTTGCTAGCTGGTTTCATCTTTACGCCTGTAAAAAAGCAGTAAAAGCAAACCATGTTTTAACGCTTGTTGAACAAAAATCCTTGCTAGAACAATTAGGAAGCTGTGAATTTCCCTATACCTGTCCCCATGGAAGGCCAACATTGATTTCGTTTAGTAAGGAAGAAATCAATAGGAAATTTCTGCGCACTAATTAAAATACAGATGAGGGACAGCTTTTGCTAATCTCAAGGGTAAAGGAGCATGCTATGTCACAGCTGATAGTTCTCATGGGTCCAACAGCAGTAGGAAAATCGAAATTAGCCTTAGAGCTGGCGAATAGCTTAAATACTGAGATAATTTCTGCAGATTCGGTGCAGGTTTATAAAAAGCTCGACATTGGCTCCGCAAAAATCAAAGAAAAAGAAAAGTATGCAAGTGATGGCAGCTATATTCCACATCACTTAATTGATCTGGTTGAACCGGATGTGAACTTTTCTGTAGCTGATTTTCAGGAATTGGCAGCAAAGAAAATTTTAGAGTTAGAGGTACAGCATAAATGTCCTTTGATAGTAGGTGGAACTGGACTATATATCCAAGCACTCACGGAGCTGTATCAGTTTCCAGCTATTGCTGATAATTTGGCTTTTCGCAAGGAAATGCAAAAAAAAGCAGAGGAAAGAGGCAATGCCTATGTGCATGGATTACTCTCTAAAATTGACCAAGTTACAGCAAATCAGCTACATCCAAATAATTTACGCAGAGTAATCAGAGCATTAGAGGTCTATGAAGAAACAGGAAAACCATTTTCAGAACTACCTAAAATAGCGAAAGAAAATGCTAGAAAGAGCAAGATATTCTGTTTGCTTAAACCAAGAGCTACACTTTACGCTGAGATAGATCAGAGGGTAGAAGCGATGTTAGCAGAGGGTTTTTTGCAAGAAGTAAAGGGATTACTTAGTGCAGGGTACGACTTAAAATACAAATCTATGCAAAGCTTAGGCTACCGACAACTTGTGGACTATCTGCAAGGAGTAAACTCCTATACTACTGCTGTTGAGGCAATTAAGCAACAAACAAGACATTATGCTAAAAGACAGCTAACTTGGTTTCGCAGAATGGAACAAATCGTGTACATTGATTTAGAGCTTGTAAAAAATCCTCTGCAGGAAATTCTGGATAAAATTCCAAAAGACAATGGATAAAATCCAAAAAGGCGCTTGACATGAAAAACCAGAACAGCTATAATAAGAAAGTCGTCGGGGTGTAGCGCAGCTTGGTAGCGCATCTGGTTTGGGACCAGAGGGTCGGGGGTTCGAATCCCTCCACCCCGACCAGTGTTATTATGGCCCGTTGGTCAAGTGGTCTAAGACACCGCCCTTTCACGGCGGCTACAGGGGTTCAAATCCCCTACGGGTCACCACAGCACGGCCCCGTGGTGTAGTTGGTTAACACGCTAGCCTGTCACGCTAGAGATCGACGGTTCAAGTCCGTTCGGGGTCGCCATTTTTATCAGCCGAAGTAGCTCAATTGGCAGAGCAGCTGATTTGTAATCAGCAGGTTGCGGGTTCGAGTCCCATC
>JBAXCZ010000056.1:0-2857 GCA_037141195.1 Clostridia bacterium
CTTGGCTGATAAGGTCAAGCACATCATAAATTAAGCGTTTTGTCTTGATGAAATTCTATTTACGGGGGAATGACTATGAAGTTAGAACTTGGAAAATTTAAGATTACGGATGTACAGTTTGCTGAACAGACAGCAATCAAAGCCGGCATTCTTTATATTAACAAAAAAGAATTGCAAGATTATCTCAAAGAGGATTCAAATATTGCAGATGTTGATATTGATTTAGCTAGACCAGGTGAATCAGTAAGGATTATTCCGATTAAGGATATAGTTCAACCAAGCTATAAGGTCAAGGGTGAAGGTCAGGTATTCCCTGGATTTATCGGCGGTTTTGAGACGGTTGGAGAAGGAGTTACCCATATTTTGGAAGATTGTGCCGTGGCTACCTGTGGCAGAATTGTGAACTTTCAAGAAGGAATCATAGATATGAGCGGGCCTGGAGCAGCTTATAATAGCTTTTCGAAGATGAATATTGTTGTGCCACTAATTACGCCAATTCCTAATTTAGATAAACATAGCCACGAAACAACTGTAAGATTTGCTGGATTAAAAGTTGCAGCTTACTTAGCTAAGGCTTCAAAAGATTTGACTCCAGATAGCAAGGAAGTATTTGTTTTTGAATCCATCGAAGAGTCAGCTAAAAAATATCCAAATTTACCTAGAATTGCCTATGTATATATGATTCAATGTCAAGGCTTGATGCATGATACTTATGTATATGGCTTAAATGTCAAGGGTATCTTATCCACACTTATTTCTCCTACTGAAGTACTGGATGGGGCAATTATTAGCGGTAACTGTGCAGCTCCTTGTCATAAGAATGCTACTATTCACCATCAAAATAATCCTGTAATTCTTGATTTGTTAAGGAAGCATGGCAAGGAATTATGTTTTGCTGGGGTAATTTTATCCAATGAGAGTGCGATGCTAGCAGATAAAAAAAGAGGGGCATTTTATGCTACAAATTTAGCAAAAATGCTTGGCGCACAGGGTGTAATAATTACTGAAGAGGGCGGCGGAAATCCTGAAACAGACTTAATGCTAACCTGTAAACATCTTGAGAAAGCTGGTATTAAAACAGTTCTAGTAACTGATGAGTATGCAGGTAGAGATGGAAGATCCCAAGGACTAGCAGATGTAACTCCGGAAGCTGATGCGGTAATTACTAATGGTAATGGAAATCAGTTTATCAAACTTCCAGTTATGGGTAAAGTTATTGGTTCGCTGGAAAGCGTAAAAATTATCACTGGAGGATCTAATCAAGGTTTACATGATGATGGCAGTATAGACGTAGAAATTGCAGCTATTATGGGTTCGTGTTGCGAGCTAGGCTATGAGAATTTGACAACAAGACTTAAATAATAAGGTGGGATAAATTGTGAAAGTAGTTTACTATATTAACCAGTTTTTCGGACAAATCGGAGGAGAAGAAAAAGCAAATCAGACTCCGATCATCAAAGAAGGTGTGGTTGGTCCTGGTGTCCCACTTCAACAACTTTTAGGTGAGGACATGACTATTGTAGCAACAGTTATTTGTGGAGATTCGTATTTTGCAGAGCGCAGTGAGGAGGCTAGTGCGGAAATCATTGAGAAGATTAGAAAATATGAGCCGGATATTTTTATTGCAGGTCCAGCTTTTAACGCAGGAAGATATGGTATAGCTTGTGGGGCTATATGTCGAGCTGTACAAGAAAAATTACATATTCCTGTGCTCACCGCAATGTACGAAGAAAATCCGGGTGTAGATATTTATAAAAAAGATATCTATATTTTAACAACAGGAACCTCAGCAGCTGGCATGCGAGAAGTACTACCTAGATTAAGTGCATTCGCTAAAAGATTAGCCAAGGGAGCAGAAATTGGCTTCCCTGAAGAAGAAGGATACATTGCACAAGGTCGTAGGGTAAATATTTGGATGGAAAAGACGGGTGCAGTCAGAGCTGTTGAGATGATTGTGAAAAAGGTCTTAGGAGAGGCATATGTAACGGAATTACCAATGCCAATTTTTGATAAAGTTCCTCCAGCAGCGGGGGTTAAAGAGCTAAAGACAGCAACTATTGCACTGGTAACGACTGGAGGAATTGTGCCTCTAGGCAATCCAGACAGAATAGAATCATCCAATGCTTCAAAATGGGGGAAATATTCCATCAAGGATATCGATGATCTCACAAGTAAGCAGTTTGAGACGGTACATGGTGGTTATGATCCAGTCTATGCATTGGCAGATCCAGATAGAGTTCTTCCTTTAGACGCGATGCGTGAAATTGAAAAAGAAAAAACTATTGGCAAGCTCTTTGATTATTTTTATGCCACAGTTGGTAATACAACCGCTGTTTCAAGTGCGGTTCGCTATGGAGATGAGATTGGAAAAGACCTTTTAGCAAATGGAGTTAATGGTGTTATCCTAACTTCTACTTGAGGAACTGACACTCGTTGCGGTGCAACGATTACTAAATCCATCGAAAAAATTGGCATTCCAACAGTACATATTTGCACAATTGTACCAATTTCCCAAACGGTAGGAGCAAATAGAATTTTGCCTGGAACTTCAATTCCATATCCAACTGGAGACCCTAATCTTGGAGAAAAAGAAGAGTTTATTTTACGGAAAAAAATGATGCTTAAGGCATTAGGAGCATTAAATGCAAGTATTGAAGCTCAAACTGTTTTTTAGGTCTTAAGTGTAAATAAAATAATTAAGGGGTGAAATAACTAATGTTGAAAGGCAAAAAAGTAGCCATTCTCGGTGACCGTGATGGTATTCCAGGTCAAGCCATTGAAGAATGTGTAAAGTCAGCCGGAGCTGAAGTAGTATTTTCTACAACAGAATGCTTTGTCTGAACAAGCGCAGGCGCAA